>CACGIM010000005.1 GCA_902573115.1 uncultured Candidatus Poseidoniales archaeon
TGAGACATTAGACATAGGGATAGGTAACATGCTGGATAAGTTCGCTAGACACAATGGGATTCCATTTCCCGGTGGCCCAGAAATAGAGAAACTCGCATCAAAAATTGACGGAGTAAAGCATAATCTCGATTCAGTGGCACTTCCTTATGGAATACAAGGCATGGACTTAGCATTCTCGGGGATACTAACCTCTGCCATTCAAAGAATATCTGAGGGAATCCCTCTTGAGGAAGTATGTTGGTCATTGCAAGAGCACTCTTTCGCCGCATGCGTGGAAGTAGCTGAGAGGGCTCTAGCCCATACTGGCAAAGATGAGTTGTTATTGGGGGGTGGAGTAGCATGCAATGAGAGGATTAGGGAGATGGGCACTTTAATGTGCGAGGAAAGAGGTGCAAAATGTCACTGGCCAGATAAGCCATACTGTATCGATAATGGAACAATGATAGCCGAACTTGGGAGAAGGATGATCGACTCTGGAATAAGGACTGAAATCTCTGAAAGTGCAATAAACCCAATGCTAAGAACTGACAATACTGTGGTTTTGTGGGATTGAAGCGTCACGAAATCTTATGAAACCCGGTCCGGCCGGTGGATTGAGGATTGATTAGACAGTGCAGAGACGAAGGAGAAAGAAGGCCGCTCCAAAGAACGTCTTTGGGACCGGTTCACAAGCCTCCCCCTCCGTCAAGAAATCTTCCAAAACGAAGCCTGAAACATTCCAGAGAAGGGCTCCTCAACGAGCGCCTCCGTCAGTACCCGGTGCAAAACCTAAATCCCCCGTCAGGCAATCTGAGTCTGTGTTGGCCAAGGTTCAACCCGTTGATAGTGAAAGTGAGGGCAACTCGATAGATGAGCAGGTTGAAGAAATTCCAACAGAACCCGAAATAAAGGCAGAAGTTTCAGAGGATTTGCCCGAAGAAATTGTAGAGAAGCAAATACTTGGAACAAAAATAAAGGAAAAACAAGCCCCGAAGAGTCCAGAGACCAATATAGAAGAAACAGAGGTCGATGGGAGGAGTTTGAAGGCTAGAGAAATTATTCAGAATAGCATGATTAAAGCTTCAAAAGCGGCAGCGAAGGAAGTAAAGGAAGCAGCAGAGGAATCAAGAAAAAGTGCTAAAGTTGAATCAAAAGGAACAGTTAAGAAACCACAAAAGAAATTCAGGAACAAAGTATCTTCCTATCAACCGGCTGCTAGAGCAAAGAGGCTTGACAGAAGTCGCCACATGGAGTACAAATACGAGATGAGAGGTCTGTTAGATAACATCGGTGTGGCAGAGGAACATAGATCCAACCTACTTGCCACTATTTGGGCTAGGGGGGAAAGACAGACTACCGTGGAAGCAAAAAATTTCTTAGACGAAAAGCTGAATGAAGGAATAATTGACAAAAACCAACTCAAGACGTTGGAAAAAATAGTAGATGGTTATACTATCAGGCGATAAAACCTGAGAATGGTTCTTGTCGGACAACCCCGTGCGAGATCCGTGGACGGGTCAGCAGGTGAACCACCATACAGACGGGGAATTCACCCAGGAATGTACAAAGACAGACTCTGGACAATGAGGCAGTACGCCGGATTCTCTTCACCAGCTAAAACTAATGAGCGATTTCAAAACCTACTCGATGGCGGTCAAACAGGAATATCAGTAGCTTTTGACCTACCTACTCAGTTGGGATTCGACTCGGATGATGAAATTTCATCAGGAGAGGTGGGCAAAGTTGGTGTTTCGATAGACTCAATTCACGATATGAGGGAATTATTTGAAGGGATTGATATGGGATCAATCTCAACATCAATGACAATAAACGCTCCAGCAACAACATTACTGGCACTATATGTGGCAGTGGCAGATGAAAGGGGGACTCCAAGGGAAAAACTATCGGGGACTGTCCAGAATGACATATTGAAAGAATATATTTCCAGAGGATTGTACATCTATCCTCCTGAGCCCTCTGTCAGATTGACAACAGATCTCATGTCTTGGTGCAAGGAAAACACACCAAGATGGAATACAATCTCTGTCAGTGGTTACCACATGCGTGAGGCTGGTTGCACGGCTTCTCAAGAGATTTCCCTTACTTTATCAAATGCTATATTTTACTGCAGAAAGGCTATTGAGATGGGCATGAAGATAGACGAGTTCGCTCCGAGAATGTCTTTCTTCTTTGCCTGTCACAATGACCTCATTGAGGAAGTTAGCAAGTTTAGAGCTGCAAGACAGCTATGGTACGAAATGGTCGAGGAGGAATTTTCTCCTAGCAATCGTAAGTCCTCACAACTTAGATTCCACACTCAGACTTCAGGGGTGACTTTAACCGCCCAACAACCAATAAACAATGCTGTGCGGGTTGCATATCAAGCACTTGCAGCGGTACTTGGGGGCACCCAATCTCTTCACACCAATAGCTTTGATGAAGCTCTAGGCCTACCAACCGAAGCATCTGCCAATTTAGCCCTAAGAACACAACAAATCCTTGCAGAGGAAACAGGAATTACTTCCTCTGTTGACCCATTAGGGGGGTCCGAGATCGTAGAATCAAAAACTGATGGCCTAATTGAAGCAGCTCGAAAGACAATAATGGAGATAGAATCCATGGGTGGAGCAATGGAATGCGTGAAGGCGGGCCTGCAGCAAAAAATCATTCATGAAAGTGCATGGGAACAGATCAATAGGGTAGAGACTGGAGAAGAGCTAGTGGTAGGGGTTAATTCCCATTCAGAAGAAACAGCACCAGAATTCGAGGGGCTGGTCATCAATCCTGACGATGAAAAGAACAAGGTGGCCGATCTAATCAAATTTAAAAAATCACGAGACGAAAATCAGGTGGAACTCGCCCTATCAGAGGTAAGGAAAGCCTGTATTGATGGTACAAACGTTATGGAACCAATTATCTCTGCAGTCAAGTTAGAAGCAACTGTGGGCGAGGTCAATAGCATAATGAGAGAAGTTTTTGGGACCTGGGTTGCCCCTAGTGGTGTTTGAATGGGTAAGGGATCTGTAAACCATATCGGGATAGCCACCGACTCATTAGATAACACTGCAAAGGTTTGGGAAGCGCTTGGATTTACTCAAGGTGATGACGAAGTAGTGGAGAGCCAAGGTGTTAAAATTAGGTACATGCGGGGCGATGGAGAAACAAACATTGAGCTTCTCGAGCCACTTTCTGCTGATTCCCCCGTGGGTAAATTCCTATCCGTAAGGGGGCCTGGTGTCCAGCAAATTGCAGTCAACGTCCCTGACCTCGTGTCGAAAATATACCAACTGAAAGGTATGGGAATAAGGATGATCAATGATGAGCCAATTCTTGGTTCAAATGGCCATAAAATAGCTTTCATACATCCATCATCTTGTGGTGGTGTTTTGGTTGAACTAGTTGAATATGAACAGTCAGAATTATGAAAAAGGAACCTCTTTTCGCGAAATCATGATTACCTCTTTGGACCGAATAGAAAGCCTGGAAAAAACGTCGATACCCCATATTCAGTCTGAGATTGACTATCTGAGAGACACGTTGGAAATATTAAGGGCAACTGAGGAGATTTCTAACGATGCCTTCCTAGAGGCTGGGTCTATACAGGGAGGCCTATCATTAATCGTTAATCTAATCTCTCAGAATATACCGGAGGAAGAGGCTAACTCCCAACTAGAAAGCTTGAAAGAAAGGGCAAGAACATTAGATCAAAGCTATTCAGGACTCGACGATAAGATCGAGAGTAGACGGTCATAATACTCTAATAATACTCTAGTAATATTTATTGGCACAACTATGGCCGGAGTTTTATGCCAAAGGTAAGTCTAGACATGCCTCAGGAAATTCTGATTGATCTGAAAACCCATGTTGGTGATCATAAGAAGTTCGTTAGTCTAGCTGACGCGATAAGAACCGCATGTAGAAAGATGTTGGATCAGTTGGATGAGATAGATGAAAGACATGGTAGATCGGGTGATTAATTGACAAGTAAGAAAAAAGCAATGAGTGCTGTCGAAACGATTGTTAGGTACATAGAAGGCCAAAACGGAGACTTGAGAGAGGGGTTAGCCAACACCCCAAAGAGAGTTGTGGAATCATTTGATGAGATATTCTCGGGCTATGATGAGGACGCGAAATCAATCTTGGACTCGACATTCAACGCAGAAGGATATGAAGGCATAGTTCTCCTAAAAGATACGGAATTCCACAGTACCTGCGAACATCACCTCCAACCTTTTTCTGGTAGGGGCCATATTGCATACATACCCGTAGAGAGAATAGTGGGAATTAGCAAGCTTGCCAGACTATTGGATATGCATTCGAAGAGACTTCAGAACCAAGAGAGAATAACACAATCCGTGGCCGACGACATCGTGGCACACCTCTCCCCCTTGGGGTGCGCAGTAATTCTTGAAGCCCAACATGGGTGCATGAAGTGCAGAGGGGTAATGAAGCAAAATGCAATTATGACTACCAGTGCTATGAGGGGGGTTTTCTTTGAAAAGGCCGAAGCTAGGGCAGAAGTACTCCAGCTAATGAGAAGGGACAATTAGAGTGGTGATGTAGTGGTAAAATATCCAATTGTGGAAATATTCCACTCTGTTCAAGGGGAGGGGTTTCACAATGGCATTCCTCATGTGTTCATTAGATTTGGAAACTGCAATCTCAGGTGTGAATGGTGCGACACTGATTTCATGACCTATGAGGAAATGGATATTGATTCAATAATAAACGAGGTTCTCAGCTATGATTGCAAACGAGTTATCTTCACAGGCGGTGAGCCTGCAATGCAAGACCTCTCTACTATTGGATCTAGACTGAAAGAATATGGCATATTCCTCTCTATAGAGACTAATGGAACAATACCCGTGGATCCAATTATTGACTGGATTTGCGTTAGCCCTAAGGACCAGCTATACCCAAATGCTTCCATAAATCAAAGGACTGGCGATGAGCTAAAAGTGGTATATTGCGGTCAGAACCTATCGATGTATGATGATTTGAAGAGGGGATTCCACAACTTGTACATCCAACCTTGTTATTTGGAAAATGAGTCAGTAGAAGAAAATGGAAAGAATTTCCAAGTTGTTGAAAATTTAGTCAAAGAGAGCCCTGGTTGGAGATTGAGCCTACAAACACACAAGTGGATGGGTGTACCATGATTAGATCCGTGATGTCACTTTCGGGAGGAATGGATAGCACGGCCCTTCTACTCCAAATCATCGCAGAAGGGAGTAAGGTTACATGCTTATCATACGATTACGGTCAAAAGCACTCTATTGAATTAAACAAGGCCAGAGAAAACATTGCCTACCTTTCAGAAAAAGGACACAATGTAGAACATGTATTGTTAGATCTTAAATCAGCCATGGGGAAATTGAATTCAGCATTAACCTCCGAAGAAATTGAGGTTCCAGAAGGGCACTACCAATCGGAACAAATGAAACAAACTGTTGTGCCCAATAGAAATGCAATATTTTCTTCAATCCTCTATGGCCACGCTCTGAGTATATCCAGTACAGAGGATTGTGAGGTTAGGGTTTCACTGGGAGTACACAGTGGGGACCATGAGATATATCCCGATTGCAGACCGGAATTTTACGAATCACTAGAAAAATCATTCTCCATTGGAAATTGGGGTAGCGATAGAATATCATTCCATTTGCCCTATATCTTCGGTGATAAAAGTAGTATCCTGATTGATGCCCTCAAATCTTGTGAATCATTGGGGTTAGATTTTGATACCATTATGGCGAATACGAACACCTCATACTATCCAGACAAGTATGGCCGTAGCTCAGGAAAAACAGGAGCCGACGTTGAGCGGGTTCTTGCTTTCAATAGCATAGGAAGAAAGGATCCACTCAATTACGTAGACGGTTGGGAAACGGTTCTAAATTATGCCTTAGAACAGGAAAGGAAGGGGATTTAGGAATGAGTAAAGATATGCCCAAGTTCGATCCAGAAAAAGACCTAGAATGGAGGAAGAGGCTAACCAATCTCCAGTACCATGTTACACGAGAGTCAGGAACCGAGAGGCCGAATACAGGAATCTACAACATGGAGTATAGGAAAGGCGAATATGTATGTATTTGCTGTGGCCATATACTATTCACTTCGGAAATGAAATTCAACTCCAGATGCGGTTGGCCAGCATTTCATTCCGAACACAAAAAGGCTGGTATCAAGCGAATTGTGGATAAATCGTATGGTATGCAAAGAGTTGAGGTCAGATGCGGGTCATGTGACGCACACTTAGGACACGTCTTTGACGACGGGCCACTGGAGTTTGGAGGGGAGAGATATTGCATAAATTCCGCGAGTATGGACTTCAATTTGGGGAGTAATAATGACAACTAGGATCAGAAGATGGGTGGAGACCGACACTGGTCACAGGGTTCCAAACCACAATAGCAAATGCAGACACATGCATGGCCATAGATACAGATGGGAGGCGGAACTAGAGGGTGATGTGGTAGAAAAAAAGGGAGTTTCAGAGGAAGGTATGCTGATGGATTTCTCAGACGTATCCAGTATTTTAAATACAGTTATTCACGATGTTGTCGATCACGCATTCTTAGTTTTTGAAGATGATAGTGAGGCGATACACGCACTTTCTATATTGGGTGATGAGCACCGAACTGTGCTAATGCCATTCATACCCACGGCAGAGAATCTTGCAAAATGGGCATTTGATCAAGTCGACCCATTAATCACCTCGTCATACGGAAACTCCCTTTTCCTTAGGGCCTTTCACGTTAGAGAAACCCCCAAATCCTGGGCAAGTTGGGTGAGACCAGATTGAACAGAAGAATTTCGATAATATCTATGGGACCTTCTTATCTTTCTTGTTAGCGGAACAGACTCTTATTTGTCAACTATGATATACCTTAATGATTAGATTCGATCAGTGCATAATTCTGCTATCGAGGTATTCAGCCGATGGGCATTGGAAGGACGTGACGAGGGTATGGAAAATGGCCATGCACCAAGTGTAGAGGTAATGATTTCGAAGGTATTGCCAAGGCTTGGAAATCAATTCAAATCAATAGATGTTGGCTGCGGTAATGGATGGGCCGTGAGGAGATTATCAAAGTTGACTGATTGCGCATCAAGTATGGGGGTGGATGGTTCTACAGCTATGATAAATAAAGCAAAGAAAATCGACCCAGAAGGAAACTATGAGGTCGGTAACTTACCGAGCTGGTCTCCTCATGAAAAGGTAGACCTAGTCTTCAGCATGGAATTTATCTATTATCTTGAGGATCCATCTAAATTCATTAAGTTAACCCATGATAAATGGTTATTAGATGGTGGAACTATTGCTATTGGTATGGATCATTATCTCGAGAATGAATCAAGCCTTTCATGGCCGGATTCAATGAACTTGAAATTGGCCACTAGGAGCATTCAGGATTGGCTATTTGAATTCAAAAACGCTGGATTCACCAATCTAGAGCATTACCAAACTGGAAGAAAGGATAATTGGGCTGGGACTCTGATAATATTGGGCACAAAAGAATAAGATGATACTGGATAGGACAATCTAAAGTATACAAATTCCGACATAAGGGTCTTTTGATCTCATTTTTTCTTTGATTTACCAACAGAAGGAGTAAGCTCTCTAGATTTTCTACTTCGACCCAGTAAAGATAGGACCCACCAGCCAAAAGAGAGTATGGGTGTTGAGACGAACAACACTACCAAAAGCCAAATGAGAGGCATCCCGTTTGATATGGGCCATGCCCATATTGAAACAGAAACTATTGTGGCGATTAATAGAATCCTGGAGGCCTCACTCGGGGTATCCCTTCCATTGTGGTCTAGGCGGGGAGATAGTAGAATGTCACCATAACTCACAACAATTCCCCATTTCAATTAAGAATCTCAGGTTAAATCCCCATCAATGCTCCACTGCTCAAAGATGTATTCATATTCCTCCAATCTGAAAACTAACAGATCTTCCCTCTCTTGAGGTTGAATTTTATTTTCTATATTAAAGCCCCCAGAGCTTCTTCAATAATTGAGTAATCTGGATAGTAAGTTTTGCTTTGCCAAATAACGATACCTCCGGAGTCTATCACTTGAAGCGTAGGAGTGACCGGGTTGTTGAAAGCTTCTGGTAGTGGGACCGAGCTTTGCTCTCCAGTAGAAGCGTCCCAAGCAGTGTCTGTCTCTGAGGGTACTAGAACTGGCCACGGGCTGTATTGTTTTGATGAGTTATTACCGTAGGTGTCGTATACATATTGGGTCTCCTCAAAATTGGGATATCTGTGAATCGTAACCACATTCGCATCTTCGTGTATTGTGCCATTTTGCATACACTGCCGAATCATTTCTGTCCATAGATGGCAGCCATTACATCCAGCCGCTGCCCAAAGAATCAGAGTACTATTGTTTCCTGATTGCTCAAGCAAATTGTAGTCTCGAGTTATGTCTATTTCCCTACCTAGAGTTTTCGCAATCACGTTAACGCCCTGCAATTCCTCATCATTTTCGCCTTGGATGATCTCTAAATCTTCGACAACAGGTGAAGTGCAACCAGGTAGAATGAACAATACTATCAAGATGGTTACTACTCTGTCCACACCTTACTGACGTTCCCACAAGAGATAAATTGTTGTTCTACCAATCAAATAAAGATGCCTGAATCCGACTCCTTCTAAACGCTGATTCAAATTTTGACAGGTGCAAATTGGATACCGCTCTTGCTGCGGATTCTAAAGCGGCACCGGAGGTTCCAATTTCCATACCAAAAGCATCACCAATAAATGAGACGCCATTTTTTGATAACACTGATTCAGGGCCCGAGAAAGGCGTGCTGTATCTCCACTTGTGAGACTTCCATCCATCACTACACAAACCCATTCTTTCAGAAATTATTTTTGTTATTTGATCTAAGCTATTTTCAATTAATATTTCGCTATAATCCGAAGAAAGCTCTACTAGCAACGTCGAATCGTCTACTTTAGTTAGATTATATCCTTCAGGAACCGTTTGTGGGATATCTTGAAAGGGCCCCCATGAGATAATTTTGGAATAACTTTGCCCCATAATTTCTAGCCCCAACCAACTGGCTATCACGATGGCCTGCTCCACAGGAACTGCCACTATGACTTTGTCATGGGTTGATACATTCACATCTCCATCAAAATCCCTAGTTAGCCTCACTCCATTTTTGATGACATCTATGTGTGTTATCCTTTGGCTGAGACGAACGTCTGATCCTTGAGACAAATGATTTAGAAGGTCTGGAATAGGCTTGAGAGGTATCAGAGTGGACCCATTACGCTTAACAAACCCAAGCCTTTCCCACTCTTCGGTAAATCTATCCATCCATCTCGGGATGGAATCCAAGGATCTTGACCCCAAATGAAAGATTTCGCCACTGTCTGTATTCCAACCCGTTAGCCTACCACCTATCCGAGCACCCTTGTCCCAAATGGTCACCTTGTGGCCAAGATCGGTGAGTAGCCTAGCAGCAAACATTCCCGACAACCCGCCTCCAATAATTCCTATATCCAAAGGAATACCTCCGGCCGGCCTATTTGTTATATCGACGTATTCTGCAATGTCTATACGGTTCTGGTGGGACAGAGTAGGTCTTTTACGAATTTTACCCATTACCGCGTCTACAGGTCCGAATGCTCTGTCGAAAAGTCCGAAGCACCATTGAACTCCAGCTATCGAACTAGGATCTCTACCATCAAGCGCAAATCTGTTATTCTGTTCTAACGCAATTTTCATTGCTTCTTCAGGGTCATCTACCCAATTTGCAAACGCTTTTCCCCATGTCATCCTAACATTATTATGCATTGTTCCGTGTCTGACTAAACCTGTCTGTGCAGAATCCCAGAGGACATCTCCGGTGCAACTTCTCTCCAACTCCATCGGTGATAACTCGGATATTGTTCCGGTTCTATCCGCCCATGATGAACTTGCCCACTCGGGAATATTCGACCATCGTTCAGGATGTTTTAACGCATGGGCATGGTGTTGTGCATGTTCCCTGAATACAAGCATCTCATCAAGAAACTTCTCTGCCCCTTTGCCTCCTATCGCTGAGGTTTCCCTTACGATTTGTGTCACAGATATCATGCCATAATGGATCCAAGGGGACATTCCGCTAACCCCATCTCTCAAGGCAGCATTGTTTCTGTTCAAGTGGTATCGCCTAAGTCCTGTTTTACACCAATTTTCCCAACGGGCTGTCGCAGATGAAGAACCCCCTCGTAGTTCTTTAACAGGTACTACGGTGGGGTCAATGTCACAACCGGACATAAGCTCCGCACCTCCATCATTTGTTAGCTCAAGCCGTACATCAACAGGGCTAAAGGGTGGATTCCATGTTTCTGGCATTCCTTTGGGCCGCAACTTCATTCTAGGCCAATTTAGGCTTGCCCGTTTCTTCATCTGGTTTTTTGTGGCTTCTCTGAATCTAAAGGGCCTGTCAATTGTTTTACCAAAAACAGGCCTTGGCAAAACACAATGTGAGTCTACCTCCACTAAACAACAATTTCCGTACAACCTTTCTGACCAACTAGCCCATGGCTCAAGATCAACCATATCGGTAATTACCAACCCTGACTCCTTAGCCAATTCAATAAGATATGGCCCCCTACTTCCCTTTCTAGATACATGAACGATGTGATCAACACCTAAGGACTCAGCTCTGTCTGCTACATCTGCAGCCCCTTCGAGTAAGAATCTGTGATGTCTGTAGGAAGCGTGAGGGTACCTTTCATCGATCCCATGGTATATGAGCAGCGGAACGTCTTTTGTTGAAGCAATATGGATCGCAGTGTCGAATGTCGGGCACTCATCTAACCTGATCGCCGTTCGCATCCAGTGCAATACGAATGAAGGGTTTTCACAGACCCTATTTGATTTGATTAGACACCGTTCTTCCAGGTGTTCAGGTAAGCCGAGTTCTTGGAGCACAGAACGGAATAGATGTATGAACCATTTCAAATGTCGTTATTCTGTAATTGTCATTTTTGAATTTGACTAGAATGGTCAATAAAAAATATTAGAATTTAGTAGATATTGACTTAAAATCTCGTACAAGCCACTAAAAATGAAATTTTTTGGAACAAGTGCATGATTCCCCTCATCGATAGATGCCATCAGCTAGTCTTGGGTGATGAGACAGCTAACTTAGTTAGGAAGTTAGCAATACTATCGGCGATTCTTGGTTTTGTCGCTCATATTGTGGTTTGGGTGTTTCACGACTTAGGTCATATCACGATATCAGGCGACTCATCAGAATTAGTAAAATCTCCACTCTCAACATTGTATACTCCATTTTCGATTCTTTTGGCATACGAGGTATATGAGCTAATAAGAACAATACCTGACTCGTTTTCATCATCCGTAGGGAAACAGTTTGAAATTGCCACTTTGTTGGTAGTGCGAGAAATATTGAAGAGACTTTCAGAAATAGAAATCACAGGTGATTGGTCAATAGGCGAAGACTTGAGCATCCTCCTTGTAGAGTGTGCTGCGTTCATAGTCCTCTTCTACACCTCTATTTCCTACCACAAAATATCACTTGAAATCCAACATGAGGATGATCCATCAGGTCTAGTTTCCTCATTCATATCGTACAAGAAGATCATCGCAACTGCAATGGTACCAGTCTTCTTATCAATCGCTGCATTTTCATTTGTTAGTTGGCTAAACGATGCCAATGATGGCGGAGGAGGTGTAGATCGCGGAATCTTCTTTCTGGAATTCTTCACTTTTCTCATACTCGCTGATATTTTGATTTTGCTAATCTCGTATTGGTTTTACACAGATTTTGCTAATCTTGCTAGAAATACAGGTTTCGTACTATCCACCGTCGTCATTAGGGTGGCTATTTCTTCCTCGGGCCTCTCTTCCATGATACTCTTCAGCCTAAGTGGCGTGCTAGGAGTCGCTATCATAGGAATTTCCAGTAGATTGAATCTCGATTTTGAGAGATATAACGGCACAATTCGAAATTGACATCGGGGGATGCAACAACTTATGGATGAGAAATTTGCTGAAAATCTACCCTGGCCGTTCCATATTATTCCCATAATATTCGGACTTTTTGGACTAATATTAGGTGTTAGATTGGTAGAACAGTTCGGACCTTTAGCGAGGACTATATTTCCTTCAATTTGTATGGTAATTGGAGGATTTGGAGGGTTACTACTAATTGGATACATCTCTGATAATCTCAGGCCTTCTTCATAGATTACAGGTTATCCTCAAACGAATCCGAAGCAATTGATATAGCCCCAATTATACGATGAACCTCATCTTCTTTGGGAAGGCCACGAAATATCACTCTCAGGAGAGTTTCCTGAATGCCCTGTCGTTTGTGTTCCTTTGTGGGCATTAGCCGTGTAAATCTAGAAACTTCCGATCTAAGTTGATCTCTCAATCTAGAATTTAGGAGCCTTCCACCAGTCCCTGACGTAATGTCAGAATTGGAGTTTGTATACCAAGAAAAACAAAGTATTGCTACCGCATGACTGAGGTTTAGTATTGGATAGCCCTCCCATGTTGGAATAGTGACAAGGACATCGCACAATCGAAGCTCGTCATTTAGCAGACCCTTTCCCTCGGGCCCAAACACCATCGCAACCTTTCCGTCAACACCTGATAACCTCTCGGGTAGCTCCTCTGGCAATAGGAAGTGCCTCATCGATGTCCTATCCCCGTCTTCTCTTTTTCCCGATGTGCCAACAACTAGGGAACAATCGGAACACGCCTCTCTAATACTCTCGACTTTTTTACTGCTGTCAAGTACTTCCTGCGCGTTCTTTGCCCTCTTCCTAGTCTCATCAGACCACTCTCCGGACCTACCTACAACCCTCAGATCCTTTATGCCGAAGTTTAGCATAGACCGTGCAACGGCACCAATGTTTCCATCATGTTCCGGATTAACCAAAACAATACAGACATTATTCGAGAAAGAAGGAAGCACACCTTCTCTCCTATCCCCCATAACACTTGGACCTAGTCTTCAGTGATGAGCTATGCGCTAATCTACTCTGCGTTGTTTATACCGCGTTATATAACCAGCAATCCAATTCCTCATTCTCTTGTTATCAACATCTGAGAACTCTGAGACTAGGTGCTTGTTCTTCTCGAAGTCGTCAGTGAATTGATCGGGATATGTTTCAACCAACCTTAGCGCCCTTGACTTGATGAATGAAGGCCTTATATTTCCCATAATTACTCCTCCAATAGCTTGACTTCCAATGGAAAGCCCTCCTCTCTAGTACACACGACCTTAATTTTCCTAGGCGGATTTTGCATCCCCCGTTTCCAGATCACATGGTTGATCGACTCATCAATCCAAATATCTTCTTCCTCTGTCTTCTTCATGTGTTGAGCAACATGGCTCTTTACCTCAGCCATCGCCCTCTTGGCTCTGTGCGTACGGGGTACTTTCCATGCTGCCCTAAGGGGTATTGTGAGTTCTTTCACTTCTGCCATTCTTTCACCTCTGAAGTTTTGAGCGTCTCCACATGTGCCTCTTAGGATGTGAATTGGTCTTTCTGTTTGTTCTCATTACAACCCAAACTGGTACCCTCTTATTCTGCTTAGTCACTTTGTTGAGCCGCTTTTTTTTCGCAAAAGGTTTGTTTCTGGCCATGTTAGTACCCCTCCAGTCCAGGGTATCGTTGTTCAGCAATATCTCTTACAGAGTGGGCGATTTCATCTAGTAGGCTTTGACCCTTCGCGCTAACAACTTTGCCTCTATTTACAGTACCAGCTGGGTTCATTGCATCTTCTAGAAGCCCAGATTCAGAGAGCTGTTGTAGGATTTTCCTAGATATGTTCCTAGATCCCGCCACGGCCTTGTTCTTTTTCACGCCTCTATCTTTGGCCCCTCCAAACTCTTGAGAAATTCTGTTCACTCCAATGGGCCCCTTTATTGCTACCTTACGTAGTACTGAAGCTGACCTAGTGTGCCACCAGTCTTCTTGGACCGGAGGCCTTTCTCTGTGCGTGCCGGTCTTAACGTGAGAAGCCCACTCTGGCGGTTTAATCGAGTTCTCAGACCGTAACTTGTCAGCGAGACCAGCTATTAGCAGGTCTGCGGGGACGTCGTAGTAGGTTGTCATTTACTCACCGTGCGGGCCGGCCGTCATAAAGTCCGTATTTAACCGTGATGACACGGTTTTGAAACTACTTGCTCTTGATTACGGTTAACGACAAGCATTCAAAAATACGCTCCGACTGGTAACTATGTGAAGAGATCACTATCTAAGAACCCGAACATGCTCAGAACTATGATCGGGACCGGTCTAACGCTGATAGTACTACTAGCCTTCGCGGTCTATTCCAACACTGTAGACTCGGAGTACTACGAATACACCACGACGAACGAGAACCAACAGATGGATCTAACATCTGAGGAGGAGGGCCAATCCGAATGGTATTACTCTACTAACGATGCCATAACATGGGTGAACTTTTCAGTTGATGGGGCGCCAGTGGGTTCCGTATTAATCGTGGAGGCGGAAGGAACCAACTGGTCGCATTCTCCCAGCCTAGGGTTGGAAGATTCAAACTATATTTGCAATGAGCCAGAGTCGGATTACTCTAGTTTGATAGAGACTTGCGATTACAGTAGGACGCATTCAATCGTCCTAGAAAGTGGAAATGGCACTCTAAGGGGCAGAGTTTCTCTAGAGCTGCCAATCAAGGGGAAGGGCTATCTTGAGAGCTCGAGCATAGAGGAAGCCACAGAAAGGGCACAACAAATGGTCTCAGATGCCAAAAGGACGATAACCTGGAAGATTTCAATAAGCCAAGATGACGAGATAGTTCCCAGCGCCGGATTGCTGGTTTCTGGAGACTATGCCAAGCACGAACTGACCGGGTTAGAAAAATTCAAAATTGATCCAATCCAGGAAACAGTTTACAGTTTCTCGGCCCTGGTCGGTTGCTTCTTCATGGCACTAGTAGTGCCTCTTATGATTTATTTCGCGGCTAGATATAGGGAGAAAAAAGATGAGGAAAAAAGATCAAGCATCGAAGAAGAATGAACAATGATCAATATTTAAATTACTGATTTCTGGTATTCAATTATGGAATGCTGAAGTTTAACAGCATCCATCGCAAGAACAGCTTGGACCACATGGGTCACAATCACAACATTCACAGGGCATGATGTACGGTAATCGGATTATTATTTAGATGTGTCTGAATTATTAATCAACGATGTCGGCCTTTCTGAAATGAAAGTTTCTTCCAGAACTAATTATTTGGATTAGTTCTGATGTTAGTAATTTCCGCATAACCTAGTTCCAGGAAGTGGGCTATTGACTTGCTAACTCTTTCGGACACCGGGGATATCTTCTCTGCAAATTCTTCATCCATTGCATTCATGATCTCCTCAATTGTGTTCTTTCCATCCATCAAAAGCCAAAGTTTTGAATTCATATCGTCAAGTGATCTTCTAACTTTTTTAGGTGCTTTAAATATGTCAGATATCTTTGTTTCAAACTTACCTAAGATCTTATCGACAGTTATTACTACCAGTCCGTGACCATTAATCTCCCAATCAACATCGGCCCTTTTTGGAATCAGCCCGTTCCCCATTAGAACACCGACGATATTAGCCAAGCGGAGGACAAAATCCCTAATGTGACAAATCCTATTAATTTCCTCTTTCCTAATCTAAAGTTGCTTGCCCACCAAGTACCAACTCCGCTCAAGGACATCAAGAATAATGCGATCGACTCTGCTGAATTCAGAGACCCAGATGTCAACCTATCTCCTCAATTTTATTGTGTTCGATACCAAAGAAGCAGCCAAACTTTTCACTCTATCAAGGATTAGATTATCGACTATTGAGCCATCTTCTTCGAATGCTTCCTTTATGTGTGGAACTGCTATTTGCTCAGGAGCCACCCAACCATGAATCCATCTTGCAGCTATCCTCATATGATTTAGAGTGTTATTACTATTCTGACCACCAAGAGTGGCCATCAATCCGAACACCTTTCCGGAGGTATGTTTAGAATAAAGCCAATCCAGGCTATTTTTCATCACTCCACTCATTGTACCATGATATTCCGGGCTAGATAACACAAATGCATCTGAGCTCAGGGCCATATCTTGAAATTCCTTTACAATAGCATCTTCCCAGCTTCCCGGGGCACCGACTAATGGCAAGGGCTTCTTACCGTGGTCCCAAATAAGGGTCTCAGCACCCAATGATTCGCATTCTTTCAACAATATCTCCAGCATACGCCCATTGGCAGAGTCCAAGTCGTAAGTTCCACATATTCCCATTATCACAATTGGATCGCTCACGACCTCTAATAGGGGTCCCTGTCTTCAACTATACCCACCGAGATATCTTGCCAACGCTTATTCATTATCGGGTTTGCCAAAGGAAATATGGAAGGTAGCATATCTGAAATGCTACAGTTGGCATCAGAAGAGGCCAATTCAAATAGGATCTCAGAATCCATCGAATCTTACCTAAGAGTCTTAACACTAGATTCCGAAAATGCAACTGCTCTGTACTGTCTTGGGGTCCTCTACGCTCAGATTGGATCCCTGGATGATTCAATAAAATCCTTCGAAAAGTCCCATAAATCATATCCCAATCACGGACCAACGTTAGCAAACCTAGCAACATTGTTAGAAAATATAGATCCTGTCAAAGCTTCGGAATATGCAATATTAGCGAAGGTTTCATTTCCAGAAGATGATAACATTTCTAGGATAGCGAATTACGAGGTTTCGGATTCAAGCCCAACCAAACTTTTCGTAAAGGCTACAGCCGTAGAACAGGAGGAAGGGGAAAACATAGATAATCTGAATCAAGATTACTCTCCACAATCAAGGAAATCCAAAGCCAAGTCTCTCTCATCTACTGGGGATCACTCTTCTGCAGTCGCTATTTGGAAAGGATTGCTAGATGAGGCACCAGAGTCCCCGGAAATATGGCGGGGTCTCGGGGAGGCATTGTCTGCCGCCGGTTATGATGAAAGATCGGAGCAGTGCATGAATAGGGCTTACTCTCTCGAAATAAAACAAGAAGAACATACCAAAGAAGCCCCCGTTAAGGAAATCGAACAAGATGATGTTGAAGCACTGATGATTGCAGCAGAAGAAGTTCAGTCAAAAATGGAAGAAAAAGAACCAACGAGGGACTTAGAAGATGCAATTGGCTGGTATAATATGGGGATCAATCTGATGAATGAGGGAAAACATGACGATGCTCTTAGCAGCTTCGAGAAGGCTATAGGAGGTTGCCCCCCAGAAGAGATTGAGCTAAAGATAAATTCCCACAATGCCCGGGGTAATGCTCTCTACAACGCAGCGCGATATCCTGAGAGTGTGATAGCCTACCATACGGCTATAGGGATAGACCCCAAAAGTGTGAAGGGTAAAACTTTGTTTAACATGGGTTCATCGTATGCCGCTGTTGAGCTTTTCGAAGATGCCATAAAGTGCTTTTCACAAGCAATCGAAATGGGGCTAGACAAGGATGAGTCAATACTGTGTGAGAAGCAACTCAGTAGGTGTAGGCTTTTAGCTAGGGAACAGGCAAAGAGACAATCACGGGTTTGACTAGGCTGATATGCTAACTAGAACTGACTTACTAGTAGGTGTTTTACTTAAATCGGCCACACTATCGAGCGGTATCAGGACATTAGACTCAGGAAAATACGTCGCTACGTTTCCAGGAGGAATGTCGTATCCGATCAAATACCAACCGTCAGATTTCCTCTCTATTCCTTTGTAATTTGTTTTGATTGAAACTTCCTGATACTGTTCCCATCCGTTAGATTTCATGTCCGCATGGCTCATCATAACTACTCTTCTGCCGCCAGAAATACCTCTATACCTATCATCTGTCCCGTATATCGTTGTGTTATACTGGTCATGGGACCTTATTGTCATCATGACAAATTCCCCCTCAACCCGATTAATTCCATTTAGCTCATGTGAAATAAAATTGGCCTTTCCCGTACTTGTATTGAAAACAAGGTCATCTCTGGGGGGGTTAGGTAAATAGAAACCTCCATCCCACCTACATCTGTCATTGTACTGATCAAATCCGGGAATTGTCCTTTCAATACAATCCCTTATTCTGTCGTAATCCCCAACAAGATTTGCCCATTTGATTCCTGACATGCCGATTAACGATTCTAATGACCCGGCTATTCCAGAAACTATAGCCGGTTCTGACATTAGGTGTTTGCTCGCAGGTCGCGCCACTCCTACTGAGGTGTGGACAACCCCCATGGAGTTCTCAACGGTCACTAACTGGGAATGCCCCCCTGTCATATCCCTCTCAGTTCTACCTAAGCAGGGGAGGATAATTCCAGTCTTTCCAGTTATCAGGTGTGACCTATTAGGTTTCGTGGATATCTGAACTGTCAGCTTACAATTCTCCAGAGCCTTTGCAGTCGCGCCTGTATCGGACATCGCGGAAAGGAAATTTCCCCCCATGGATAGGAATACAGTAGATTCCCCCTTTGCCATACGTTTGACAGCATCTACGGAATCTGCCCCGTTCCTGTTCACAGGTTTTATTCCGAACTCAGCTTCTAACGACTCGAGGAATTCCTGAGACGGGTTGTGATTTATTCCAACTGTCCTATCGCCCTGAACATTGGAGTGGCCCCGGACCGGGCATAGACCTGCTCCAGGCCTCCCAATATTGCCACCTAGAAGTAGAACATTGACAATTTCCTGTATCGTCGCTACAGAATTCTTGTGCTGAGTAAGACCCATTGCCCAGCAGCATATTATCGAATCGGCTCTGCTCATCAATGTTCCTAATTTCTTAATTTCTGATCTCTCAACACCACTCTGTGATAAGATTTCGGACCATGATGAATTGGCCACAGAATCTCTGTATTGGTCAAAACCGTGAGTATGGTCTACGATGAATTGGGGTTGTTCTTCCAATAATGGAATTATGATTTTAGCTAATCCCCTGAAAAGGGCTTGGTCGCCATTGACTCTAACCCTGATGTGCCTATCTGCTATCGAATTTCCAGTACCTAACACTTCTAGGGGGTTTTGTGGATGTTTGAAACGAACCATGCCTGTTTCCATTAGCGGATTAATGCTAACAATTGAGGCACCTGCCCTCTTAGCATCTCTTAGTGCTGTTAGCATCCTAGGGTGGTTAGTTCCAGGGTTCTGGCCAATCACTATTATCAAATCTGACTTCTCAAAGTCATCAAGCCTCACAGTCCCCTTACCGATACCAATAGATTGGTTCAGGGCGATTCCCGATGACTCGTGGCACATATTCGAACAATCAGGCAAGTTGTTAGTCCCTAATCTTCTTGCCAGCAATTGCCATAGGTATGCAGCTTCATTGCTTGTTCTTCCGGAAGTATAGAAAAGCGCCTCATCTGGTGAGTCCAAATTAGCTAGCTCATTAGCAATGTAATCGAATGCTTCCATCCATTCAATCTCCTCATAGTATTCGGAACCTTCCCTGAGAATCAATGGGTTAGTTAGCCTACCTTGACTATTGAGCCATTGGTCAGATCTTTTTGATAACTCGACAACTGTGTTCTTTGACCAGAAATCCGGATCCGCCCTCCTTAGAGTGCCCTCATCCGCTATTGCCTTGGCCCCATTTTCGCAGAATTCCGCCATTGTCCTTTTGTAATCAGGATCAGGCCAGGCACATCCTGGACAATCAAATCCAGAGAATTTGTTGACTCTGGTCAGATTAGAGATGGTACCTCTTACTCCCATTTTCGTCACACCGTGCTTTAGTGTCGAAATTATCGCTGGCATACCAGCTGCTGATTTACTGGGTTTTGATTTGGTAGGCACCCTCGAATCGAGTGGGGTGGTAGCAACCGGCCTTTTACGCACGGACATCATAATCAGACACCACATTTCAACATACTGAGGGTCAATATAATGTTCGAATACTAGTGTGGACCGGTATGAAGAGGGGGCTTCATGTTGTAACTGGGTCTTTCGGCTATTCAGGCAGATGGATCTCAAAGGAGCTTCTTTCAAGAGGAAAAGAGGTGAGAACATTAACCAATGCGATAGGCAGGGATGACCCATTCGATGGGATGGTGGATGTACGGCCATTAGATTTTGATAACCATGATGAGCTAGTAAATTCACTCAAAGGTGCTGATGTGCTATATAATACCTATTGGGTAAGATACAAAGATCCCAATGGAAAATATACACATAATTTAGCGGTAGAGAATATTAGGAAATTATTCTTAGCTGCCTCTGAAGCTGGCGTTCGTAGGGTAGTGCATTTTTCCGTCGCTCATCCGCATAAAGCTCCAGATTGGACCTATTTCAGGGGTAAGGTGGAAGTAGAGAATATACTGAAATCATCTGGATTGTCATATGCAATAGTACGTCCTACTGTCTTTTTCGGAGGGAACAGAGATGTCCTCATTAACAACATGGCTTGGCTTATACGGAAATTTCCTGTTTTCGGGTTATTTGGTTTTGGAAAATATCAAATTCAACCTGTACACATTAGTGATGTTGCAAGAGTATCAGTCGATTTAGGGGAAGATTCTCAAAACGTCATTATCGATGTAGCTGGTCCAGAAAAATATCAATACAAAGATTACGTCAAACTAATTTCAAAATCTATCGGAGTAAATAGGATAATTGTACCTATGCCCCCGATAATTGGTTGGTTTGTTGGTAAAGCTGTGGGTTTGTTTCTAGATGATAGGGTAATCACTAGAGCCGAGATTAAAGGTCTGATGCAAGGTCTTATGGCAACTAATGAGGAACCAGTTGGAAAAATTAGCTTCTCCCATTGGATATCAGAAAACGGTAAGACACTGGGCATAAGATATCAGAATGATATGAAAGAAAGGAAGTACTCTGTCCCAGGAGACCAGTCCTCTATTGGGAAATTCTCCTAATGCCACTGTAAGCTGTTAGTGAATCCTCCTTGGCAAAACATATCAGTGTCTGTCCGTGTTCTTTAGAGAGATCTACAGCCATAGTACTGGGTGCACCAATGGCGACCAAGATTGGGAACCCCGCAAGGATGGACTTGTGCACCAGCTCAAATGAAGCCCTCCCGGACAAGATGCAAATCGGATCTGTCGGTGGAATCGCCCGTTTTCTCAAGTAAGATCCTACAAGCTTGTCCATGGCATTATGTCGCCCCACATCTTCAAAAATCTTGATAATTTTACCAGCGCTATTGAAACTGCAACATGCATGCGACCCTCCTGTCAAGTCAAATATTTTCTGCGAAGTTCTAATCTGGTTGAGGCATTCCGAAACTAACTTTAGCGAAACAGACGCAACCTCGTCAAGATTAGTACAACCATGCATAGCAAGGGCATCTTCAATCGTACTCCTCCCGCAAATGCCACAAGCAGAGCTCACGGTACTAGGTCGGCAGTGAACCTTAGGATCGAATTTCGATCCATTATGTAATGTCACAGAAATTAAATCTTCTTCAGAATTAATCAAATCTATGTTATCCATGCTGGATATTATGCCTTCGGAATAGAGGAAGCCTAGAGCTAATTTCACGTCTTCCCCCCTAGTTCTCATGGTAACGCCTAGATTGTATGCCCCATGTTCAGGAGTGATGATTTCTATTGTAAGGGGATCCTCCATTGTCACCGCATCATGTTCCCTCACCAGATCAGAGCCAATGACCCGTGCCACATCTCTCTGTTCTATTCCGTCCACGTGCCTTCGAATTGAAACTGATTGATATGTGTGATGTGTGAATATACCAACTGTTGAAATACATCTGTTTGCACGTGATATCATGAGCATACTAGGGGGGGAAGGCTTCTCGCTACCGGTCGTAACAGAAACGCCCGTTGTAGCAGTTGACCTACAGTTCTCCGACTCAGCAAAGAAGGCACTTAAAGAAAACATGAACGGGGACGAACATACACATGTTCTGGTAATCAGCGCCCAATCAGGGGGGTGCTCAGGTTATTTGTATGACATGAAAATAATCGAAGACCCTAATGACAATAGCTTTCAGAGGCTAGACGTGGATGGGATACCTGTAATTGTACATAACAAAGACAGCTCCCTCCTCTCCGGAATATTGGTTGACTACAAAGACACATTAATGGGGGGTGGTTTTCAAATCACCAACCCAAACGCTGACAGATCTTGTGGTTGTGGGCAGTCATTCGGCTGAGGTAGTCAATTGACAAATTATCTTAACGGCAACTCCGAACATTTCGTCTTAGACTCCTCAGTGACCTTGCTCAAAGGTTCAGATTCACTAAAAGTCATTGATAGAACTGTGTCTACAAAACTGACAAAAATGGACAACTTAGATCGCCAAAGTACTCTATTCTGCGATGCCAATGGAAGAATTGTCGATCAAGTCTCAATTATCGTTATTGATGGCCAATTATTGGTATTATCCGACAAAGGAGAATCACAAGCAACTAGGAATAAACTAGTCACCGGCGTATCTTGGGATGAAGACTGTGAAGTGCTGAATGCGGACAATGCGATTTCACAGATTGTGATAGTTTGTAAAAATCCCGACCTAGTACTGGCTAAATTTCAAATTGAATCAATACTCCTAAGAAATGATAGAGTTATGGAAAAGGAAGATCTACTAATTTCCATGAAAAAATTTAGCTCTTGTCACGTCATAGATATATTGGTACCGAAAGAGCGGTGTGATGATTTACTTGTCTCCTTGGAGGAGTCAAAATCAAAACTAGGGCCTTTAGAACGCTGGGATTTCCTCAGGATAAACAATGGCATTCCATCTTTGCTAGACTCGAGGGGAAAATTACCAGGAGATTTAGGAATGGGTGGCCTGATAAGCTTGGACAAAGGATGCTATCCCGGTCAGGAAATACACGCTAGAATGGATAGTAGGGGAAAGTCTGCCAAACAAATGCTGAAGATAAAATCAGAAACAAAATTAGATGTTGGGAAGATTGTCATCAATGACCTTGGAAGAATTTTTGTGACCTCATCCGCCACTAACGGAGAGGTCTCCTTATCCTTGGCTATTTGTGATTCAGTAGTTGGCGACCGTGTTTCATTCAATCTACCAGATGGAACAAAAGGATTAGCTGAGATTCTTACTTCTGTCTGAATGCAGTATCAAAATCCTCGTCCCCTTCTACCCATTCTGACAATGTCATTAATGGGGTCAATCTTAGAGACCCTAAATTCCTATTAAAAAGATAAACCATCGGGTTGAAAACACCTACCATTTGATTTTGAAATGTCTTCTTGACAGACTCCCCACGATTTCTGAAGAATACAATCTCGACAGTGATCCCGATTATGGTGGCCGTGTAAAGTACCAAGAGAACACTAATTGCAAATGGGACAGGGTCAATTAGTAAACCTCCTGTTCTTATCTTAGAGCCATACATCATTTGTCTGGATAACAGGAATAAGAGGCCTACCCCAACCCATGGACCCAATTTTTCGTCTACATAACTGTCCATAGGCATGATCCTCCGATTAGTCGGGTCTGCGAAGGTAAGAGTGCTCTCAGTGGCAGCTCTAATTACGGAAATTGCCGATACTAGGATGATGTAAACCAAGGCGCTTAACATAAGCACATGAAATGATGAAAAGGGGGCATAGGAGACAATAAGGTATGCAAACAATCCGAGAAAAACTGTTGTAGGCATTCTGTGTATTGAAGCCAGAACTTTGTCAAGTTGTTTTGCACCGTCATCTAGCCTCGGAATTCCAATAATTTCCCATCTAGTATATTTCTGGATAAGTACCGCAACAAATGACAATACCTTTTTTTCTATCAGGATCCATTCTAGGAGCCGAAGTAGGGGCATCATCGGGATCGTAATTATGGCTGCGAATATACCGACTAAAGGCCATAGAATTAGACTAGGGAACAATAGAAAATGTTGCAATCTAAGTTTATGCAGTAGATCAGACTCAATTCTAGCCTGCCTATCCGAAGTGAGGTGTACCTTTCTTGCTTCTGCGTCCAATTCTGATCTATAACGGACTAAAGGCATACCCGAATCAAGAACTCTCCTAACTTTCTCTCTATAATGTTCGTGCTCTGGTTCAATCCCTACCCACCATCTCCATGCTACGGATACGGGCATAGCAAAAATTACAGGGGAGGCCAGTATAAGGAGGGAGGTAAATAGGGCCTCTAGGTCGTCTGCCACATACTCGCGTAGAGACTAATCACAATAATGAAACGGTTAACTTTCCTACTTTTAGTGACTTCATAGTAGGGTCTCGTAGTTCTCAGAGACTATTGTCCAATCTACAACATTCCACCATGAGCTGATGTAATCTGCCCTACCAGGTCCGTATTTCTTGTAGTATGCGTGTTCCCAAACATCAATCCCCAAAATCGGAATACCCTCTCCCTGCATAATTGGATTGTCTTGGTTCGGAGTTGAAAGTATACAAAGGGACCCATCTGATACACATAACCAAGCCCAACCACTTCCAAATCTGGTCATAGCAGCTTTAGCAAAATCTTCTTTCATTGAATCAAAAGAGCCGAACGCATCATTGATTGCGCTAGACAACTCCCCTGTTGGTTCCCCTCCACCATTTGGGCTCATAATGTTCCAAAACAATGAGTGATTCCAAAATCCACCCCCATTATTCCTGACTGCATTATTATCGAAATTTTCAATCAGCAATTCTTCAATGGATTTCCCATCCATATCAGTTCCGTCGATTGCGGAATTTAGGTTTGCAGTATAGGCCGCATGGTGTTTACTATGGTGTATCTCCATGGTCAAAGCGTCAATGTGTGGTTCAAGTGCGTCATACGCATATTTCAGTTCAGGCAATTCAAATCCCATATTTTCTCACCTTCGATTAGGGGGTTGTCATTTTCAATCCTACGGAAGGCCGGGTCTCAAAATATTGATGCGCCCAAGACTCTTAGTCGGGGTATGGGTCGCGTAGCAGTCACTGATGGCATGTCTCCAGATGCAATATCGATGCTAGAAAAAGCAGGGCACGAGGTAATAATTGAACATCATGATGATGATCGAATCCTAGAAGGATCGCTTTCAAGATTCGATGCGGTAATAATCAGAAGCGCAACAAAACTTTACGCAAACCAGATCAAAGCCTCAGTGAAAGGAAAGGGCGGTGTCAAATTCATTGGGAGGGCAGGAGTAGGTGTAGACAACATAGATTTGGATACTGCTACAAAACATGGCATAGTAGTCTGCAATACGCCTGGAGCCTCAACGAAGAGCGTTGTAGAACTTACTATTGGCCATCTACTGGCTTCTACGAGGCACATAGCTACTGCAGATAGAACATTGAGGAAGGGGGAATGGGCCAAAAAGAGACTTAGGGGTTCGGAGATCGGTGGAAAGAGGCTTGGATTAGTTGGGTTTGGCAGAATTTCAAGGGGCGTTGCAAGAATCGCATCAGCTTTCGGTATGGAAATTCATGCATTTGACCCGTACGTTAAAGCAGACAATGAAGGAGTAATTATGCACAATACCGTTGAGGAAGTTTTCAAAATTTGCACTCACATTTCCATACATTGCAACCTTACGGAGGAAACCCGAAATTTGGTAAATTCAGACATGATTTCCCTCATGCCAGGTATCGGACTAGACGGTACAAAATGCGGTAATCATATCGTGAGCTGTGCAAGGGGCGGAATAATAGACGAGAAGGCTGCTTGTGAAGCATTGGAATCAGGTAAATTATCATCACTGGCATTGGATGTATTCGATATTGAGCCACTTGGCGATAGCCTACTTTTGGAACAGGAAAACTTTCACGGTAGTCCTCACATAGCCGCCTCCACACTTGAAGCACAAGACAGAATAGGAACAGAAATGGCTTCCCTACTGATAGAATTCTTCGAAGACGGAAAACCTAGCTATTCGATAAATTAAATCTTAATCCGTGACAAGATTAATCTCCCAGAGTCCTATGTCTATTCATGGAAGTAGGCGGCCCTTGTTCTATTAGTGGATGCAGAAGATCTACTATGTATGGTTCCAGTAAGTGCTACAAACACAGGGACTTAGGCATACATGATGATCCTAGCATTGAACAGATTCAGGCACACTCCGTATCTCAGAATAAAACAGGTTCTCAGATACTATTCAACATAGATGGTAATGATTTTTCCATGCCTTCAAAGAATATTGACGGGGTAATTGACAAAATTTCCAAAGGAAAACTATTCTGGACAGTCGACCTAGGTCTAGACTCCAACGAGTTCATACAATATGCAATCGATGATGAAAAGTTAGAACATTGGGGTGACAGCAAAATGTTAGAGTCTACTGAAATGGGCCATGAAAGAGCATTATTAACTCTAAAAGAGAAAATCATGGACCCGAATCTGACCGCGGGTATGTGGTGGAAAGATGATGGCCAGGAAACAAAGACAGAAGATACTCTGAGACCTGTTTTGAATATGATAGCAATACCCGTCGCCATCATTTTTGTATTGATATTTATGGAAAACTATGATTTTTATGTCCCACTTGATTTTTCAGTTGAATTGTGTTGCTATGGGCTAATGGCAATAGGTGGTATGGGAGCCTCTATGAGTAGAACGAAAGAGGGTAGATTTGCCTCCAGGTAAATCAAATTTCGATATTGTGCATGGACCTCAGAGATTTTCCAAATATTTCCAAGTTCGGTGGAACATCAATGTTGGATATGGGTGCCTTTAATGAGATTCCATAATCCTTCTTTTTCTTCCAAACCATCGAATTGAAGGCTACTAAACTTTCAGTAAGGTGTTGCATGGATTCAAAATCTCCAGAACCCGAACCGTCAGGAAGCTCTGGAAACTCTCTGACATCAACAGAACTAGTACCATACAATGTGGAGCTTAGATAGTGTGTGAAAAAGGGACAAATTGGACTGAAAACACTCATCAGGTCCCTGACAATTCTGTGCAGTGTCCACGAAGATGATAGGTTTCCATCATATAACCTAGTTTTGGACATCTCTAACCAATGACTAGGGAAAACACCAGTGCCAAAAGACTTGATTGCCTGTGCAGCTGAATATATGTCAATTTCCTTCCATGATGACTCGACTATGGTTAGGGTCCTGTTAAACTCAGCAAGTATCCATATATCCTCAGATTGTAGCTGGGGGGGCCTCTCAAAATCTTCAGGCACGTCGAATTGGCTAGCAAACCTTGCAATATTGAAAATCTTGGTAAGCACACCGTAATATTTCGTCTCAATCTCTTCTGGATTGATATGGAAATCATCTCCTACCTGCGCATCGCAAGCCTTCCACAGTCTGAAGCACTCGCTTCCAATTTTATTTGCCTTCAAAACTACCTGTTTCCCATCTGCGCCCTTGATTTTCCATGAGCCGGTTCTACCCCCAGCACCGCATTCTAGAACGCTATCGGCATCTATTCCATTTCCGAGTGATTTTGACATCTTCCTGCCCCAAGGATCCATTCCGAGTCCATCAACCCAGATGTTTTCAAATCCCGGCTTGTCTAATAGTAGTGCACTTTTTAGTAAGGTATAGTACAACCAGGTCCTTACGATTTCTTTTCCTTGTGGCCTTATAGATGTCGGAAATGCTCTTTGGAATAATTCACTATCTCTAAGATATCCAGATACGTATAGATTTGAGTTGGATGAATCCATCCAAGTATCGAAGACCTTTTCTTCACCTTGCAATATTCCAAGCTGGTCTAACATCTCACTGTATTTTCCTATCAGGATCTTCGACTCTCTGTCAATTACCTCAGAACCAGGAGGGGGACCTTCCTTCCAAGGTTGAACATAAGTCCCAGAAGGTGGCACTACAATCTTGCTTCCATCCTGGGAATACCAGATTGGCACTTCAGTATGGTACCACCTCCTTCTACTAATTGGCCAATCTATTGATACCCCTTCCATCCAGTCATGAAGGAATTGCCTATTTCTTTCTGGAATAAAATTACTTTGGTTCGACAATTCTCTTAGTCTATCCTGTATGTGAGTTTGCCTAACATACCATTCTTTCAAGAGAATTATCTCCACGGGATTTCCCCCTCTTTCACTTACTGGGACCTCTTGCTCTTTCTCCTCTATGCTCTTCAATAATCCAGATTTATTTAGAATAGATTTTGCTTCTAGCCTAGCTTCTTCTACTGTCAGGCCGGACAATGGTCCTGATACATCTGTCATTCTGCCTTCTAGATCAATAGCAACGTACGGCTCTAGACCAAGTTCCCTGAATATCGATACATCATTCTGGTCTCCAAAAGAACAGACCATCAGAACACCACTTCCAAATTCCATCTTTACTGAATGGTGTGATTGAATTTCAACCTCATTGGTACGCCCGGATATGGCTATTGGCAATCTCACCTTCTTGCCAACATAATTCGTATATCTTGAATCATCTGGATGTACCACGACCACGCCACATGCACAAATCATTTCTGGCCTTGTTGTTGAAATCACAATCTCTTCTTCGTCTTCCGTAGTCCATGTTACATGACATAGGTTGGTCTTTCTAGTGACTCTCTGTACCTCAGCATCAGCGATTGTTGTACCTTCTACTGGGTCGTATAAATTTGGCCTCAAGTCCTCAATGATATCCCCTCTTTTGAAGAGATCCACAAATATGGATTGGGAAATAGCCCTATAATCGGGTGAATCAGTTAGATATTCATTATCGTAGTCGCACGAAAGTCCCACTCTTTTCGCCGTCTTGCGCATAGCTTGGGTATATTCTTCTATTGTCTCTGAACACAGATCTAAAAATTCACCCCTATCATAAGATCTCATTTTTCGACCTGTTTTTTTCTCCACAGTGAATTCAATGTTGATGCCGTTGCGGTCAACTCCCCAGGGAAATCTAACCTCTTTGCCCAGTAGTCTCTGACTCCTAGCAATAACATCTATCATACTGTACTGTGCCACGGCGCCAATGTGCCAAGTTCCGCTCGGATAGGGCGGAGGAGTATCAATGACGAAGACTTCGCGATCACTAGTCGAATCGAATGAATATCTATTTTGATAAGATTCGGATTCAAAATGATGTTCTTGAATTCTCTTTTCAAGATCCACGCTCCAACGTTTATCCTTGATTTTAGGCTCACCCATGATTATCTCCGACCAAATGGCAAAGATTTGTATTATTGACGGTTCCCATCGGGTCCGAAAACACAATTTCTACTATGCCTACTTCCGTGGGGTTGAAGGTATGCAGTTTCACGTGATAGTCGAAGGGTCATGTCGATAGGCGGAGGAGGGGGTTCGGATAGGGGTCGTTTAGACTCAATAATTGATATGTCTAAACAGAATACGAGCGAGATTTCAGGAAATCTTCAGACCTCGTTCACTAGGCTTCCCAATTTGATAAGAAGGCGCTTTAGGGAAGCAGATGGGTCTTCGTTCATCACAATGTTTCCGGTAGCTGCAGTCACGTTTTCACTTTTGTTTACCTTATTCATTTTACCCCATTCCGGGATATTAGATTGTAGAGATGGTTTCGATAATCCATCCTTCTGCAATGAAGAACCGGCTCTGAATGTAAATGGAGATCTTGAGGTCTACCTCCCTACTGATGATGATCCCTATAGTGTCAAGAACCTAATCAAAGAAGTAGAGGACGATTGGACAACAAATGTCATGGTCATATATGTTGAATCCTATAATTACAATGTAACTGACGTGAGCATTCTCGATGAAATCGATAAGGTAGAGAGGGGGATAAATCCTACCAGAAATGATGGGGGCGAATATGATGACGTCATCTATGTCCTTTCAATATCAACAGTAGTAAAGGAGGTTAATTCAAGCGCCGGAAGAGTTGTGAAAGCATTCTTCTCTGGACTTGCTGAGGCGACAGGAAACCAGCAGCTATCTGATGAAATTAACGAAACTATTGATTCCCAACAAGACATAATCGGGAACTATGCCATACCCGAGGAACAGCAGAGAGTTGACCAGATACTGCAAGAAATGCCAGAGAATGCTTTAGACAAGCTAGTTAGGGACGTTGGAACGGCCACTGAGGACAAAGCATTCAGATGGAATAGAGCAGTAATCATAATTGGAATAGCAGATGATACCGGTGAAAAGACAATTGGAGATATTGTGACAGAAACGCAGTCAAAAATTGATCAAATCGCCGTTGATAACAACTGGGGCACTCCCAATGAACAAGGTAACTGTGACGATGAACAAAATGACGGTTCCGAATTATGCCTAAGAATGACTCTTACAGGACCAGCTCCACTAACTAACGCGGTCACTGAAGAATCCTTCAATCTATTTTGGAAAGTATTTCCTATGGGCGTAGTCTATGTCGCAATAGGATTGTTCCTATTCCATTGCGACCTACTTCAGACCGGTAGGATTCGATGGGTCCAAGGCATCAAGGTCTTGATCATATCCGGGCTCCCCACTCTGTGTGCGGTTTGGATAACGCTTGGAATGATAGGTTTTCTAGATTATGAAGTCACGATGACCGTAATACTAGTTGGCCCTATTGTCCTTGCCTTGGGCGTATCTTATGGTTTACACATTACGAATAGATATGCAGAGTCAAAGGGGACTCCTCATGAAAAAATGGCTGCAGCGCTTAATTCGACTGGAAAAGCAGTATTTCTATCAGCCATGACCACTATTATCGGATTCATATCTCTAACATTTGCTCCAATGAAACCAATTCAAACCGTAGGATGGGCATTGGCTGGCGGCATAGTAGTAGTGTACGTTATGACTATGTTGATGGTTCCAAATCTAACTATCTTACTTGATCTAAAGAAACCTTCACATCCGCCTCCCAAAGTATTCGTAGCTGCAGTAAATATGCCTGTCAAATGGTCCAAGGTTACGTTAACAATCTTTCTTACACTCATGTTGATTTCCGCTGGCTACAATCGGCAAAACGTCGAGGAGAACATCGACTTACTCAAAATGGCGCCAAATGAAGTCGAAGCGGTTCAGAAAATGGATGTTTATTCACAGGAATTTGAGGCCGGACAACCAGGTTTTCTGCTTGTTGAAGCGGATATCCAAGCTGATCCCGATCTAGGTATAGGATCTATAACGGCTGACCACCCATACGCTAATCTTGAAGGAATAGAAAATTTAGAAATAAGGTGCAACGATGTTGAGAACGCGACCGCTGTATCAATTGTTTTCCTGATGAAAGCTATTGCAGTCGGCGTCAACGTTTCGGGAACACCCGTCAATGATATTATCGAAAGAACCCCTTTACCAAATCCTATCAAGGAGGTCGCAGAAATAATTTTCGATAGGGAACAATCAGGGAATGTTTCATTTTGGACTATTTTGGACACGCTTGATGCCCAAGAGGATGATGGGGGACGACAGATTCAGAACTTCCTCCTCTATGTATTTTACAATAGCATGACAGATGAAATGAGGGAGTTGTTCATTTCTCCAGACTACCAACGTACCCTGATATACATCGATATGCCATTTATGGACGTAAAAGCTACAGAAAAAACAGCTATTCAGATCAATAATTGGGCTAAGGCCGCAGGCGACTCGGCTAATCCTATAGACGTTTTAGGAGATAGGCTAATTGGCGTAGCATCAGTTACAATAGAGGTGAACAAACTCATAGTTGATTCCCAATGGACATCCTTAGCCTTTGCTCTGGGGTTCACTATTCTGACCCTGGCCCTTGTTTTCCGGGACATAAGGTACGCTTTGCTTACCACTGTTCCCGTAGGATTCACCGTAGCCATGCAATGGCTAGTTATGGACAATGGGGGAGTATCCCTTTCTCTGGTCACTGTGATGATTGGCTCGATTCTAGTCGGCGTGGGTATAGACTTCTCAATACATATAGCAAATCGAGTTAAGGAATTGGGAGGATCTATTGAAGCCATACGGACTTCATGTGCCAGCACTGGAATGAGCCTTTTCGAGGCTACAACAGTGACGGCTCTCGGATTGACATGTGCTTATGACATACCTATTGAGGCAATACAACCTTTCGTAACAGTTGTCATAATCCTATTAATTGTAGCAGCACTTTCGGCTTTACTCCTTCTTCCTGCAATATATTCTTTCATGGTCACATCAAATATTGGACTTACGGGAGGAATGAGTGCCATGGTCAAATCCTCCGGCCTTAATTTGTCAAAAACCACAAGCGAGCACACTAAAACCGAAATCCCAGCAGCATATGGGAACACAAATGATGCGTGGTAAATATCCGGTACTTTGATTGACAGGACCAATACCGGCGGTCATGACGGAATATTGGTTGATGAAGAGCGAACCCCACGTTTACCCCTGGGATCAATTGGTTGAGGATGGTTCAACTCATTGGGATGGAGTCAGAAATTACCAAGCCCGAAATATCATGAGGGACAAAATGTCAGAGGGTGACTTTGTTTTGTTCTACCATTCTAATTGCAAACCCCCTCATGTAGCTGGCATTGCAAAAGTGTCTAAGGAAGCATATCCCGATTTCACGGCACACGATCCAGAATCAAAATACTTCGATCCTAAATCCTCTTCAGAGAACCCTCGTTGGATGATGGTCGACATCGAGGCCTATCGTGAAATGACTACTGTGTCATTGCCAGAATTAAGATCCAATCCATCCCTTGAAGGGATGCCATTACTGCAAAAAGGTCAGAGACTATCAGTTCAACCTGTATCAAAAGATCATTTCGAAATAATTTGCAAAATGGGTGGAGTCAATTTATCGGCTGTTGGATGATAAAATGACATATTCAATAGTTGCCAAATGCCCAAAAACAGGAAATTTTGGAATCGGTGTCCAGTCTCATTGGTTTGCCTCTGGCATTGTTTGTTGGGCAAAAGCTGGAGTCGGTGCTGTGGCGACTCAAGCCATGGCTCTTATTGACCATGGTCCATTGGGATTAGAAAATATGAGAGCCGGAGAGTCAGCATTTACTTCTCTTGAAAATAGATTAAATTCAGATGAAACTCCCGAGATAAGACAGGTTGCAATGTTAGACTACGAAGGAAATGTAGCCGTCCATACTGGGTCACAAACCATTCCTGAGTCTGGCCATATTGTGGGTGATGGTTTTTCATGCCAGGCTAACATGATGTGGAATGGATCCGTTTGGGAAGGTATGTACGATGATTTCTCAAAATCTGAGGGAGATCTCTCTAGAAGGCTGCTTTCATCACTTTTTGCCGCACAATCAAAGGGAGGGGACATTCGGGGGAAGCAGTCTAGTAGAATACTAATAGTCTCCTCAGAACCAAAAGAAAAACCATGGGAAGAGACAATTGTTGACCTAAGAGTTGATGACCATTCTAACCCATTATCTGAGCTTGAAAGACTGCTTGATTTACATGACCAGTACGCTTCATTTGAGACAGCAAACCTCGATAGTTATGAACATGTCAAGATACCTGAGTTAGCATTTTGGAAATCAATAGAGCTCGCAAATTCGGGACAGGAAAGTGAGGCTAGGGATTTGTTCAACTTCGCTTTTGATCAAGACGATTGCTGGCGCGAATTACTCATTAGATGTTCGAATAAAGACCTACTAGGCATTACTAAGGGAACGGTTGAGATATTACTTATTGACCACTAGCCAGTAATTAGTGGGCATGTCCTCGGTGGACGCTCGTCACCAGTGAAAATCTGGCACCAATCTCCTCCGTCCCGCATTCCCAAGGCATCCAGCATCCCCGGTCGGGCTGCTCGCTTCCGCGCCTGACCTGGTTCCCGGGCTTGAGACGTTTTCCAGCTCCCTCCGGAGCGGGTTATCGCCAACCTGGATCTCTTGGGGGCGAGACATCGACGTCAACCGGTACTTTCCCAGAGGCTCGTCTGCGCCGCCCTCGGACTTCGGGTCACCATTTTCGACGATTTGTGAAAAATAGAGCACGTCAACTCCCCCCCTAGCCCAAATTACGCTCGAGTCTCCTCCCCTATGAATGTGATCGGTGATCAAGATTCATACTTTGATGGGCATCCCGTTTGAATTTCAGTAGATTCCAAAACCCAGATTCCATCTTCATATGATAACATACCTCTAACTGCGATTGTTCGCCCTTCTGCGAATCCGTCAGGCACGGCTGACTGAGAATAATCGACAGTGACATTTGTCTTCAAGCCATCAAGTTGGAATGTCAATTGATCTGAGAAAACAGTGCCATTAGAGACAACTCCTCTCACAAAAACCTCTGAATCCTTGAAATCATCCGGTGAATTCATCACTTCATCTACAGTATATTGGGTTTGAGGATCTACTGATAGCATCATCAATGTAAATGCGACTATGGAAGATAGAAAGACGAGCGCAAGACGAGTTCTCCTAGTTCCTACCATAATATAATCACACAACCCACCACTAAATGTGTTTGTACCCGACTGCTTCTTTGATAGATGTAAAATTCTCTTCCCTGACCTTTCTCTTTAGTCCCTTTACTATACTGGATACAACTGAAGGACCGTTGAATACCATTGCAGAATACAATTGCAGTAATGTGGCACCGGAGGTAATAGCTTGCCATGCAGATTCGGAGCTATCTATTCCGCCGACACCAATTATTGGGATTTTGCCACCAGTTTCGATATATGATTTGCTAATTACCTCCAAAGATCGTGATTGCAATGGCCTGCCAGATAGCCCTCCATCATTTGAAAAGGCCTTCCTCGATTGAGTATTGATTGGTATCGGCCTCTTAATTGTAGTATTTGTTGCCACTATGCCATCTATTCCTAGATTCATTGAGGCTGTAATTGAGGTAGATATGTCCTCATCTTGTGAATCAGGTGAAAGTTTTAGCAAAAACGGCTTATTTTCCCCCTTCCTTTCCCTGATTCTATTACAAGAAGTCAAAACGGAGGATAGATGGTCACCACTTTGGAGTTCTCTCAAACCTGGCGTATTTGGCGAAGAAACGTTCAATACAAACAAATCAGCGTGGTCCCACAAAATATCCAAGGTAGCAGAATAATCTTCAGCTGCGTGTTCGTTAGACACTTTCTTGGATCTACCTATATTTGCAGCAACAGGAAATTTTGGCCATTTGTCTGAAGCCTTTCTGTCTATCAGTCTCTTTTTTACCTCAGACGCGCCGGGATTGTTAAATCCCATCTTATTGATGAGTGCCCGATGTTTATTCGCCCTAAACATTCTTGGTTTTGGATTGCCATCTTGAGGGTATCGTGTTATTCCTCCGTACTCACACCAAGAAAAACCCATTGCCGACCAGGAAAGGAGCGCTTCGGCCCCCTTATCAAAGCCAGCTGCCAGTCCAAGAGGATGATGGAAGAGCTTACCAAAGGCCTCCACTGGTAGTTCTGGTGACTTGTACACGCTATTCAACATCATTTGTCCAGCATTTGTCTCACCGAATTTAGATAGGGTTTTGATTGATAATTTATGAGCAGTTTCGGAATCTACAAATTTCAAGGCGGGAGCACCAAAAATCCTCCATCCTATGCCCATGATCTTGGCAAAAGGAACTGTTCTTCAATCGTTATGCCTCAAAATCCACTAATGGGCGAATCTCGCTATATATTGCCTGGCTTCGCACGCGCCCGCGCGCCCGCGCGCGTTGGATAGTCTTTGGACTACTCATGTTTATACAGGGGGTGTATCGGCCGGTAAACTCATTGAGGTCATTTTTTGAAACTGGTAATTCTTGAGTCTGGGGCAAAGGCCCGTACTATCAAGAAATATTTGGGCAAGGGTTGGATGGTAGACGCCTGCAACGGGCACGTACAGGATTTACCATCTGGAGGGAGAACTAAGGATAGTTCCAAGGCTATGTGGGCGTCTAAAAAGGGTGAGCTACCCAACCCACCATGGTCTTGGACAAATAAAGCCGAGAATATAATGGGGAAAATCTCAACAAAGGCCGAAAAGGCCGGGGTTAAGGAGGTATACATCGCAACAGACCCAGACAGAGAAGGAGAATTCATTGCTTGGAGATTGAGTCAAATTTTATCCAACTTTTCCCGAGTATATCGGATTTCTTTCAATGAAATAACAAAAGATGCCGTAACTGGTGCAATATCAAACCCAAGGAGTTTGGACATGTCTCTCGTGGAGGCTGCTATTGTACGCAGACTCATGGATCGCCTCGTCGGTTTTAGGTGTTCCAAATTCTGCCGCTCATGGAAATTACGTTCAATGGGCCGAGTCCAAACCCCTACTCTAGGATATATAGTAGATAAGGAATTAGAGCGAGAGGCCCATGTTCCGAAAGAATACAACACCGTATCTGGGATTGCCTATGATGTTGAAATCAAGGTCAGGTTTCACGAATCCAATGATCCGGAAGCATGGAAAGATGACGATGGGAAACATTTTCCAGACAGGACATCTGACTCGGAAAACGCTAAATCTGCATTTTCTGTATTGGAATCTACCAAGGAAGTAAAATTGAATTCTGTTAAAGAGTCAATTGTTTCCAGAAAACCTCAACCTCCATTCACTACGGACACTATGCTTCAGACCGCTAGCTCGAGCCTTGGATGGTCAATATCGAAAACCAGTGGAGTAGCCTCTAGCCTCTATCAATCTGGGCATATAACCTACATTAGAACTGACTCAACCAGAACAAACAAAAAGGCCAGAGATGTAATGAAGGACCACATAATGAAAAAATTTGGAAACGATTTTTTAGGCGATGGGATTGGTCAAGGGAAGAGTAAGAGAAAAGGATCTGTTCAAGACGCACATGAAGCTATACGCCCTACGAATCCCGAATTTGAGAATATAGAATCAGACAAAGATGAAAAATTACTATACAAATTAATCTGGTCTAGGTTTGCAGCAAGCCAGATGTCTAATTCAATAAGGGAGAGAAGAGCTCTAACTTTTAGTTGTGAAGGAATGGAGGAATCGATATATGGAACTACATCTTGGAGAACACACTCAGGTTGGGAAGAGGTCTTCAACTGGAATCGACCAGACGTCAGTTCTGTACCGCCGAATGTTTCTTTTGAGAATGGGTCAGTTTGGAAATTAGATGGGCCACCTGAAATAACAGTTGATTTTACCAAGCCACCTAGAAGGTTTTCGGAAAGCTCGATTATTCAACAAATGAAAAGAGATGGCATCGGGAGGCCCTCTACCTACGTATCAACCGTTTCAAAGCTGGTAGATAGAAAGTACGTGAATAAAGAAGGTAGCTCATTATCTCCAACAACACAAGGTAGAACTTTATGGCTTGAGGTCGCACCATTTTACAATCGTACGGATGTTTACGGTGAAGGACTATTCTCATACAAATTCACTTCTAGTATGGAAGAAAATTTGGACAACATTGAATCGGGTGAGGCGATAGCTTCCCAGAAATGGGATGAATTTGTAGAAATTTTTAGAGGGCTTCACAATGATGCACTAGAAAAGAGGAGAGAAAAACCAACACTAAGGCAAGTCCAATTCTTGGAAAGCATACTAAGCAGGGTGACACGAGAAGAAGCTTCAGAAATAATGGGAGAAAAAATAGTTTCAGAATTGACCGGTAACGAAGCAAGAGCGATAATCGACGGTCTAGGGGACTCAATACAAGGTAAGCTGCCAGCTAGTGAGCGACAAATTGCTACAATAATTAAGCTACTAGATAAATTAAATTTAACAACAGAAAAAGCCCTTTCTGACATGGGTTTGGATGATCTTAACGACTTATCTGGAGGTAGGGGCGGAACGGCAAGTCAATTGATTGGAAAGCTAATCGATCTTGACCGGTCATCCCCCGCTACGGAAAGACAGGTCTCAACTATCATATCAATGGCCGACAGCCTCGAAATGGATATTGCAAACGCAATGGAAATAGTCCAAACTGAGTCCATTGACACAATAAACAAATCCGATGCGAGTACTCTAATCGCGACCCTAAAAAAGCAGATCAATTCTAAAAGGCGTAGAAAAAAATAGTTTAGGTTGGTACGAGTCGAGGAATCATGAGGTCAGAATACGACGTAGTAATCATCGGTGCCGGGCCAATAGGTGGATACTTAGCCAAAAAACTCAATGAACGTGGGCATAGCGTTATTCTCATTGAGGAGCATGATGAAATTGGGAGGCCTTTCCAGTGTGCAGGACTCATCAATCCTCTAGCTATGAAGAAAGTCGAATTAAGAGAAACTGTGCAAACAACCATCTGGGGGGCCAACATTCACAGTCCAAATGGTACTGTAGTGAGGGTAGGTGTTCCCAATGTCGATCGGACTTACTCTGTCTGCAGAAAACTATTCGATGAGGCTGTCGTAAGGCAGAGCATAGCTTCTGGTAGCGAGATCTTGCTTTCCAGCAAGCCCGTCTCAGCGTCAATTGAAGAAGAATATTGCATTGTAGGAATAGATGGGCCATCGGGTCTTTCTGAAATCAAATGCAAGTTGATTTGTGGCGCTGATGGCGCTCACTCATGGGTTAGAAGACAATTTAGAATGGGCAAGCCAACAGAAACCATCATTGGGTTCCAAATCGAAGTAACGGGTTATCAAAATCGAGAAGGAACTCTAGATATGTACACTGGTAAATCTATATCTCCCGGATTCTTCTCTTGGGCTATTCCCTCTGGTGAAACTACAAGAATTGGTACTTGGACAAAACCTGAACTTATGAATGGGGTTTCGAGTGAGGAGTTTCTGAAAAATTTGATGTTATATTCTAAATTTAGAAATAAGTTCGAAAATTGCGTAGAGATTGGCCGGTATTGCGGTCCGGTGCCAAGTGGAATTGTTCGGTTCCCATTAAAACAGAGAGTTGCATTATTCGGGGATGCGGCTGGAATCTGTAAGCCTACTACGGGAGGTGGAATAGGGCCCGGATTCAAACAGGTTGACATTCTAGTACCCAAATTAAGTAAATCAATTAGCGATAACAATCTTAGTACTAACGCAATGAAGAAAATTTCTGCCTCATTAGATGAAATGAGAAAAGATCAGAGAAGGAAGAAGGCTCTTCGTGACGCGTTTCTAACGGAGATGGATGATCATGAGTTGGAAGAAATTTTTAGCGTTTGGGCAAGGCCAGAAGTGACTAAATTAATTAATGAAGTTGGAGATATAGAAAATCCAATTCCCCTTGGAATTAGGATGCTTAGGGAGGTTCCTGAATTTAGAAGACTAGCTGGTAGGGCTGTAAAGGCCGTTTTGTGGGGATAATTTTTTGCCATCATACATTCAAAGGATAAGATACCCTCCCTTTGAACTGGGAAACATGGACCCTAATTCAGTACCAATATCAGAAGCATTAGTAGATACAAATGGCCTCAATGTCACAGAATTCACTATTGGAAATAAGAATGACTGGATAGTGGAATGGAAAGCAATAGACGCCGAAGACCCCCCTAAATTAACTATCCATGGGAACGTTGGCACAGAAACACCCGCCTTCATCAAAAAATCACGATCGGGTTGGTATGTTAATCCTGACCCACTCCATAACTTGTCTAGAAAAATGATTCTACCTGTTGTCTCTCTTCTGATAGTCTCTCTCTTCATACACGCTATTGAACCTGGCCTAGTCGACCTAGGAATATTTGACAATACGATTGCCGGCTCTATTTCCATTGGCCCCCTTGACTATCCGAGGTTACTATTCTTTACATTCCCAATTTTTCTTCTGCCGCTACTATTCAGGACTATTGCAAATTTTAGAGACATGTCAAGGCAGTCATACATTAACAGCAACCCATTTGGTGAACCTATGACAGAAATAACTGTGTCGAAAGGTAGGTGTAAACTTTCGATTTCTTCTTTTCCCGAGGAATTGCAAATAGTCAGATCCCGTGTTCAAGTAGGAATCGCTATTCCAGAGCGGAGTGTCGTGCTTGAATCTCTTGGCAGAAGTGAGGGTGGCCAACCTTCTCCTGGCATGTCCACTAAACTTCCTGACAAAAGAATAGCAACGGGCGACGAGTCGGGTACCGGTGTAGGGGAAGCTACCCCAATGCAGGTGTCGACAAGAAGAACTGTTATCCTAGAGCCCTTTAGAATAATGGAAACCGGAGATTGGTCAATAATTCAAAAAAAGGAAAACAAACCTATTGTCAGCCAAGAGCTCAATGTCCCCTTTGAGTGGCCTGGCACAATATACTCATCGCTAATCGCCGTGCATTGGGAGATATTGATAGAATTCCAAGACAACCTAGGTAGGAAGGTTAAGTGGGTATCCCCGTTTGTAATGCCACAAAGGGAAGAGCCGACTTCATTGGGTGTTGCGCCCGTTAGAAGCGGTAGGGCTGAGTTATCTAACTACTGACTGTATTTCTTCTGTGTTTTCACTTATAGCATTGTAATCGGAGTCTCTTTCTGAAGGAATGTACCCTGCGGCAATAATTGAATTCCTCAGCTCATTTATCGACGCATCTGTTTTGGTTGTACCAGATGCCGAAACCACGTTTTCCTCCATCATTGTGGATCCAATATCATCAGCACCACCATTCAAAGCAATCTGGGCTACAGACAATCCCATTGTGGGCCATGATGCTTGAATATGGTTAATATTATGAAGGAATAGCCTAGAAACTGCTACGTGCCTGAGATACTCTACTGACCCTGCACCTAGCTCAACCCTATTTGCCCCCTTGTTCATCTTACCGAAGGTGTTGTTCTCTAACATCACCGGCCATGATATGAATGAGGTAAAACCAGGTAGCCCCTTTGAGATGGAGCTATCTTGGAGGTCCCGAATTTTGGACATGTGCTCTACTCTATTTTCTATAGTTTCTCCGAAGCCAAAAACATTGGTCGCGGAAGTTGTCAAGCCAATTTCCTGTGCCTCTTCCATCACTCTTAACCAGTTTTTTGCAGAACCCTTCAAAGGGGATATTCCCGATCTTATAGAATCAACGAGCATTTCTGCTCCCCCGCCCGGCAGCCCATGCATACCAGCATCTTTGAATTCTCTGAGTACTTCCCTTGTTGTCAATCCAGAAACTTCTGCTATGCCTTCAATTTCTATGGGCGAGAAACAGTCAAGAGAAATTGTAGGATGTCTTACTGTAAGCTCAGTAATCAAATTAGTGTACCAATTAAGTTCTAAATCGGGATTTACTCCTCCCTGCATCAAAATTCTGGAGCCACCAATTTTCTCTAAATCACTAATCCTATCACTGATCTGGGTTATACTCTGGGTGTAATTTTCATCATGTCCGGGTGGACGGTAGAATGAACAGAAATGACAATTTATCGTACATATGTTTGTGTAATTGATATTCCTATCTATCAGGTATGTTACTTTCCGACCTGGGACCCTCTTTTCCCTCATTTCATTAGCGACGAACAGTAAGTCATTCAATGGAGCATTTTCATACAACAAAGTAGCTTGAGGTATTGTCAATATAGGCGGTTCATCCGATAATTGGCCTTTAAGAATAACTTCTATTCCTGACATTTTTAGACACCAGACCCTACTAGCTCTTCTATTTCTTCAATGCTTTTGGGAACCTCGGCAGTCAACACCTCTGGTCCATTATCCGTTATAAGTACGTCATCTTCTATCCTGATTCCAATACCTGAATACCTTTCCGGCACGTCAATGTCATTCCTCCAACTTCCAAAGTATAGTCCCGGCTCTACAGTCAGAACCATGCCAGGTTCTAGCGTTGGCCCAGGGTTTTTGTCTCCTTTCCTACCGCCTCCAACATCATGAACATCAAGACCTAGTAAATGCCCTGTGCCATGCATGAAGAAATTCCGTATGGGACCGTCTGGATCTAATTGATCACCTAGTGCTTCTTCTATTGTAGTGTCAAATACCCCCAGGTCAACAAGACCGCTTGCCAATACTTTTGAGGCCGCGATGTGAAATGAATTCCAAGGTGCTCCTGCCTGGCAGGCTTTAATACCCGCAATTTCTGCTTCAAGAACGATATTGTATATCTCCCTTTGAGGTTGGGTATACTTGCCATTTACAGGCCAGGTTCTAGTTATATCCGATGCGTACCCGTTAACCTCGCAACCCGCATCAACAAGTACTAGATCTCCATTATTGATTTTTGATGAGTTCTCTTTGTAGTGCAAAATAGTTGCATTATCTCCACCCCCTACGATAGATGGAAAGCTCCATGAGCTCCTAGATTTCAAAAAATGCCCCTCCACTACTGATTGAATTTCCCATTCACCAATACCAGGATAAGCATTTTTCATAGCTAAAATATGCGCTTCTGATCCAATCCTTGAGGCCTCTTTGATATGCAGAATTTCCTTTTTGCTTTTTATTACCCTCATCTTATCAATAATATTCCTAGGATCCGAAATCTCCCTAGGGCAGCCTGCAAGTACTGAATCTAGCTTTCTAGAAATCCCCTGTACGTGAAAAACATTCTTCACATCCATTAGAATCTGATTAATTTTAATTTCTAGATCTTCAATAGATTCGGTATTGTCAACAGGCCAACCCGTTGCTCCTTCTGGACCAAGTCGCTTTCCTTCCCAAATTTCGGCTTTTGTATCTCTTGGAGGTACAAATAATGTAGATTGCCGCTTTCCTGAAATGTTTGACGCAAGGAAAACACCCTCGTCACCGGTCCAGCCACATAAATACAACATGTAGGAATTGGGCCTAAACGGATAGGACACGTCATTTGATCTGATCTTTTTGTCATTAGTGGGAATAATCAGACAGCTTGAATCGGGCAATTCTTCGAAAAGTAGGTTCTGCCTAGAGAGGTATTCCTCATTGTCGAATGGCAGATTCATATACACTGCTTGAGATTTTAGT
>CACGIM010000006.1 GCA_902573115.1 uncultured Candidatus Poseidoniales archaeon
CGATTCAGCGATCTTCGGTAATGTTTCTTTGGAGCTTCTCTGGGGGGAATCTCCTCTGCCGATTACATCCGGGCCTTGGGACAATCCAAACACGATGAACTTCCAAATTAGGGCCAAGGCCCAGGAGTACATGAATCCAGGAGAGAATACTGTGACAATATTGGCGCAGGCAGATCAGGGCAGATTCCTTAATGGTGCCTCAAAGGATGTAGAAATTATGGTCATGGTCGAAGTAGATTTTGTTCTTTCTGATATAGATCTGTTAGATGGACAAAGGGTAATCAGAGGGACAGTAAATATCACCGCTAAAGATACTGGTGAACCATTGGAGGGAGTATCCATGACTGCAGTACTTCTCAACGGTAGTACTTCTCACTTCTCATTATCGAAGCTTACTGGGGCAGACGGAGTATTCGACTATGAATTCAAGTCTCTTGCTCCGCTGCCCCCTCTCTCAGACATCTCATCATGGGGTAGGCTTAGTGTGATGATCGGATCTGACTCGGAATTCATTCCATCAAGTAGCCTCGCCCTACTCCCGTCGGGTGGTGTTGTAGTTCAATACGAGGATCAAGCACCCGAGTCATTACTCGGATCGCTCGGTTATGTTGCGGTTGTGGTAATTGGCATAATTATGGGGGTGGCTCTGGGGGCAATTTTCCTAAACAATAGAAAGAAGACGGCAATAAAGGAGCTATCCAACATCTTCAACCAGACCGCAGAGATGCTTGCTTCAGGTGATGAGTACAGGAAAGCGATCTTCCAATGCTACCAGAACCTATGCTCTGTGTTGATGAAAAGAGGATTCCTAAGGAGAAATTTCGAAACAGTTAGGGAGTTCGAATCTGCAATTAGGCAGGCACTTCCAATTAGCGAAGCTTCCCTAGTTTCATTGGATAGAATCTTTGAAGAGGCGAGGTACTCAAGCCATGTTCTTGGCGATTCCCATAGGGACAATTCACAGCTTGCCCTCTCCCAAGTAATTCAGGAAATTGAGGGAATAGAGGAAATACCCGTTAGAGGCCCTATTCAGTTTGAGCCCGAGGAGTGATTAGCCCAATCTAAGTAAAAGGCACTCATCTTCCCAAACTGCGCTAACCAAGCTCTTCCCATCGGGAACCCTAAAAGTTCGCAACATGCCCCCAAACCTTTCTGGAGAAATTATACGTATTAATTCGGCAGACTCTTCTCTTCCGATTTCCAAAACTACCCCTTCCCTATCGGCCAATGAAAGTGGTACTCTGATCAGAGGATCAGACCACTCCCCCCCGAATTCTGATAAGAAGTCCCCCAAGGTGGATACAGTTTTTCTCAGTTCCCTTGATTCTAAGTTAGATAGCATCTGATTATGGCTGTTCTTAATCTCCTCAAGTTGAGGCACGGCCTTCAGAAAATTCTGGTGCATAGACTCGGCATCGGTATCTAGCCCTATTTTCAAGTCATCAAATCCATAAATCGACTCCACAGAGATTTCATCTGATCGTCACTATTTTCATCAAAAACCCCTTCTAAACCATCGGAAATCACATCAAGGAAATTTTGGGTATCTACCTTAAGATCGTCTCCTTTAGTGCCATTGTTCTCATTATGTTTTTCTTCGAACCAATTTCTCAGACCATTGCCGTCCCTTAATGCTCTAATTTGCAATTCGAGAATCTTTGCTTCCTTGAGCTGGTTCGACTCTGGAATTTCAAGCTCAGCTTCCTTCTTTTGTAGGTCTTCTTTGTATTCTTCCGCTTCAGCTAAAGCTCTTTGTAAAACACGTTCCGTAATTCTTCTCTCCAGTCCACTTCTAATCCTGTCCGGAAGATTGTGGGCTTCGTCAATAATTAGGATTGTATTCTCCAAATCCACTCCCATTACCGGGAGAGAGGCCTCCCTTACCCCTTCAACGAAAACATGGTTGTAGTCACAAACAACAATATCTGTTGTTTTTGCAGCCTCTCTAGCAGTAGACCAAGCGCAAATATCTTCATTCTTTACCCTTCTAAGAACTTGGTCCACATGTCTAGGTTCAGAGTGTATGAATTCCTCAAGTCCCGACCTTAGAAATCTCTTCTCAGACTCAGTTAGGCCTTCCTCACAATTACATTTTCCTGTTGATCTGTCGATGTTTTCACACATCCCTTCTCTCCCGATAATGTCGACTAATCTTACCCTAGAAAATCCGGGAGGGATCTTCTTGTTCACCTCTTTGATAGTATCAACAACTATCCTATGCTGAGATTGCCTACCGGTCAAGAACATAATTTTCAGGCGCTCTTCCCCCGCATTATACAGAAATGCTGCTCTAAGAGCTGATGCTATGGAAGCAGCCGTTTTTCCTATTCCAGTAGGGGCTGCCGCTAGAAGAAAACCCCCATTTAATAGCGAATATAACCCGTCAGAAATCATGCTAATTTGTGACTCTCTAGGGGTTTCGTGAGCGAAAAAAAGGCTTGCCCCGCTCTCAAGATCCTCCGACATGCGGATGTATGTGAAAATAGAACGACCAAGAAGATTGGCCCTACCTTACTACGATTGCTTCAGAATCTCTGCTGTCCAAGACTATTTTTAGAGGAGAATTAAGTTTAATATGCCTTAATCCCTTTTCATCTAATCTGGCTTCGTGTGAATCTAGCCAGTCCCAGTCGATCATGTCACCCTCCACAATTGTAAGGTACCCTATATTGAAAGTCACTATATTCTGGAAGAAATGAGTTCCTTGGGAAGGGTCTACGTGTATATCGGACATCGGGGCCTCTACTATCGTCTTAGCCCCCATAATCTGGTTCCATTGAGTTGGAATTCCCAGTGATGGGTCCGATGTCCCCCATCTTCCAGGACCAATGAGCAAGTATGGCCTGTCCCGGCTTCTCAGGTAAGCATCAACCTCTTCAATTAGAGGTACTATATCCATTGTCCTCATACGATCGATTCTAGCAGGGTGAACGTAGACCACGTCCTCTACCCCCTCGATGACCCCATTACCCAGCGACTTACTGCTAATACAAACCGCCCTTTCCGTATCAACTTCCTCCAAATCAATATCGATATCTACTGATTCGTCCAAAAGCTGTCTGACTTGCAGTATTGCGAATTTCTTAACGCCGCTCCCTCTATCTACGTTTATTGCAAACTCCATTTCAACCGGTGAGACAAGAAATTCCTCAAAAGTCTTCAGAACATGATCCAGAATCTGAGCAAGAGGGAATTTATCACGTTTCAGGACTGGGGCAAAGGTGACTAACCTCGATCCACCCTCGGGCCCGATGGAATCCACTATTCTGTCATCCGATGGTATGTAAGTAGAACCGACTAGGGACAACCGACCATCTTCTTCAGCATCATCAAGGCCCAGGTGAAGTAGATTATCCTGCTCAGAGTGGTGGACTTCTCCACTCTCTTTGGACATTGGAATTGCGAAGAATCTACTCTGAGATGTGTCGATAATTGAATTTGTGCTATAGAACTGATGGACTCTCCTTGGCTGAGCAGGGCTGAACCTCAAGCACTTGCCCCCGGATGAGACCTGCCTCCCTAGGCCAATGCAGACAGCCGCTAATCCATCTTCCATCTTTAGGGGCTCCACAGGGTAGTGATTCCGGCTCCTGGCGGCACCAGAAATATCTGGATAGAATCTTCCCATGGTTTCTCTGCCAACAACTTCCTGAATGACAACTGCCATTCGCTCATCTTCGATTTTACTTGCGGTTGCCGTGATGTAGTCTTTGGCATTCTTGTGGAAAATTGATGCATAGACTAATTTTATCGCTTGTAATAGGCGACTAAGTCTAACATCATGGTCAGGATGATCATTGGCTAGCATGTAAGTCGCATAAACACCAGCAAATGGTTGGTGACTGGAATCCTCCAACAGACTTGACGATCTTACAGCGACAGGCCAAGGATTGCTATCTAGCATTTTCTTTATTTCCCCTACTTCGTCACCAAACTCGCCAGACAAGAAAGCACGATTTATTTCCTGGTTGGAGTAATCCCCATAGGCGAATCTGGAAAGATCGTTCCTAGCAATGAAATCCCCAAAAACCCCGGTTGCAATGACTGCAGATCTAGGAACGACGAATTCGATTTCTGGATATGAAGCCCCCAAACCTAGCTTGTCCATTCTAGTGTAGAAGAATGCAAGACCTCTGCCCTTTCCACCAAGGCTACCTTTTCCTATTCTCATGAAACCTCCAGACTCTAATCTTGAAACATGATCAGTTATCGTTCGTTTACTCACCCTCCTAACATGGTCCTTGATCGTCTGAGAGATATGCCTCCTCACGTCTTCTGAGTCCTCAAAGTCATCCAAAGTCATCGGCCTCAGGGAGGCCGCTAGTGAGAACTCAGTCCTTCCCCTTAGCCAGTGTGAGAATTCATTCCTCTTTGCATGAAACTCTATTGTTTCGATTGGCATCTCATCAATCATTTCTGCCAGTTCCTCCAGATTTGAAGCCCTTCCGATTTCCAATCCCACAGGTTTCCTAAAAACAAAGTCACCAAAGCTCATTTTCTCTTTCATGAAATCCTCGATTCTTTGGTACAACATTGGGTCTTCCTTGTGCAGGAAGGGCACTCCCAGCTTCTCCGCTTCGCCTTTTAGTTCGATATTCTTAGATTGAAGAAGGATTGGCAAATATCTATGGCCGCTCTCGGCGTATTTCACTAATTCTAAGCCCGCCTTATCTCTGTCGCCCCCTTTGTTGGGAAATCGACCATCGGTGAATACTCCGATAATGTTCCTTGAGTACAAGTCAATTATTTCCTTTGCCTCATTCATATTCGTGGCAAGCAGTATCTTCGCTCTTGCCCTAAGTCTGAGTAGGTTCTCGTGAAGGTTCCCCCCCTCTCCAGTAAGCCTGCTGGTCTGGTTCACGAGTTGGGTGTAAAGTAAGGGCAGATAAGCAGAATAAAATCTCCTGCTGTCTTCTACCAGCAAGATAACCTGAACATCCCCCTCTCTAACGTCATTCTCGACGTTTTTCTCGTCCTCTATTAGCTTGCAAATTGATAGTAATATCCTGCTGTCTCCACTCCATACGAAAATTCTGTCAATACCTTCTCCAGTATTCAAGGTCGCTAATTCTCTAGTATTTTGACTTAACATAACCACTGGAAGATCCGAGACTATCCCCTTCAATTTCCTTGCAAGTTCAAAAACATCCATTTTCCCGACTTTGGACATTGTTATTACAAGATCGAACTTTCTTGCAGAAACAAGCTCAATTGCATCATCGGCGTCTGGGCTATGGATGATCCGAGGCGCTTGTGACATATTCAATACAGAGTACTCCTCTTGAAGAATTTCTGCCAAATGGCCCGACTCTTCAAGCAAATATCTGTCGAATTGACTTGCAATTAGTAGTACTTCCCTCACTCTGAAAGGAGTTAGCCTTTCGAATTTGTTCCAATCCTCTATGCTCCCATCCATTTGATTTGCTCGGTCCATGCCATAGCATATCAGGAGAACGGAAGGTTGCCCCGCACTCAGTGCGGGACGGTGTGTGTTTGAGATCTACTTATTTTCGGCCTTTCTGGGGGTTCTTGGAGCCTCACTTGCATCATAGCCAACTGCATTACTGAGGTTTTTTGCTCTTCCTCGCAAACTGCTAAGTCCATTCCCGTATTTTTCCATTCTCGAAGAATTTTGGTTGGGGGAGCGGCCTTGCCGCCCCCCCCGGGTTGTGTGCGTGCATCCCAACATCGCCCATATCTCTCTCACCTCAAGCGTTTGAATCTTCATCGTATCTGGAGCGCAGCTCCTCCATGCGTTTCGACAGTAATTGGACTACCGAAGCGTCTTCGATAATCTCCTTACGAATCATCTCTCTGGCTGATTGCCTGAGAACAACATCGGCAGACTCCCCGACAACCTTACAGTAATCCCTCATTTTTACCGTTAGGTCTGGGCCAAGGTCAACCTCTATTCTGTCGCCCTTTCCAGTCATTTGGGAAGCAAGCATTCTCCTTACAGCTTCTCGAACTACGTCGGATCTATTTCTCATACCGTCAAATCCCACTAATCTGTCCAATTCCATTAGATGATCCTCAGGAATTCTGAGGGACACCATCGGACTACTGCCTGCCACTACTTGCTCCTCCTGAGCCCTCAGAGCCGTGGATGGCATATAATTGTATTGCAAATGAAGTACAATTGTATTACAATGCTGGAGGCATTTCGAAAACTATCAGTCGAGCGATTCAAAGTGGATGCCCACTCAGCTGCATTCGGATTCAAATGAAAGTCATCAATGATGCAATACACGGCCAGTTCAAATTGGATGGAGTCACTGAGGATTTACTTTCTACTCCCGAGTTAAACAAGCTCAGTCACATCAAGCAACTGGGATTGGCACACCTTGTTTTTCCCGGGGCCCATCATACTAGGTTTGAGCACTCTCTTGGTGCGTCACACCTTGCTGGAAAAATGGCAGATTCCCTAAGCATGGATCATTTCGAAAAAACCTCTCTACAAGTTGCTGCAATGTTGCATGACGTCGGCCATGGTCCATATTCTCACACTTTAGAACATATTTTGGAGGAAAGAGGAGGCTCGGATCACATGACAGTAACTCAAGGAATAATATTGGGGGATTATGATGTGCTTGGGGATGGCGAAACCAAATCGATAAGCCAAAGGGTATCGATACCCGAAGTTCTTGAAAATCATGGATTAGACCCAAAGAAGGTTGCTTCTTTGATAAGGGGTCCAGACGCCTCTGGAACCGAGAGATCATTGCTTAGTTGGACCGAGGGCAGGGAAGATTTCAGTAAAGATGACCAAACAATGGCGAAGCTAATTCACGGGCCAATCGACTGTGACCAACTAGATTACCTTCTGAGGGATTCTCACTTCACCGGGGTCAAGCATGGAGTGGTGGACCATAGAAGGCTAGTGGGATCACTCAGAAGAGAAGCAGGCGATGTTGCGGTAGAGCAAGGGGGTTTGTCTGCCTTGGAAGGGATGTTAGTTGCAAGGGGCCTAATGTATAGCGCAGTATATTTCCATAAGGTAACCAGAATCACCGAGGTCATGCTTTCTAGAGCCGTAGAGAGAACAAGTGAAGGAATTCCTGATTCAATTGACCTACAAAGAATGGTAGATGCGGAAATCTGGGGGGCCCTTGAATCAGCTGGGGGATTCGCTAAAGATATGGTTACCAGGCTGAAATACAGGAATCTCCTCAAGGTATGCATGAGCCTAAGGAAGGAAGATCTGAGTACGAATCAAATACACTCTCTCTTGAAAATCGCAAAAAACTCCCAGCTGAGAAGAGAGTTGGAGGACGACATAGCATACAGATCAGGATTGGAACCCGGTTATGTCGCAATCGATGTACCCAGCGTCAAACTTCTCCTATCAGAGCCAAGGATGACCCAGGTAGATGTGAAGGTGATCGGGAAGGATGGGAAGACTAGATGGCTAAGGGAGATGACACCCATGGCGGAAGCACTTAGGAAGAGGCAGGTAAGTCAAGACGCAGTTTATGTTATGACATTGCCCGGAAAAGAACCAAAGGTATGCGAAATCGCCCAGCGCAGACTTTTTTCTTAATGCATAAATCCCAGTCTTTTCACTTGGAACATTGAAAAGGGCAGCATTCTCAGGGAAACCCGCCCGGCATCCGGGACATCAGTATCGTTGGTGACCAAATGGACAGTGCGATGAAATCAGTTTACGAGAGAGTGATAGCAAGAGACCCAGACCAGCCAGAGTTTCATCAGGCTGTAGAAGAGGTGCTGGATAGCCTGGCACCAGTGATCGAGGATAACCCAGATTACATGGACGTCGTAATGGGGATGGTGGAGCCCGAAAGGGTGATGCAATTCAGAGTCCCGTGGTATGACGATGATGGGAAGCTCCATGTCAATAGGGGATTCAGAGTCCAATTCAACAGTGCAATAGGGCCATACAAAGGAGGTCTTAGATTCCATCCAAGCGTTAACCTCTCAATATTGAAGTTTCTTGCCTTCGAGCAGGTATTCAAGAATAGCCTAACTGGTCTCCCAATGGGTGGTGGAAAGGGCGGATCTGATTTCGACCCAAAAGGAAAGTCTGATTCCGAGGTCAGAAGATTCTGCCAATCGTTTATGTCAGAGCTGTGGAGACATATAGGTGCCGATCTTGATGTTCCTGCTGGAGATATAGGGGTGGGGGGAAGAGAAATTGGATATCTGTTTGGAATGTACAGGAAGCTTGCTAACGAGTTCACAGGTGTTCTTACAGGTAAAGGAATCTCATATGGTGGCTCGTTGATTAGGCCAGAGGCGACTGGCTATGGCCTGGTTTATTTTGCCAGAGAAATGCTTTCCGCAAAGGGCAAATCCTTCGATGGTGCCACTGTTGCTATTAGCGGTTCTGGAAACGTTGCACAGTTCGCGTGTGAGAAAGTGCTAGACCTTGGAGGAAAGCCTGTGACCATGTCTGACAGCGGCGGATACATTCACGACCCAACAGGCATCGATCGAGACAAATTATCTTGGATCATGGATCTCAAGAACAAAAGTAGAGGTCGAATTAAGGAATACGCAGAAAGATTCGATGGAGTAGAATACACCGAATCTGAACCAGAGCCCAATTTGAACAAATTGTGGGGAACAAAAGTTGACGTAGCACTACCTTGCGCTACTCAAAACGAGATAAACGGAGACGAGGCAAAGATGCTAGTTGATGGGGGGGCCATCGCAGTAGCCGAAGGAGCAAACATGCCTTGCACCCCAGAAGCTGTCGAGGTTTTCCTCAAAAACGGCATTCTTTTTGCCCCGGGCAAGGCCAGCAATGCGGGTGGAGTAGCTACATCTGGTTTAGAAATGAGTCAAAATAGCCTAAGGATGAGCTGGAGTAGGGAAGAAGTAGATCAGAAACTTGAGGGAATTATGGTGAATATACACAAGAATGCCTTTGATACTGCGGAAAGATACGGTATGCCCGGCAATTATGTGGCTGGGGCCAATATCGCTGGATTCCTGAAGGTAGCAGAAGCAACTACGGCCCAAGGCATTCTATGATTGACTATCGGGATCTTTGTTGTATTCTTCCTCGGAATTATTCTCCCTGTATATTGAGAGTAAGAAATATCCGCCTATGGAAGCTCCAACTAGAAGGGCGATTAATGCAGGAACAAATGTTAGATCATCATCGCTAGAATCCTCAACCCAAGTCACTTCATTGCTGTGCATCGCCCCTCCTCCGAAAGCGGTAGCATCCGCTAGCTGGGTCGGGGTCAGAATCTCACATCTCAAGCTCTCAGGACCTAATGAGCTGGAACGCCATTCAAATGTGATGGCGCCTTGTTGGCCAGGACCCACGAGGGCGCTTGGGAATGATGGTGATATCTGCGCATCCATTCCTGTTCCAACCTCATCGCAGGATATCGCAAAAGAAGCTGCTGCAGATCCGCTGTTAGTGACTAATCCTTCCATCTCCAACGATGTTCCCGAAGGAGTCTGGTTCACGCCCATTCCTGTTATGTCGACGGCTCTTAGCGAATCCCAGGTAATGTAAGGAGTTCCCGAATTTGCAAATATTGTTGCATTCCAAGAAAGCTGAAACTGTCCTCCCCCATAATTGCCTATACTAGATGAGGCTGGATTCCAAGCCGTTCTATACTCAGTGACAGAGACAATTGCTTGCTCCGTCCAAATTGGGCCCAAATCAGATATATCATCCGACCAAGCTATCTCGACAATCCTCTCCTTGCCCCCATCTATGAAGGAAACTCCATCCTGATTGCTAAAATTAGTATAAAGTTCCCTCTGGTACATGCCAGTTATTTCGTATGTGACGAAAATTGCATCGAATACTAAGCTCTGGCCGGACACTCTGCGCTCCCATTTGTTCGTCAAACCCGCCGACCCCGTAACATTATCCCCCCATTCGATTTTCGAAAATGCTCTAGTCTGCAGATCATGATTATCGCTACTATTCGAGAAGCTGCTATCTCCTCCGAGGAATATTGATGAGTCATCAGAAGACAAAATTATCGGTCCGACTCTGTCCATAGCGGTGCTGTTGATGTACAGAGATCCCGAGCTTGAAACATCAGCTCCGGAAATTGTTGAATTACTGGTCTGCATCTGCCCATCTATAATCAATGAGAAACCAGTATCGATATTTTCCTGCTCATTTGTCGAAGCACTTTGAGTGAAGAATTCCACGACTTCTCCGAATGCATCGTCGCTATCGAACGGCAAATGGTGATCCGCATCATTGCTAATCACATGCTTTGGGTTTGAGAAATTACCTACTAACTCATCTGATCCATAAGCAAATGGATCTTGTTCACCTTCAAAAATAAGTGAATGGGTCTCAAACGGAACATTCTGCTCTATGGTTCCAATCAATCCATGATGCGTGGTTGGCATGTATCCGTTGAACATTATCGCCCTTTCGAAGGTAAAACTAGAATGGGCTAGGTAAACTGGTATCATGGCAGCACCCTGGGAAAAACCAAGTATCCCATAGAAAGGTCCGTTTTCTGAGATATATTCGTCAAGAAAACTAATCGAAGTATCGGCCCAGTCAGGATCTGAAGTACCCTCATCTTTTCCCCCGGGTGGATCCCTAATCCAAAGTCCACCTTCTTCTGGAGCGTCAACAAAAATGAATTCAAATTCCGAAACTGCTTCAATCAAATCCTGCATCGCAGGATCAGACTGGAATATTGCAGCTGAATCCCCTCCTCCGTGAAGGCATAATATCCTAGGAAGAATAGTTGTAGAATCATCCGATTCACCTGCTAATGATGGACTAATCGTAGCTTCACTAATGGAAATAGAGGAATTTGAGTCCACGAAAATCTCCACTCCATCCGACACAGAGAAGTCAGCATTTGACAGTGTTAGAGAGCCCCCATTAACCACTCTCACATTTTCCGTTATCGCCATGTCATTAGACCAAGTCATATCTGACTCCACTAAGATTCCACCAGTCTCAGCCACAGAACTCGGTGGAATCGAAACAATTGAGGCGATCATAAGAAGACAGAGCATAGTTGACAACCTTGCTTTCATGGCCATCGGGTCCGGTAGAAAGGAAATGAACCTCACCCCTAAATGGCCAGATATTTTTTCGAAATAACCCTATGGATGGGGCGAAGGTTCATCCTCCAGATTTTTTTGGGAGTGCTCATGTCTACCGAAGCGACACCTTGGGGCGACCCATTTATGGCCCCTTTGTTGGTTCTATGGCTATATCTTCCAGGGTACCTTTCCAACACAGCTGCAATGTTGGGTGGTAAATGGATTCCAGACATCACGGGAATAAGCGTTTACAGAATTGATGGCGGTAAGGAATTGGGTGACGGACACAGAATTCTTGGTGATGGGAAGACCTGGAATGGCCTTATTGGAGGTACAATAGGGGGTGGAATAATTTGTATGCTGACCCACTCTTTATCGAGAGATAATCCAATTTCATCTGCCCCATTTGTCGACCCACTAACCACATATGAGGTAGGCAATGTAGGAATTTCCGACGCTTGGTTTTACCTTGGTAGTGAAATCTCCACGGCCTTCTTTATCGGGTGTATCCTAGGATTTGGATGTATGGTCGGGGACTCCATCGGATCTTTTGTCAAACGCCGATTGGGACACAAAAGGGAAGGCAATGAAAGCTCTCAAGCGCCGTTATTGGACACTCTCCCCTTCGCAATTTTTGCCTTCTTTTCCGGTCAGCTTTTCTTAGATCCCATCCTGATAGGTAGCTCAGAACTTATTATGGGTATGATTATCCTTCTCATGGTCACCCCAATAATGCATCGAGCATTCAACATAATTGGGTATAAATTAGGGCTCAAATCAGTCCCCTATTAAATTAGAAAAGTTTACTGAATGTAGAAGACGGATGGGGTGTGTATGAATCAATTAGAAGTTTTAGTCGTTGGCAATGGGGGCAGAGAACATGCAATGGTATTAGGTCTGTCCGGAAGTCACTCCGTCTCTGCCCTACATTGTACGCCCGGAAATGCAGGAACTAACGATTTAGCAACGAATCATAACGTTTCAGCATCAGATATTGAGGGCATTGTCTCCTTATCCAAACAATTAGATGTTTCAATTGTGGTAGTAGGGCCAGAATTACCCCTCGTTGACGGTCTCGCCGATAGGCTTAGACTGGAAGGTATTCCTTGCTTTGGCCCCCACTCTGAAGGAGCTATGCTTGAGGGGTCAAAACTTCACGCAAAACAGATCATGGAACAACTAGGCATTCCAACGGGCAAATTCAAAGTTATACGCGACCCATCATCGATCAATGACTCGCTAGACGAATTTGACCCTCCCTGGGTAATAAAGCGTGACGTCCTAGCTGGTGGAAAGGGAGTAACTGTTTCATCCTCCCGAAAAGAAGCTCGGGATGCAATAAAGCACGGAATTGAATTGGACAACTTTGTGCTTTTGGAGGAGTACCTCGAGGGCGAGGAGGCTTCAATACTGGTCATGATGGACGAGTCGGGATATGTTATGCTGCCCCCTAGTCAAGATCACAAAAGAGCATTGGATGGCGACCTCGGCCCCAACACAGGCGGAATGGGTGCTTACGCGCCGGCACCTGTTGCCAGTCCATCTGTAATTGCTAGGACAAGAAAAGAAATTGTTGAACCCATGCATCACCATTTGAGGAATTCTTCTACGCCTTACAGGGGCTGCTTGTATGTCGGGCTAATGATTGACCAAGACGGCTCTCCCAGAGTAGTGGAATTCAATGTTAGGTTGGGTGACCCCGAAGCTCAAGTGACAATACCGCTGTTTCGCTCTGATTTCGGTGAGGCTCTCATGGCGACAGCTTCGGGAAAGTTGGAGTCCATCGACGTAGAGTTCAGCAATAAGCATGCCTCCACTGTTGTGTTAGCATCAGAAGGCTATCCGGGAGAGGTGATATCTGGAAGATATGTGAGTGGTTGGGAAACCAAAATTGAGGAGGGAGAAATACTAGGTCTGTGCCATATTGCAGGAGCGGTAATTAGTGATGACGGGCGACTCATATCCACAGGGGGGAGAGTCTTGTCCGCCACCGGGGTAGCACCAAGCCTGGCAGAGGCCTTAGAGGCTTCATACCAGATTGTTGAGGGCATTGATCTGCAGGGTTCCCACTACAGAAAGGACATAGGTTCTGGCGGTCTTTAGAAATCGAAAAACTAGTAGATTTTACGATCGTAAATTCCGACCGTTCTACGAACGGTTAAAACAAGCGTTTGGGTCGCGGCGCTGCTAGGTAGAAGGAAACTAGGTCCGGTGGATGGGATGGAGACGGATATTGGGAGTGCCAAAGAAGGTCAGAGATTCCCTATTTTTGTAGCCCCAGTAGCTATCTCACTCTCGCTTCTTTTGCTAGTAATTGCGGTTTCTTCTTTAGATGGGAGGGAAATTTCTGGAGAATACATATCTGCGGCGGTTGTCATCTCATTATCTGCATTTTTGCCTGCCTATGCCGGCCGATCCAGCACTCTAATTCCATTTGGGTCCGGTAATCTGAGAATTATATCCCTCTCCGTTGGTCTTCTGATCCTTTCACTGGTCGCCAATTGGATTGACGATTCATACTTCAGCAACATGTTTGTTGCTACATTCCTCCTTCTGGGCATAGGTACAGCAGTTCTAAATGAATACGGCAGATTGGAGGAATCCTCTGTACTGCTCTCAATTGTACTTGGAATGAGACTCGCAGCGTTATATGCATCAGAACTTGGAATCGCCCAATCGACTTCCGCCGCATTGATTGACATACAACGGGCCTCAATTGGTAGTGCATTCTTCTCCTTTTGGTTTGCAGCAATTTCCCTCGGGTTCTTGGTAATGATTTCTATTAGGGGCACGTTTGAATCTCGTGGTAGTGGTACTCTATTCTCCGGGATTCCCTACTTTGGTGAGAACAAAGAGGTCGTGGTCTATCCCTCTATGATATTCGCAGGCTTCTTAATTCCACTTCTATGGTTGGGCAATCTAACTGATCTTGCGGATTATTCCGAAGGTAGACACCTAGGAGTAGTTTGGGCAATTTTCTCAGCACTAATAGTCCTTATTTTCTCCTTCTTCAGATCCGAGGGATGGCACGTTCTAAGCTCTATGTTGGCCGTAAATTGGCTCTTATACACATTAGGCCACCTTCACGAGATAGGAAACGAGCTTCCATCATTGTTTTCAGAGGATGGGTTCATCGGAACATTCACGTGGTTCTTCTTAGGTTTCTGGATGAATTTTTTTGCTATCTTTTTTGCTTCCAGGGGGGCATTTGGAGATATAGCCCCCAGAAGGGACAACAGCGGATACAGAATTTGGTGGGCCAATAACTCGTATGCCGTCATGATTGCATTGGCATTTTTAATTGCACTAGTAGTAAGGGTGGCGTGGAACGTAATCCCTGCAATGAATGCTTCAGGAACCGGACTATGGGATATGACGGGCGGTTCAGACCCGTGGTACATGAAAAGAGTCGTTGACTTCGTAATAGCTGAAAGGAGCCACTTAATTTACGATCATGACAGGGCATACCCATCAGGAGGAATCAATCCAAGGCCACCTCTTTTCTCATGGTCCTTGGCGTTAGGTGCTATTTTCATTACATGGATATTGGAGATGCCGGTTAGTGAATCCGTATGGTGGTCAATGTCAGCCCTACCAGCAGTTTACGGGGCTCTGATTGTCTTCCCCATCGCTGGAATAGCCAGTAGGGCACACACTAAGAGATCCGGAATCTTTGCGGCTTGGCTCATCGCTCTAATGCCGGGGCACATGAGTAGGTCTACCTTCGCTATGTCCGACCACGATTCTTTCGCAATGCTGTTTCTTGCAATTGCTTTCTACTTTTGGATACGTGCTCTCGAGCACCTAGAAAACAGGAAGGTCTTCGATCAAACCAGCACCAATCCGCTGTACGTCCTCGCGGGCATTAGAGACACTTGGCAGAAAAACCCTGCATTGATGGCCAACGCGACAATGTCAGGGATTGCGTTCTCAGTAATGGCATTAGGTTGGAAGGGGTTCGTATACGGTCCAGGCATCTTATTCCTGGCCTACTCGTTTCAAGTTGCTATCAATATCTTCGGAAGAAAGGATAGTCTACAATTCACTTCAGCAGCATTGCAAATGATGTTCACGTCTATCCTTATCCCCTTCGCATTCTATGCTTGGCCAGGAATGAACCTATTGTTTGCCCCCAGCGGAATGCAGCCAATGTTCTACATAATTGGGTTTACATTCGCGGTAGGATGGGTTTCAAGCTCGTTCAGGGACAAGCCATGGTTGCTGGTTGTGCTGGGGGGGACAGTACTCTTTGGTACGATACTCGCGCTTCTTTGGATCCTACAGGAAGCAGAACTCTACAATGGGTGGGACATACTTTTCACTGGAGGATTCTACTTCTCTAAGAACAAAATATTCGGCACAATTGGAGAGGCCCAAGCTCCGGATAGGGGTGTCCTGTTTGCTTCATACGGGCCAATAGTTGCATTAATCGCAATAGGTTGCTCTTTCATACTACTCTGGAGGGGTAGCAGAAAAAGCAAGTCGGGACTCACCCTATTAGGTCTCTGGACAATAATTGCCACTTACATGGCATGGACTGCTGGAAGATTCATCATCAATGCCACTCCACCTATTGCAGTTGCAGGAGGCATCGGAATCTCCATGCTTTGGGGGAGTGCAAATTTCTCCTCTTTCACAAAATCATGGCGTAATTCTGGAATTGGGACGCCAGGAACGCGATTCAGGTCACTTTGGCCAGCTACAAAGACAAGACCAGGAGTTCCTGCGATGATCATTGTCATCTTGCTAATTACCTCTCAACATGCAACATACGGGGTTGATTCAGGAATTCCAAGGGGAGAGCAATCAGCTTACGAAATTGACGAGACTATTTACGAAATCGCACCAGATATTTTCAGGTACGATTTCTTCAATCTGTTCTCATTACTGAAAAGCAAGCCATACAACCCCCAAGAATCAGGACTGTGGTATATGGGGACATTCGGCCCCAGTTTCAATTCCCAAGGTTGGAATGAGGCCTACCATTGGCTATCTGAGCAAGATAACACAACACCGTTCAGTGAACGGCCAGCTTTCGTTTCCTGGTGGGACTATGGGTTCCAGGCACTTTCCTCTGGACAGCACCCCACAGTAGCAGACAACTTCCAGTCTGGAATCCCTAATAGCGGGGCAATGCTTCTTTCCGCAGGACAAGAAGACACGCTTTCATTGTTCATTGCAACTCTAGCATTAGGTGACAGAAGTGTCAATGGGGGGCAGATGAGCGAGGAATTCCGTGCAGTTCTTGACTCACACATGAACGAAGATCAAGTTTCGGAGTTTTCTGCAATAATTTCGAACGGCGATTGCAACCCAGGATGCAGAAATTTTGTAATGGATAGATCGATGTCAGTGATAGCAGAATACGGGACAACTGAGCTACTTCATGGCCATATTCTGGATGATATGGGTCTGCCGATCGAAGAAGAATTTTGGTTGGTTTTGAAGGAAGGTGAGCATTACGGGGAGCCAACCTCAAATGAGTCAGAAGGCCTGTCTTTGTTCGATCAAGCTAGAGGCTCATCTTCCTCCTACGAAATAAAGGAACAACCCGATCACTACGACTTAGGGGGATATAGATATACCAAAGATCTCTATGACGACTTCTATGACGTTTCGACCGGGTTGCATAGGGCTAATGCGAAATTTGGAATGATGAGAGCATTCTTGACCTCTGCCTTCCAATTAAATGAGCTCGTCTCCATTTATGACGGAATCACCTCAATCGACACGTACGAAGTCACAGACTACGATGGGGGGACCACTACTAGGAATCACGAGATTCGGTATTTCGCAGTAGACAACAGACTGTACCCGCTTGGAGGAAAATACAACGCAGATTATTCCAGCTACCACAGGGGCCAGACAACTGGGATCTTCCACGCGCCTACACACCTGTCAGGACTCGATATAGACACTTACATCACCACGACATATGAGACAAATCAAGGCATGATGGACTCGCAGGAGTACTCGGATAGATACATGGAGGACATTAGATCTCAAGCATCTGGAGCCACTACAGCAGATGAGATGATTGCAATAAATGATATCGATTATCAGCACAATGAACAATTCTTCGAGACTATGGTCGCAAGGACCTATGTGGGATATGGTTCCTCAACTCTCGGGCTCGACTCACCCGGTGGCCTATCGGGTCAGGCAGACTCTCCATCTTCGTGGATCGCTCCTTCAGCCCTATCCGGCTCTCCGGGGAGCTATCTTGAGGGGGCTATGGCGTTGCCGGGAGCGATGATGAACCACTTTGTAATCTCTAATTGGTATGATCCGACCGATGGAGCAAGCTGCGAAACTAACGATACTGGCGTTAAGATTGACCAATACTGTGGGACTGTTTACGACTCCAACAGATTCGTCAAGATTCTAAAGTACTACAGCGGTGCAACATTGGAGGGAACAGTCACCCTTGATGGTGTTGGACCAGTTCCAAACGCGCGTATTTTGATAGAAAGAGACGCATTTAGCGGTGAGGAAGAAGAGGATGAAAATGGCAAAGTAATTGATAGAGATTCAAGGACTTTCTGGATACCAATAGGGACCACCCAAGCAGATGATAATGGAGACTTCTCATTCGTAGCCCCATCGGGAAAAATCAGAGTGACAGCATTCACCGGGGAAGCGGATTTGGATAGTGGAAGATCTACAATTATGTCTGGAATGGGCTACGCGATGAGCGAGCTTTTCACAGAGGACCCACAAAACAGAAACGTAAACCCAGTCACTGGTATCCTCGGCGAAGTCTACGGTTCGACATGGCTAAAACACACCATCGTTAATGTCTCTGGATCTGATGGCCATAGCAATGGCGAACAAGTAATTGATGCATCAATTACAGTAGAACCCTCAATGGCCTCGGGAATACTCACTTGGTCAGGCCAGCTAGATTTTGATGGTCAACCAGTCACATCCGCCGAAGTCGTGCTCGCACCTGTTTCGGGTGAGGTCAATATAGAACCTTACAGAAGTCAGACCTCCAACGGTTCAGTCATCGGCCAGTCACTAAAGTTCACTGGAGAGGGGGAGGTCACATTTTCAGGAAACGGCTCAGTAATTTCGCAAGGAACAGTCTCCGTTAGTGAGTTTACAGGTACACAGGCGCAGACAATATTTGACAACCATAGTGTCACAGGAGAGGGTGAATTCTCCGGGAAGGGGACATTAGAGGGCGTCATTGGTGGAGAAATTCCAGTTTGTACAGGGGGCGACGTTCCATCCGAAACTGAAGCATGTCTAGTAAGTGAGGGTTTGTATCTTGTTAACGGTACTGTGAACGCTTCTGGCCGGTTCACATCGCAGGGAATTAGCCAGTACACTAGGTCCCTTGTACAAGCCTCCCTTGTTGGGTCTGGAACCTTCACAACCGATACTTCACAAACCCTTTCGGGATACGGGACTATTAACGGTACAGGAACATTCTCCGGAGATGGTGAATTTAGCGGACCAATGGTCAGTGCGGGCTCATTCCACATTGTAGACGCTCTACCTGGAGATTACACAATCTCGGTTGATTTTGGAGATGGAAATCAAATAGAATTGGGGGAGACTTTCCAGATTCCATTGAATCCATCAGATTCCCAAACTCCCGTCACTATATTTGGTGGCGCCATTAAGGGAGAAGTATCCCTTCACTCTGGGGAGCCTCTATCAAGCGAAATTGCTATTCTTCAGCCAAATGAAACATACGATTCTTCGATCGAGGGGTGTGAAGCGATAGTCCAGCCACCGTGCACAATAATGCCGGAAAACGATGGATCATTCGAAATAGGCCCAATCATACCAGGATCTTATTCTGTACAGGTAGATGTCGATGATGATGGATTCCCAGAAATATCTGAGAGCTACATTTTCAGATCGGATGAAGACTCACTCTCCACATTTCCATCAGTTGTCCCGGATACAACCGATATCAGCTTCACGGTTAGGGATGGGGACATTATTGTCGAAAATCTGAGTCTTATATTCAGATCCGTAAATCAATCGGTAGCTGATGTGATTTCAATTTATGATGCTGAAACGGGAATTTACAATTCAGAACTAACCCAAGGTGAATGGCTTCTGAATTACACTATTGAAGGTGATAAGCAACTCTGGCAAAGAATCATTATTGGTGCCGAAGATATATCAGGAGCAGATTATGAGTTTGTTGAGAGTCAAACGGTGAGTGGCGTTATTACCGATGGCTCTGGTAAAGATAACCCGGATTCACCCCCTGGACTTCCGGTTTCTTATCAGGAAGTGCTTTTCCAGTGGGATGGGTTCTCAATTACCTCGATCACTGATCAAAATGGAAACTTTAGCGTTAACCTACCAGTTGGGGCTTGGATAGATCTAACCGTCGAACGTACAATTGGGGCAGGAGGCTTCCTTTCAAACGGGACTCGATTCCAAGTCAGTGAAGGAATGCCTGACATTTCGATAGATCTTAGGCCTGCAATGATGGTTATGGGTGCTGCAAGCCTAAGCAGGGAAGGAAATACCTACAATCAAGGATTCCCCGGATGGGTCCCTGTTTTTGCCCTAGCAAACAACCTGGACGGATTTAGTCAAGCAGTTTGGAGGTCCGAGGTTGATGAGCTAGGAAGGTTCGATGTACTACTGCCTGTAGGCAACTGGTCCTTGACCCTAGATGCTGGGGAGATGGGATCATCATCAGAAACGATAGAGGTAAACGCTACATCAGACTCCGTCGAGCTGCTAATTTTGCCCGAGGACAATAGCACTGTTTCAATCGATTTCTTTATTGATCGACAAGGAGACAATAACCAATCTAACGGAACGCCAGTGCCAAATACCTTCCCGTTCGAAATAGTTCCTTTGACATCCAACGGACTAGGAGTTACAGTGAGTTCTGTTGGATCTGAGTGGATATCCGATGGAACCGCACAAGTTTCACTTGAGCCCGGCAAGTACAGAATAGTCGTTGAAAGGGCAAATTCATCTGCTAGTGAGATATTCGACACTCTCTATGACACAAACAAGGTTTTCGATGTTTATCTGGAACCATCCGAGATTACAAGATCTGTCGGTTTCGAACCTCTTTGGCTTGTCAATATAACACTGACAAACCAAAGTAAAGACCCGTTGGGTGAACACATTGTCAAGTTGCAGAATTCAGAGAACGGCTGGATCCAGAACTTTGTGACAAACGAGTCCGGTAAGATTCTAGAATATGTCGAAGAAGGGGATTGGGTACTAATCGTAGACGAATTTGAAAGTAGCTCTGGAGTCTTTGAGGGTCTAAGGGAATTAATTTCGGTCTCAGAAAATACAGCAGGAGTGGCGTATGACTTAGAGACTTCCCAGCTGGCTAATATTGCAATAAATCTAACATCCGAACCCTCTGGAGTTGACCTAGGAGAAATGGAAGTCACGTTGACCTCACAGGAGGGCCTAGGCTCATTCTCAATATCTCACCCGGGGTTCGGACAGACTTTGGAGATGAGACTAACACCAGGCCTATGGAACATAGAAATGAATGAAACGGAAGGAGGGGTCCGACTTCTCCTAGAAAACACATCGTTGTCCGAGTCTGGCATCACTGTAGGGGAAGTCAATGAGGTCTCTTTAACGGTACAGAGGCTAGCTCAGCTTGCTGGAATGGTTTTCTGGGACCTCGATGAAAACGACTCTCCCGGTTTCTTTGAAGGCCTTTCCAACGCTTCATTAACGATCTCCCCAAACATTCCAGAATCTGAACTCCCCACATACGAAATATTCTCCGGAGATAACGGGGCATGGTCAGTATACCTACCCGCTCAGACCTCTTGGGATATCGAGGTCACGAAGGATGGATTTGAAAATGTGGAATTAAGCATAGGGCTTGGGTTAGAATCTATGTCCGAAGACATAGAAATAACAGCTGGAGAAGTAGAAGTCTCAGGAATCGTCTCATATCCGGATAACTCATGTGTATCCAACGAGGATTGGAATCTAGTCCTGATACCCTCTCACGGAATATCCCGAGAACGTGTCACTGCTACCAAAGTATCAAACCCAAGTGGGTGGACTGGAGAATGGTCAGCATCTGTTCAACCGGGCGATTGGGTGGCCTACGTATCGTTAGATACTCAGAATCAAAATTGCCAAGGTCTTGTATCAATCAAATCGATGGAAGTAGGGGTTGAAGGGGGTTCGCTTGATTCAGAATTGGCAATCGGTGGCATTCTCAACCTCAACACCCGATGGCTAGACTTCGATGGAGGAGTGCGTGACCTTTCCGAGGTACCTGACTACGACTTGAAATTTGAGATTGGGGCTATATCATGGTCCGAAACATTGGAGGAAGACGGAACGATATCCATTCTAACAATTCCAGGCACCATTCAAGTATCGAGCGAATTTGAGATTTCAGAAGGCAACAGGAACGTATCTTATTCCGGAGGCCAAGGAATTTCGATAAGAGCGGGGCAGGACTCACCGCTGAAGACTCTGAATGTTGAGAGAGAATCCAACCAGGACATCTCTGCAACTGCCGTCGGCGAACCCAGGAAAACCGTAAGTGAAGTTGACCAATCATGCACAAATGACAGCGATGGGGATGGATACATCGATGGAGAAGACGTATTCCCGGATGACCCCTCAGAGTGGAGAGACTTGGATGGAGATGGCATGGGCGACAATGAAGACACCGACGATGACAATGATGGTGATCTAGATTCGATCGATGAAGTAAACATCTATGCCGGTGGGGACAATTCTCCCCCAGGATGTTCCTACACTAATGCCGAATTCAGCCTAACTGTCACCTATGAGGGGCACAACTCTCTAGACCAGTTCTCGGTAGTTGGAACAGTACCCGGTGCCGATGGGACCCTGTGGGATGTAAAATTTGAGAATTCTACCTCCTCTGGAGATTGGCTAGACTCTCTTACCTTTGAGATGGGCTTGAACAACTCAGACATATCGGAGGAACTGAATGTCAGAGTGATACCAGCCAAAGTTGGAGAGGCCCACCACTTCTCTGGAGGTCACAGAGTTCTGCTAAAGTTCTCAACCCAGCAAGGATATACCATGGAGATGGAGCTAATTGTTGATGTCCCTAAGTCACCAGGATTCAGGATGGAAATTACCGAGGAGTATGATGAAATCACATACTTCCCACCAGATGAGCAAACGATATCTATCGAAATTCCTTTCAGGAACTCAGGAAACTCCGACGAGACATTCACATTCGAGTTCGAAGAATCCAACAATTGGGAGGTTGCTGGACCTATGATGCAACCAGTTTCCCCTTTCTCTGACGGTCTTGCTACCTTCACCTTAATTCCAACATTTACGGGCAATCTAGCTCCTGATTACGAAGAGACAATAGATATCTTAGTGACTGATAGTTCGAATAACTCATACACATTCCAAAATAGACTAAAATTGGACTCCCCGAAGCTATCTGTTGTTGGCGATTCTGCTACTCTCCTTGGAAATAGGTTCCCAACCTTTGGGGAAATTGAGAGATACTCCCTGAACGTATCAAACTCTGGAAACGTTCTTGCCGATGACGTCACAATAACTGCGACGTTGTGTTCAGAGATTACATGCGAAGATGATCAGAGACTAAACATAACGAGCAGCGCTACTGGCTCTGTCTCTTCTGCGGACGAATCCACGTTCTACTTTGATATGGATTTCACACAATTCGATTCGGCACAGAAGTACTACATCGTTTTCGAAATTACAGGGGAGGATTTGAGCGAGAGGGCTCAATCTTGCGACAGCTCTAATTCGATAGGCAAGCCATCTTGCGTCATTGAAGCGCAATTATGGACAGGTTCGGAGGAAAACGAGAACCTGAAATACATGGCATACGTATTTGTAATTCTGCTGATCTCTGCATTAGTTTACTTCACTAGAAGGCCAGGAAGAAGAGTTAGTGCTCCTTTCTGATACTCGCCTTCTAATACTCATACCAGAAGCGGCATAGGATACATGAGAGATTTCAGTCACCTAGAGTTGATGCCAGAGCCAGAAGATCCTAGTTTGCTAACTGCGGTTGATAGTGATGCTCCTGGTTACCCTGGGAAGGCGTACGGGATAACGGACCAAGAAGCAAGAGAGCTCAGGTGGCCCGTTGGACCTATTATGAGGTTCCTTTGGCCTTGGGGTGCCCTTGGCTTTTCCGCGGTTATTACTTCGTTCATACTTTTTTACCCTTCAATCGCTCCTCTGATACAGGAGGTATTGCCTGATTCAGAATGGGCATATGAGGATACAGGAATACGAGATCTTCAGTCTTCTGGTACGCTCGGCGAGGGAGTCAAGGTCTGTATTGTCGATACAGGTATAGATGCCAATCACCCCGATTTATCAAAAATTAACCTAGTGGGATTCAGAGATTTCTACCAAACGGATAATGAAGAAGTAAAGGACATTGGATATGACAGCCATGGTACTCTCATGTCCGGGCTCCTGGTTGCAGATGGTAACTTCCTGGGGGCAGCCCCGGGGGTATCTTTGTCCGTGGCCATAGGTCTGGGTCCAGATGGCAAGTCGGCGAATGAAAGAATGGTCTCTCAGGCTATTCGATGGTGCAGAATCTCCCAGGATGCTGACATAATATCCCTTAGCTTGGGGAGTGCACAGGGCTCTGAGGTGACTCCCTCATCGGAAACTGTCCTAGCAGTACAAGAGGCACTTGACAATGGCATTTTTGTTGTAGCAGCAGCAGGTAATTTGGACATAGATTCCAATGATTCCGACGTGTCATCTCCAGCTAGCTTGTCTGGAGTCATAGCAGTAGGGGCGCATGACAAGAGTGGCGACCCATGGGCAGATAGCGCCTCGGGCTCCGAAATAGACCCCCAAACAGGTGAAGTCAGGTCCTTCCCCAATCAGAAACCAGAGATTATTGCCCCAGGCGTATTGCTTTGGTCTTGCTCCTCAAACGATTCGGAACCCCCTTATGCCTACTCAACTGGAACTAGCGACTCCACAGTAATAGTCACGGGCGCTCTAGCCCTGATTTTATCCATACATGGGGGTGACCTTTCAGGTGATGATGGTAAAATAGGTCAGGATGGTATGAATTTAGTTAAGGTAGCTCTAGCTAAATCTGCTAAACCTGCCCCCAATCAAGACTCGACGCACAACCTTAAATCCGGTTATGGCCTTCTTGACGCCTCCGAGTGGTCAAAACAACTAGCCATTGAGTTGGGGGCTTAGTCCCGCCAAATTACCCGGTAATACTCAGTGACTTCTACCAGTTCCATTGATACCCTATGGTTAAATTGGCCTCATGACGCCCAAGGTATATGGCGGCAGATGGCAAGGCCAGTTCAGTTTCCTTGACTGGGTTGTTTTTGATGAGCATCCTACTCGCCATGGCACTTCCTGCGGGCACTGCAATGGCCTCAAACGAAACATCCCAAGGCACGATAACTGGAACTGAGACTTGGATGGGGATACATCAGGTTTCTGGAGACGTAACAGTAGCGCCTGGTGCTAAATTAATCATAAATCCAGGAGCAACAGTGGTTTTCCAGAATGGCACTCATCTAGATGTTAGGGGAAGCCTCTGCGCTGGTGCATTGTCCTGTGGGGCGCCTTCCGACGCAAATCCGGCGATGGAAATTACACTCATCTGGGAGGCCCCGTCAAACGGAAGCGCCAGAGGTGAGTGCTATGGAATGAGCAATGGCAATCAAGAAATCTACATAGAGGATCCCTCTTGTAACGAAGGTGTCCTAATGAGAAGTTCAATCGACCTTTCTCAGACACAACTTAGGCATGTTTCATTTCAAGGAGCATGGGGTATGCCGTATTACATCCAAAGCGTAGGGGAGTTTCGTTATGCAGCCCTGGTTCTAGATGGTGCTAGTCCTACCCTTACAGAGCTATCATTCAGCCAAATAAATACATCCAGCGTTATGACCACGAACCTAGCTCAACCCATATTCAATGGTGGTGATTTCGCCGTAGGAGTGGGCGAAGATGGCGGGAGAGTTGGGTCCGCCCTCCAGATTTATTCATCGGGATCATCGGTCAGCCCATTCCAGATTTCAGATATCAGCCTGACGGCAACAAACAATGGTTGCCAACAGAACGCAGGAGGTAGGTCTGCTATCTGGGCGGAAGACTCATTCATTGAGATCGAAAACGCCGAAATTACAGGAGATTACGGACTATATCTCAGAACCTCAGCAGGAACTGTATCGAATTCCGTACTGAATGTAAATTGCAATGGAATTGACCTTTGGGGCAAGAAGGCAGTCGGCTCTACATCATTTGGATTTGAAATATCAGACAACGATATCACCACCATTGAAGGCAATGGGGTATATGGGGCCGGCTCATCCTTGTTCACTTTAACAAACAACGACATCGAGGGAGCCGCGAGTGCATCTGGTATTGTCGTATACAATAGTGAAGCTCAGATCCACAATAACGACATAGGCCCAATAAACGGTTTCTTTGGATTACAACTCGGTGGAACTTATGACGTGGTTGCAGAGAATAATACTATTTTTGACACTAGTTTTTCTCCCGTTGCCGCTGGACAATATTGGGGAGGGGGCATCAGATCTGCCTCAAGAGTTCTTCTAGCCAATAACACCATCTCATACGCTGGTGCCGCTACTTGCTCTAGCGACGTAAATTGGGATGGTCAATTCCCATGCCCAGTTGTTCATGCCTATGTTACAGGAGTGACAATGTACGACAATATAATTACATCTACAGGTGAAGCTGATGCCATCCGTGCAGTAGGATCCTTACTAGACATCCAAAGGAATTCATTCGATGTAGCAAAAACAGGGGCAGTTATCAAAAACTACGACAGCGGGTATGCAAACAATGACCAATATGGGTCACTTGCGTACTTCTCAGAAAATGACTGGAACCAAGTAGAATCAACCTATAACATCACGAAGAGCTCGGTCACATCTCAATCTGAGTACATCCCATCTCCCCCTACTGGTGAGTTTCCTGTTCGGCTTTCTTGGCCAGATCAAGAGGCCTGGCCGGAAAACGGATTCCAAGGAAAAATTATCCCAACTCCTGTGAAGGAATGCAGTACCTGCAAGAACATGACTCCGAGAAATTTCCCACTTGGAGTTAGCATGGACAACAATTCAACTGTCTTTACCTTCGCCGATCTAACAAATCTTGACTTATCCAAGGTCAAAATCGCATCCCAACCCACTCATTTCGCTGTCCAAGTAAGTAGGGCCGAGCTAGTCAGGTTTCAAACTCTCATTAACGGTGAAAAGGTCAGTGACGCGTTGGTAATTGTTGAGGACGCACTTGGAAACGACCTCTATAGAATTAACACCGCAGGAGATGGCTTCACACCTTGGGTGGCCCTTCCATCGAACTTCCATCTGGATTTTCGAGGCTTGGGGGGCGGAGATAACCCAGATGGATTCGCGGACGATGAATACGAAGATTCTTGCTCGGACGGAATAGATAATGATGGCGACTTGGTAGTTGACACAAATGATCCAAGCTGTGATTACTCCAATAACTCCAGAGAAATGTCACTTTACAGGTACACGGCTTACAAGTTTGGATACGGATATTTCTCCGGAGAGTTTACCCTTCAGGAAGCATCCCTGGAAGAAACTGCACAACTAGAAAATTCCGGGCCCACGGTGATGGTCACTCAGAACGACGGACATTCTTTCAGGAGGATCGTAAACATAACTGGTAGCGCCCATGATGGGCAATTAGCTAACAGCTATTCTTCAGACGAACTTGCACAGTGGGACCAAGGCGGATATGTCCACTCGGTGCAGGTGAAAAATCCTTTCACAAGCTCATGGGAGGATGCTGGAGAAGCAATAGACACCAGTGGAGCAAACCAGGGCGAGGTCACAAGGTTCAATCGTCCATTCAGCTCTTGGTATTACGAAATCGATCTAAGCGCTCTAGCAGGAGAAGGAGACTATACCTTTGAGTTCAGATCTTTTGATGGTATTGATTACAGTCCTGTAGTATCGAGGACAATCAAACTAAACACTCAACCCCCAACATTAGTCGTCAACACACCAAGTACATTTTCATCACATGATGACGGCAAGGTATTCTTCGAAGGTTATGCTCAGGATCCTTATGGATGTCCCAACGAATGCAACAAAGATATCGGACTAATTCACATTAGGGTAGAAGGCCCATACGATTCCTACACAACCAAGGTCTCTGCAAGCGAGGATGGTACTTGGAATTACACTTGGGATTTTCCAATCGTCCAAGAAGTGATGATGTACGAGTTCGAGATTTGGGCCTCTGACTCCGATTTTTGTAATGATGAATTGGATGAGTGCCAGTCAGTCACTCTTGATCTGACTATAGATAATCGGAATAGCCTGCCTACAATAAGTGTGAACCAACCTATTACCGGAAATAGGATCTCATCATCATCGGAGGCAATTCTACAAGGGGTTGCAAGGGATTTCGACGGCCAGATTACCAGAGTAGATATAGAAATCCAGGACATATCAAATGATTTCGTTATGGTATTCGATACGAGTGTAACCGAGCTCTCCCAGGAAGGGGAATGGGAATTGAAGCTAGATACAGGTTTCCTCAGTCAACTTCGACATGACGGGGAGTATCTACTCCGCTTCAGGTCATATGATGGTACGGATTACAGCGGTTGGTCAGAAGTTACAATAATTATCGATAACCCAAAAAATGCTGGAAACAATCAACCTACATTCGACTCGTCAGGATGGGCGACAGAGATTACATTGTATTGCGATCTTGAATCCAACTCTATCGACAAGTGCACCACGGCAGGGATCGATCTTAGGCAATATTTTTCTGATTTGGATGGTAACTCGGATATCAAATTCTTCTCCGTCTACAACGACACTTCCTTAGACGATGATGATAGGTATCCACTTGTCATAGGGATTGGAACCGACGGTATTGCGAGGTACGACCCTGCTGACATGCAATTTTATGATGACAATATGGAGGCATGGACCTTGAATGACGTCATCTTCATAGCTACGGATTCCTGGGATTCCAGGGCGAATTCAGATCCTGTATCTTTCAAAGTGGTCCCATTACAATTCTCAATACAAGAACCCGACAAGTCATGGTTCGATGGAGAAGAGGTTGCAGTATACACCGGAATAGGTTTGCCTGGAAAACAGGTTTCAGTATCAATCGATGGCATACCCGTTGCTACGGCATTGGTATCGGAAAATGGAACTTGGGAATTACAGATCCCCGCTTCTAGACTGGATGAAGTCTCATCAACCCCGGAATTCAGATATGGCGGTCAGACCACAGAAGCTTCTCCGATATCAAAAGGAGAGCAAACTGGTAGCTCCTCAGGATTTATGGTTACTATTGTCATAGCATTATCTGGACTAGTCGCTCTATTGTCGCTGGCTTACTTCGGAGGATTCATCGGTATTGAGATAGAGGACGAATTTGACTACAATAAAACTCCGGTACAAATCCCCGAAGAAAACGATGTAGGGCCAGGTAACATTCCCAATCTCGAAAAGTACGACGACCATCCGGGTTGGCTATGGGATAATGAATCGGAAAAATGGGTCCCGGATCCTGATTTTGCGGAATAATTGTCCAACCACTTCCTACTAACATTATTGAAGTGTGGGTGACGGTAATTCTAGTATGGCAAGCGTCGCGGCCTCCAGACCAGGTGTCCAAGAGAGGATATTTCTGCACCTAAGCGACTTTGTCGACCATAGCGAAAAGGTGGAAGTTCCTTTCGCTTTATCCCAAATGGGCATAGCCAATGCAGTTTCAATAGCCAGATCAAATGTCCCACGGGCAATATCTGGGATGAAGGAAGTGGGCCACCTTATTGAAAGGCAGGTTCACGTTACCGGAGTATCCAGAAAAAGAAAGGCATATTTCCTTACGGATGAAGGTGCAAAGGTAGCTGACGAGATATGGGATAAAGTCTCAGAGGCCACAGTTCGAGTTGTGCATCCAGATGGCCGATCAGAAAATTGTTCCCTAGCAGAAGCATTGGAGAGAGTCGAATTACCATTGCGGCACGTTGACATGTTGAGATACATGGATGATTCTGGTACCATTGATCTCTCCGGACTAACCTCGGAGCTTGTGGAGCGAGACCTCTCCAAACACATCGAGAAGCAACTTGTCTCGTACTTGAATGACCTCCCTAGGACCAGGAGATTTTTCGGAAGGGAAGAAGAACTACAAGTCATGGCAAACCTCCTGGAAGCAAAATCTGCATCAATTCTCGTGCCAGGGATTGCAGGAATTGGAAAAACCTCACTATCAACCAAGATTCTCGATAGGTTCACCCACAGAAGAAACTTACTCTACCACAGGTGCCAAGACTGGGAGGGATCAAGAGCATTCTTGGAGGCATGTGCTGAATGGCTATCTTCTATTGGCCAGAACGACCTATCTGATTATCTGGCCTCCACAGCAGTTCCACAAACTAGCATGGCTGTTAATTTGATTGAGCAGGGGCTCTCAGATTCACCATCTTTGATTGTTATCGATGATCTACACAAGGTTGGAGATGATACTCTCTATTCTATCCTAAAAGAGCTAACCTTGAGAATACATAAACTCAAAGAAGTTGGACTGGTAATGTTTTCCAGATCATTTAGAATGGTTGTTCCCGAGTCCGACCAGTCAGGCAACATAGTCACACTTGTTATGCCATTGCAGGGATTAGACGAGGAATCAAGCAAGCAGATTTTGACAGCCATGCCACAAATGAACTCTGATCAGTTCACTCATATTTACTCTCTTTCTCGGGGCCATCCATTGATCCTAGAACTCATTAACAGGGGAAACGTTGCTGAAACATTCCACGCGACACTCGAAGCGTTCGTTGAAAAAGAGATTTTCAGTAGACTCTCTGGTTCAGAAAAGAGACTACTTGGAGCGATAGCAGTTTTTCGTGAGCCCATTCCCATTCAGGCAATTCATCAAGTTGAAGGTGGAATTGACCTTCTCGACGACCTGGTCGAGAAAGGGCTAGCACGTCAATCAGATGCAGAAAATTATGACGTTCACGATTTGGTCAGGGAATTCCTTATGAGGTCAATGGATGAAGAGATGAAGACGGATCTTCACTCATCAGCTGTGAATTGGTATCGCAACCGGAAAAATAGCGCAACTGATAGGATCGAATTTATTCATCATCTGAGGTATACCGGAGACGAAGATGGCCTGGCAGAAGTATTACTCACTGAGGGACGTGGACTAATTAGCTCCGGTCACACAGAATTGCTTTCAATACTAAACTCACTTGAAAGTGATGATTTCGATCCAAAGAGCTGGGGATTAATCAGAGAACTCAGAGGGGATATACTGACTATCCAAGGAAGGTGGGACGAGGCAGAGATAGAATATGATGCCGCAACAAAAAGAATTGAAGGATCGGAACCAAGCAGAGAGCTCGCACGTCTTCTTTCTGCAAGAGCGGATATTGCAGTTAAGCGTGGAGCTATGGATGACGCTTTGGAACTCCATAGAAACGCTCTGAAGATACAAGTCGACATTAGAGACGCATTAGGTGCGGCCAAAAGTTACAACAATATGGGCAGCATATTCCGTAGGAGGAAGGACTTGAGGAGAGCATTGGAGGTATATGGCAATGTGGAAGACCTGCTCGAGAAGGAAAAGGATCCAGAACTTAATGAGGAAAGAATCGGTCTTGCATCTGCTTTCATCGAGATGGGGGAATATGATAGAGCCAGACAACACGCACTTTTCGCATATGAGGATACTAAAGACTCCGGGCAAGATTTCCTGCATGCCAGGTCAAGAGCAGTTTTAGGCAGATATTACGCCAAGACATCCGACAACGAATTGGCATTGATCCATTACTCCGGAGCATTAGAAACCCTTTCCCACCTAAATGATCCGCAAAGTACGGTTGAGGTTGAAATGCTCCTGGGGCAGGTCCTAATTGATGCTGGCAGAAAGGAAGAGGCCGCAGAACACTACTTGAATGGGTTAGCAGTAGCCGAATCTAACGATTACAGGATGCTACAAGGTGAGCTACTAGCGAGACTTGGAGAAATTGAAACAGATCGTTCCCAAAGGATGAGCTATCTCCAGAGGTCTCTATCCTTATTCAGGGATCTCGGTGCCGTAGGTAGGATGAGGGAAGTTCAAAATTCTGTTCACAGGGCCGTAATGGGAAAGTAATCACACGGTTGCCAATTTGCTAGGCTCTTCAATACCAGTCCAATGAGTAAACTCAGGGCCCTTCTGTTTGGAGATCGAAACGCTTCCCCCAAATTCATCCCCCATGGCAAGAAGAACTTCACTTTCTGCAATATGGGGGGCGTTATTTCTTTCAGAAAGATGACAAAGCACCACGCTCTGAAGATTCTCATTACTCACCTCTTGTAGAATTTGACCTGTTTGGAAATTTGAAAGATGACCCCCTCTGCCGGAAATTCTTCTCTTTAGTGAGTCAGGATAAGGTCCGCGAACAAGTCTTAAATGATCATAATTTGACTCTATTGAAATATGGTTGCAACCCGACAATTGTTTGACCAGATCTCTTGTGGCTTCACCTAAATCAGTCACTATTCCAGCCCTGCTACCTCTTCCGTCACTTGCAATTATTCCTACATTATCGGAGTCATCATGGGGGACTGGGATGGTCAGCATACTCATGCCATCTGGGAAATCAAGCCTTTCCAAATTGCCGAATGTAGTACACTCCTCGATGGGCCTCCAACCCATCCTGATAGCGGTCCCCATATTGCAGTGTAGCGAAGCCCCCCATTTTTTCGATGCCCTCAGAGCCGAGCCCGAATGGTCTTTGTGATGATGTGTCACAACAACTGCATCGATAGAGTCAGGGTCAACATCTGCGATCGCCAGCCGGCTCTCTGTCTGTTTTAGACTGAATCCACAATCTACCAGAACATTGGAATTCTCAGTGCTGATCAGAGTGGCATTTCCCCTGCTACCTGATCCCAAATGAGTAATTCCTAAACCCATAATGTAGCCAGCCATACAACGGCCTTTGAACCAATCCATAATCTTCACCGGGCAAAGCTAAATTTTCAGTCCCACATGGTATGCCAGACTCGATAACAAATTTGTGTACGAACTACGCTCCATCAGCATGATAAATCCAATATTGCCACCAAATTATACCGGGTGGGCGAATGCGTCGCAAACAGACAGCATTACTGATATCTCTGTTGGTACTCTCTAGCTTGGCATTCATCTCACAAACAAGACCACAGTCGCCAGTTTCATCAACGGATCCAAATTTGGCTGAAGGAACGGAATCGCCTGTGACTGATCAGGATGGCGACCTGATTCCAGATATTTACGAAGTTATTTTTGGAGAGGATTTCACTCTAGAATCAGAAAATTACCAGACATCGATAAAAGGCCTCAATCCCTCAGATTCTACAGATAATTCCACCGATAACGACAGAGATGGATTAACCGCCCTTCAGGAATATTGCTGGCCTTATACTCTAGATAACTGCTTCGAGAACAGAGATGGCTTGACTGGTAAGCCGCCCGAAGAAACTGCGTCGGGACTTAGAGAATATCTAGATCCCAGAGTTTCTGATACAGATGGAGACGGAATTCCAGATGGCTATGAGGTATACATGTGCACCGAAGGGGGACTTTACAAGAGCGACCCAAATGATCCACTAAATCCGAATAATTTCTGGGAATGCAGATATTTTGACCCACTCGACCCAAGCGACAAAATGGCAGATTTCGATAGATGCGAAGCAGATTTTAGCTGGGGGTGCGGGGATGGTTTTGATTTCAATGGAGATGGGTCAATAGATGAAGGAGAATTGTTCACTAGCACCGAGGAATATGAGTTCGGAATTCCCGATGATTGGGTAACCGAAAGAGATGGCCTATGGTGTTGGGGGACAATTCAGGGATTGGAGGAAAAATCCTGTCAGACTTCCCACGAGAGACCCACAGGGGAATCTGGTTGGATGGGTACTGACCCTAGGTTCAGCGACTCTGATTACTTTTTTTGGGACGAAATACAACCCTCACAGTTAGAAATACTGGGGGATGGGATTCCCGACGGGTGGGAATCCCACCATGGCTTGGATCCGTTAAACGCAAGCGATGCGATACTAGATAGCGATTCAGACGGTTGGGACCAAAATAGGGACGGAATCATTACCCAAGACGTCACTACTGGTACATCACAATGGGGGGAATCGTTCAGTAACTTCGAAGAATATCTTGTAGACTTTGATGATTCTAGTCACGTAACCCCGGGACTAAGAGCCACGAAGCTCTATTCCCCGGGCGAGCAATTGATTTTCGATCATTCCACTGCTGTCAGGCTTGGAGATCCTGCAGTTCACTCAATAGTGCCCGATCAAGCGAGGGAGAGGCTATTGGTCGGGACAAAATATGGAATTACGGCTATCGATCCATTTAGAGGCTACACTTCGGATTTTTACTTCTCGCCAGGTATTGAAGTAAACACAATGATGTATCATGAAATCGGGGACTCTGATACTTTAGTTGTGGCCACTAATGTTGGGATTCACACGATACCACTGGAGAATGGACTACCATTAATGGAAGCCATGGAAACAAGAGAAATAGGAAGTGTTTCTGTTATTATGCCATTAAACTCCGAATCCTCTGAAACCGACTTTCTGCTTATGGGCGGTGAGAATGTTTGGAAGGCACGATTAGCTCAAGATACCTCTTTGGAGAATTCCGAGATAACATTCCTCGAAACCCTCTCGTCAATGCTCTATGAGTCAAATGCAACTGTACTTTCTGCGGGTCATGCTAATGTATTCGGAAGGACCCCATTGTTATTGGTAGGGACCGATTTTGGACTAATTGGATGGAACACTACTGACGGTCAAGAAGACACATCAAGTCCTTGGTGGATCTTCGATAGGATAACTGCAGAGGATTATGTGACAGAGAATATTCTAGATTCTAGGAAGACCTCTATGGTTAACACAATATTTGTTGAGGAAACAAACCAAGGCTCCGATGTTGTTTGGTTGGGGACTGGGGGTGGCTTACATCAAGTAATCATGGACCTCATTATTTCCCAACCAAAGGAATCCTTCAACAATGATAGGATGCTAAACATGGAAGGTTTAATTTCTGGTGAAAATGAAATTCACTCAATATTGCCACAAGAGGGGATGATGGTCATCGGCTCTCAGAACGGTACTTGGTGCTTGGAGGGAGGCGCGGATGGAATTCTCGGACCTAATAGAAATCAAACAACAATACCCGGACTCGTCACATCACTGGCAAAACTTGAGAGGGACGGAGAGGAGTGGATTTTCGCAGGTATTTCTCCAGGGCGATTCATGAATATTGCCCCCATGGATCCTTATTCCCATGACTCAGATTTGGACGGGATGCCCGATGGTTGGGAATTTGCTTATGGTCTGGATCCAACAGATCCATTTGACGCTTCAAGGGATGCAGATAATGATGGTGTTTCCATTGGTGATGAAGCTGCTTTCGGTTTCGATCGTCTTTGGAGTAATCTAGACGAATACAGGTTTTCCGGGTCCTCATTTTTGGGCCTGAACGGAACCGATCCAAGAGTTTCTGATACAGATGGGGATGGTTTGACGGATGGAGAGGAATACTGGGGTTGGTTCATAGATCCTTCAAATTTCGATTGCCATTATCTAAACGAGGAATATCTCTGCAGTTCTGAAATCGGTCAATCAGCGGAGGAGGTTCACATGGGGGGCTGGCTTGGCGGGGGCGCCAGCGGCGGTTCAGACCGGCCTACAGATCCTACAAATCCAGATACTGATGGGGACGGAATGCCTGATGGGTGGGAGATCAAACACAGAAGATGGGTTGGGGACATATACACTGGTGGTAATGAGTGGACTCTAGACCCTAACGACCCATACGATGCCACGGAGGATGCGGATGGGGACGGACTTTCCAACATTTGTGAATATGAATGGGAACGACTTCGAGAAAACTCAATTTCGAGTGGTATAAATTCGCATGGGGAATCTCCCAGATACATAGAAAATTGGACAGCCACAGATCCAAACAATAAGGACTCCGATTCGGACTCTTTGCCCGATGGATGGGAGGCAAGGTATTCCTGTAATTGGCCTTCATCTGCCTCCGGAATAAATCCAATGAATGGTTCAGACTCATTAAATAACCCTGATGGCGATGGTTTCGATCTCAATAGGAATGGGGTACTAGAATTAGAGGAGTCTTTCGTAAATTGGCTAGAGTATCACATAAAGTCTGAGATAATTTTACCCAACTCAACCTTCACTGGGCAGAATTACCCACAAAACATGACAACTATACTGGCACACAATACTTGGGAAGGACTCGCACAAAATCCGTTCGGCAGTATGACTGGAGCAAACTACCTATCCCTATGGGAAGGCCTCCCCACCGAAGACATTGGATCCGCGGACCCACTAAATACTGACTCAGATAATGATGGCATGCCCGATGGGTGGGAGGTGTTTCACTCAAGATGGAATCTTTTCGATGCAGATTGGACGCTTAATCCAGTAAATGGGGGGGATGGATTGGGTGATCCAGATCTTGATGGGATGTCAAATTGGGCCGAATATAACGCAATAGACAGCTCTTCTAGCGAGACCGATCCTACCATATCGTCTCCACAATTCTACTTAACGGCAGCCGCAGGAGCACTTATTCAGACTCCATGGATAGGGGCTGAATCCGCTCTGTCTTTCGGACACTTTGTATCTCCTGAGCAGTTCGAAATTACTGGTAATTCCGGAGATCCAAATAATCCGGATACTGATGGTGATGGATTATTGGATGGTGTCGAGCTAATTTTCACAGCATGGAATTCCACGGATGGGGTTTGGACAATGAATCCCCTAGTCCCAAATGATGGGATTTATGATTCAGATGGCGATGGAATAAGGGACATCACAGAATTGAATCTGACATCAAATCTTCCAATTAATGGGGAGTCCTTTCCCCTGGGTGCTCCAACTTTCGGCGACGAATCCCAACAAATTAATCAAATAGCATTTGAAAACAGAATATACAGAATTTTGTTCAACAAAGAGGGAAGGGCTGAAATCGCCATGAACCAATATTTGGAATGGAAATCAGGTTTCCCGCCCAAGCCTATGCTACAGGCCATTTTTGGTATCACCGACCCTAATAATCCCGATACTGATAGAGACGGTATGAGTGATGGGTACGAATACTGGTTTTCTGAATGGGACCTAGAAGAAAACAGCTGGACCATGAATCCTCTATCGGACACCGATGTGGGTGTCGACTCTGACGAGGACTCATTTGATTGCAACGGAGACGGGGAAATAAGTGACTCAGAGTCATTTGATAATTTGGCAGAATATGATTCAAAATGGTTCGGGAAGAGACTGGAGATAGGTAATTTTCCAAATGGTACAGAACCGGTTTCATATGGCCAAGATGCAGTTAATGCTCAAATGGAAGAGTCCGGCTCGACTGAGGAAGCCGCTTGGGGGCAACTTTACCAAATATTCTCCACTAAAAGTCTAGAGTCTTCCGACAAGGTAGGTTTAGTAAACCAATTCGACCCTGATAACTTCAACAAGTCATTAATCGGAATTAGTGATCCAACTGATGATGATTCGGATGGGGATGGGATGCCCGATGGATGGGAATACTGCTTCTCTGTCTATGGCGAAATTTTGCCCGTCAATTCGTTTAGGTGGTCTCTTAATCCTGTAAATCCTCTGGATATCAACTATGATCCAGATGGCGATGGATGGTTAGAAAGGGATATACTTGATACCCCTGCTACCCAAGGGAAATGGAACAACAGGATCTTTACTAGTTATCCAGAAAACCAACAGATCACTAACGGAGCAAGCTCCCTTTACTTCACCAACATCATGGAATTTGAAAACGGCACACTCCCACTAGAAGCAGATTCAGACTCGGACTCAATTGTAATGACTCCTGTTTTCCAAGCGGGGGTTATTGTGGAATACTTGCAAGATATGAGCCTTACAGACGGGAGAGAGCTATTCAAATATGGGACAAACCCATTGGATAATGACACTGATGGCGATATGATGCCAGATTTTTATGAATATTACAGAGGTTGGAATGAAACCAATGACAATTGGTCCTCCTATCTCAAGATTCAAGTACAATGGTTCGAGGTAACCCCGGGAAATTGGAAACCTATTGATTTCTCTGATGGAATCATTACCAGGCCATCACTAGATTGGACTTGGTTTACTCATGATCCTACAGACCCCAATGATGCAATACTAGATGCAGATATGGATGGGGAGTGGGATTGCTCTGACACCGAATGTGAATACATAGCCTACAATAACTTCCAGGAATACTATGCCGTAGTTAATACGACTCTTTCTTCCCCCTCAAATGTCAGGGCATCCTCTCTTTATGATTGCTCAGGTTTTGATGTAGAGGAGTGGTGGCAACTTAGAGAAACACTTTTGGGAACTTGTTCTGGGACCAACTCGATTCTCTCTAACTATCTTAAAATAAACAAAATAAACGATCAAGACACCTTGTTCGCATTGGTGGTGGATGATAACGACCTTAGCTACGAGGGCGTGAATTCAAGCAATGACGTTATCCACCTTAATGGGGGCTGGACAGATGAATACAACCGAGTTGCTGGCGACCAATTCCACATTCCCAATCAAGGCCTAGGAGAGTACGCCTTCGGTTGGTGGATTCTAGACATAGACGGAGATTTAATTGCTGACGGGACTGATCCTACAAAGTGGGATACAGATGGGGATTGGCTAAACGATTTCTTTGAAATTAACGATGACCTTCTTGATGGGGTGAGGGGTAACAGTGGTTCGCCCATTAGGTACGACGATAGGACAACATGAGCTCAATCATTTCATTTGTCACCTCCATCTGTCAGGGGCATGGAGGACGAATCGCGGAGCATCCCAAAACCAGACTCGGAGGCAAATGAGAAACTTCTCTTTCTCAGGGAAAACATGGTACACCTCACTGGACAATTAAGTATGCCAGTAATTGAAGTGGCCTTGGTAGTGTCCAAGTTTATCAGGATAGTCTCGGACTCTCTCAGTGAAGCTGCTAATTCCACTGGAGAAAATATCCCGCTGAGCATCCTTTCTCCAATCCCTATTGAATCACCGGATATTGAGGCAAATGATGACTTGGGAATTCAATCATTTCCTTTGGATAATCTAATCGAAATGGTCGATCAAGACAGGATGGATATTCTTGACACATTAATTCGGAATGTGGTGAATGAGAGCGAGCTAGAGTTCATCCACACATTACAAGAACTTAGACAATGGGAATTTCAGATTAGAACTCAGCTTTCAAGGGTCTCAGGCCCAGGTGGGTTGTTCAGCCCAGTGGATCTTCCAGAGGATTTCTAATCATACTCAGATTGTGAAGAAGCGACTATTCCGCTAGATACCCACCATGCGTCAGCAATTGACCAAACGTAAAGTACAGGCCAAAGAACTAGCGAGAGAATCAGCGGAAATTGAATAAGAAACCAGTCAAACGCCTTTCTGTGCTGGCCATTGAAGTGTTGCCCTAGAAAAACACCCGGAACTAGTGCCAGAGCAACCGCAAAAAGGGGCCTTATTGTCCCCCACGGGCCTATTCCTCCGCTGATTTCGTACCAAATAGCCGATATGACCCCTGAAGTGCTCGAAGAAAGGGTTTCTTCCCCCTCTGCTTCAACGACATACTCTTCCGTCACGACCAATGCAGAGAAGGTGGACAGAAGAATATGACGTAAGATATGGAATAGAAAATAAGAAAATGATTATTTCATCTCACAACCATCACATTAAGCAAACCACCTACCGGCTTCCTACAGATATCCCTTACTGAACAGTATGCCAGTCGCCTAATCCTCTAAGCCCATGGTTCTTCGGCCCTTACCGTCAAACCATTCAGCAGGCGAACCCTCTTTTCCCATTGCGATATCATCACCTATGCTTCTGGGAATTGTACTCCGTCCGCCATGCCAAGTCTGTTGTTCCAGCCACAACCCTACATCTGCTCCCTCTAGCGAAACTTCGATAGTACCTCCAAGCGGTCTTTCCCCTAGCGTGAATGAGATTTTTCCTATCGATGCCGATTGCCGAGATATTGAGAAAGATGCCAGATTATCCGAAGAGTACATAGCCATTGAATCCAATGCCGTATCAAGAGTCCTATTTTCTCTGACTATTGAAAGTAGAACGTCAAGAGAATTCGCAGCCCCAGATATCAAAACGGGTTCCCTAGTCGATGGAAACTCAGTTTGTTCAATAATCGGATTTGGGTCCCAGCATGGAAAAATCTCCTTTATCGATCTAACAACCTTGCCGGGGTCTTCATAAGTCTCCACGATCGAAGATACAGTGATTTTTGGCTCCACAACTCCCCTAACGGAATTAAATTAATAGTGGTATTCTTTATGATTCAATTGTCGCAACAATTCAAACCAAATTTTGGAAGGGAGGCCTATATGGCAGAGCGTTCAGAGGCAATCACCGCTGCTCTAATAGTTCTCCCTAATATGTTTATAATCTCATTTAGAATTGCCTCTTCTGAACTAAATGAAGCCCTTTCAAATGATTTATTTTCTGAGTTAATGACCCATTCATTTGCATTCCTTATTGGAATCTTAATGGCCTGGAGGTATCGTTTTATTGATGATCACGAATACAGGAGGACAAAGGCAATCAAGGGCCTTTCCAAGACATACAAACTTGAGGACAAAGGCCTATGGGATAAGGGAGATTCAGCGATACAAAAGCTGGAAGCTAGAGCCTATGCGGATTATAAGGGAAGAAGGGGGAAATCAGCTATTCAGAAGATGCAGAGCAGTATTGGGGCAATAAATCGTGAGGAAATAGAAATGGAGGATTCTCCAGATACTCAGTCCTATCAAATCAACATCGAGGGAATGGAAGACGAATCAGATCAGTCAGAGCAGACCGAGAAATGGACTCTATTTTCTGGAATAGCTGGATTCTTTGCAAGGGCCGTGGAAAGGTCTGCATCACGAAGACTGGATCGTCAGATAGAGAATGAAACCTCAACAAAAAAAGATGAATACGAATATCCGGAAATAGACAATAATTCTGATTGGGCCATTCCAAAAGAGGCCATTAACAGGCAGAAAGCCAAGCTATGTTTGCAGTGCTCAACGTACAATGATGCCGATACTAGCTACTGCTACTCCTGCGGTTCTTACATCTCTTGATCGGGGAACGGTTGATAGGACCCCGTTATGGGCATAATACAGGTGAGGGTGTGGCCGATAAGCGAGATTACTACGAGGTTCTTGGCGTGGAAAGGGGTGCATCAGA
>CACGIM010000007.1 GCA_902573115.1 uncultured Candidatus Poseidoniales archaeon
CGCGTCTTTCAAAGCTCTGACTTTCCAAGGCATAATGGCCTTCCTGATGTTTTTCGGCCTAGGGGGACTTTATGTTTTGAGAACCGACTCTGACGCCACGAGCCTCGCCGTTTTTGCTGGGTCCGTTTGCGGTGGGATTTCGATGTACGGTACTGGCAAGCTGTTCGAGCTATTCGTAGACTTACAGCAAGATGGCACAATAGAAATGGAAGACTCCATCGGTGGTACCGGCCAAGTTTACCTTAGAATTCCTGCAGGTGGCGTGGGCCAAGTCACAGTCGAGGTATCAGGGGCTTTGAGAACCTACAACGCCAAGTCGGAGGAAGGAGTGGAAATAGCCACGGATGATTTCGTGGAGGTTGTTGGAGTTTTGGGGGAAGTTCTGGTAGTAAAAAAGGTCTAGATATTCATAACTCAAACCGATATTGAATAGTCAATTATTGATCTATCCGGGTAAGGATTCTTACGTGACCGGCTCTTGCTAGTTATGAGTGGAGACTATGTCGTACAACAAAATAAAGAGCATGAGATTAGCAAGTATTGCGGGAGCGCTGATCGCCACGTCATTTGCAGCTGGCGCAGTGGTGGCCCAGGAAGATGATGGAGGGGGAGCAGGTTTCATCGCTTCAATTATGATTTTTGCAATCGTACTCGTGCTTGTAGCGGCAGTCATGTTCTTTGCTCAGAGGTACAAAAGGTGCCCTCCAGACCAAATCATGGTCATATATGGTAGGACACAGAAGACTGCAGATGGCAAGGCAAAACCTTCCAAGGTCCTACACGGTGGAGCAGCACTAGTCTGGCCACTTATCCAGGACTTCGCATATATCTCACTCAAGCCAATGACCATCAACATCGATCTAAGGGGGGCACTTTCGCTCCAGAATATTAGGATCAATGTTCCCAGTACCTTCACAATTGGAGTATCTACCGAGGAGGCAGTTAGGAACAATGCTGCAGAGCGTCTACTAGGGTTCAAGGTAGCGGATATTGAGGAAATGGCTAAAGAAATTATCTTCGGGCAGCTTCGTCTAACTGTGGCCACACTCACCATTGAACAAATTAACCAGGATCGTGACTCCTTCCTAGAGCTGATACAGAAGAACGTGGGCGCTGAGATGAGAAAGGTGGGACTCTACCTAATCAACGTAAACATCGCAGACATAACAGACGAGTCCGATTACATCGAGAGCATCGGAAAGAAAGCCGCTGCAACCGCAGTGGAACAAGCCAGAATAGACGTAGCAAATGCCGAGAGGGATGGGGCCATAGGAAAGGCCGAGGCGGACCGAGTAAAGGAAATCCAAGTTGCCCAGAATACCGCAGAGGCTGAGAAGGGTCGCAAGGCTGCGCAAGCAGATCAGCGTGTCTATGTTGAGCAACAAGAGGCTATGGCAGTGGGGGGGGAGAAAACTCTGCACAAGCTGAGATTGCTAGGGCTAATGCCGACCTCGCCGAGGCAGAGGCCTCGGCAAAACAAAGAGCCGATGTAGCAACCGCTCAGGCCGAGGCAGAGATTCAAAAAGCAGTCTACCAGGAAGAAGAGGGCAGGCTTAGGGCGAGTGAAATCGCAAGAGAGACCGTGGCCAAACAACAGGTCGAGATAGCGGCTGATGCAGAGGCGGAAAGACAGAGGAGGATAGCCCGTGGAGAGGCAGATGCAATTCTGGCTCGATATGAGGCTGAAGCGGAGGGAATCCAGAAGGTTTTGGATGCAAAGGCAACAGGGTACAAAAGCCTAGTTGGAAGCGCCTCTGGAGATCCAAAAGCTGCTGCTACCCTGCTGATGGTGGAGAAAATAGAGTCTATGGTGCAAGCGCAGACCGAGGCAATTCGAAATCTGAAGATAGACAAGATTACTGTCTGGGACAGTGGAAACTCTCCGGATGGCAATTCTGCTACCAGCAATTTTGTTAGTAGCCTAGTCCAGAGCCTCCCCCCTATTCATGACGTGGCAAAGATGTCAGGAGTCGAACTCCCTGATTACCTAGGTTCGATGACCGATGAAGATTCCGAGTCCTGATCCAGAATACCCCACAGACAGACTCTTGAGCACTAGTCACTTGGGTTGAATATGACAGAAACTGCAGTGGTAGTCGGAGGGGCTAGGACCCCTTTCTGCGAATGGCAAGGAGGCAAAAGAGGAGATGGTGGGCCGGGGGGTAGACTAGCATCGGTGACCGCCGAGGAGCTAGGCTCGATAGCAATAAGAGGAGCAATGGAAAAGACTGGTACGAACCCCTCAAGTATAGATCATGTGGTAATGGGGCACGCCCTACAGACATCTAACCAGGCCATCTATGGTGCTAGACACGCTGGTCTCAGATCTGGGATTCCAAAGGAGGTCCCAATGTTGACCCTAAACAGGTTATGCGGTAGTGGGGCTCAATCGATAGTTAGCGCCTCACAGATGATAATGCTCGGAGAAGCGGAAACTGTTGTAGCTGGGGGGATGGAGAATCTTAGTCAAGCCCCACACGTACTCAGGGGTGCTCGAGACAAGTACCGATTAGGAAGCCCACCCCAAGCGGGAGAGGAGATATCCAAAGACATGGAAGACTACCTATTCACCAATCTAATGGATGGGATAAGTGGGTTTTTCATGGCCCAGACCAGTGATGAATTGTGTAGGCGGAAGGGCGTCTTAAGAGAAGAAGTCGATGAATACGCTGCGATGAGCCACCAAAGGACAGAAGAAAGCATTGTCACAGGAGTCTGGAAAAAAGAGATAGCTACAGTTGAGACCAATGAAGGAATCATTGATCACACACACGAGGATCACGTAGTTCTAGGAACAACCGCGGAAATCCTCTCAGGGTTGAGGACCCACTTCGGCCCCGACTCCTTGGTCACCGCAGGAAACGCATCAGGTGTGGTTGACGGAGCGGCAGCCGTAGTAGTCAAATCGGCTTCAAGGGCCGAAGCCGATGGCGATGAACCCCTCGCGAGGGTGGTCTCGTGGGGGATAGTTGGCCTAGAACCAAAGATAATGGCCTATGGCCCTGTACCTTCTAGTAGGAAGGCCATAGAGAAAGCCGGTCTCTCAATAGAGGACATAGACCTATGGGAAATAAACGAGGCATTTGCTGGTCAAGCAGTAGCTTGCATCAAGGATCTTGGAATAGGGTTTGAAAGAGTTAATGTCAATGGGGGCGCAGTAGGGCTGGGGCATCCTCTAGCAGCAACAGGAACCAGATTAGTTCTAACTCTGGCACACGGCCTAAGGGAAACGGGTGGCAGATTTGGAGTGGCTACAGCGTGCATAGGTGGTGGTCAAGGAATCGCTATGGTAATAGAATCAATCTAATAATTAGAAACTCTAGGATAGGAGGAGTTATCCCCACTCTGTCCCGCCCTCATTTATGGCAGAACATATACCTGGAACGGGCCATGCAAATAATACCAGAAGCCTAGTGAAAACTCTGACTTGGAGAACTATCGCGACAACTGACACGATTCTGATCGCATTTCTTCTAACTCGATCATGGGAGGTCGGACTTGGCATAGCAAGCATCGAAGTAGTGACCAAAATGGTTCTCTATTACCTACATGAGAGGGGTTGGAGCAGAGTTGATTGGGGCCTGGAGGACGTTGATCCAGAAACTGGAAAACCCGATCCCGTTTAACCCTCCAATAAACCACATTTACGTCGTTTTCTGACCGTTTATGTTATTTGCTATTGGCCGGGCGATTTTATAATTGATGGGACAGACTAGGTCGCGCAGCATTATCAAGGCGGCTACTTGGAGGGCCATTGCAACTCTCACTGGAGTGGGCATAGTTTTGCTACTTACCGGTGAACTGGAGCATGGAGTCACCTTCGCTTTAGCCGATGTTTCTTTGAAAATGATGTTTTATTATATGCATGAGAGAGGATGGGAAATGGTTGGATGGGGAATATTTTCAGACTAACCTCTTTCAACAAACCAATGCTTTTTCTTAGGTGGAAGAGGCCTGTTCATCCATAGTGGGCGCCTCTCCCCACGAGGGTGGGTCTCCCTCTCCTTGGCCATTTCGTTCCATTTCTTGTAGTACTCGAAAGATTTGTTTGTGTCTACCTCGACATCTCCGTACCTCTCTCCTTCTTTTGGCTTGGTAATCCTGACTTTCTGCAACCAGCAGTGAGCCCCGCTAACTGGATCGGGTTGGACTGCATGTGTAATGTTTTGATGGACCCCCCCATCTCTCCACCAAACTCTATTTGTGTCCGGGTCATTAGATTTCCATGGTCTTACACCACTAATAGTCCTCATTCTCATCTTCCCATCTCCCAGGTTCTCTATCTCTACCTCGTTGGTCATATATCGGTTCCCAGCATCCTGCTTCCTCCTCCACCTTCCAATATGATGGGAGCAACCGATTATTCCGGGCTTGATCCCCTCAGTGACCCAGACCTTGTCAATGAACCAACCAATTTCAGTCTCAACCTTCAGAAGATCTCCCTCTCCAACTCCGAGTTTCTTTGCATCGGATGGATGTACCCATAGTGGGTTCCTATGGCCGATCTCTGCAAGCCACTTGGCATTTGCAGACCTAGAGTGAATATGCTGGGGAAGTCGGAAGTTAGGCAGCAGACAGTACTCATCTTCGCCTTGCAGGTTATCCGGATGTACATGGCTTCTGACTTTGTAGTGTGGGATCGAGTGCTCAGGATAGCCGAATTCAATCATTGTCTCAGAGAACAACTCTTGTTTGCCGCTGGGGGTTGGCCAACCCTCTTCCTCATGTTTGTTGTAGGTTGCCTCCTCGATAAGAAAGGCACCGTGCTTCCTCATGTAACCTAATGGATCGGTTCCTTCTGCCTTTGCTGCCTCTGGCAATCCCGGGATTCTCTCGAACATGTATTGATAATACTCGTCAATGGTTATCCTTTCCCCCTTTCTGTAGGGGCTCATGAAATGCTGCCTGATCCCCATTGTTCCATCATCAATCCTCCAGGAAAGCTCATTCCAGAATTCATCCTCTTCCCATACCTCGCCGGGGTTTACCTCGTGTGTGAATTCAACCTCCTTGCCTTCCCTTCTCGCAAACTCCCTTAGAACCGGCTGTCTGAAAGCCACCCATTTGCCTGAGCTGGTAGCGTATGAGTTGACGTCATGCCTCTCCGAGGCATGCCCCATAGGAAGAACATAGTCTGCGAAAAAAGCAGTCTCGTTCCACGTTGGCGTAAGAGCCACGTGACACCCTATCGACTCCTCGTTTTGGAGCATCTCTATCCATGAAAATCCATCTGGGTATGTCCAAACAGGATTGAATACTCTAGTGAAATAAACATCCATAGAACCTCTTCCATCCTTTACTAAGTGGGGCAGTATGTGACTCATCTCGTAGTGGGATAGGGTGTACTCTGGGGGGAAGTGTAGCTCGTTCCATCCATCCGGGTCCGGGGGGACATCAAATAAGTCCGGTTTATACTTCGACCAAGAGTTGGGAGAAGTACCTCCTTCCGCTCCAACGCTTCCAGTTAATACGTTAAGTAAATGCAGTGATCTACTTACTTGCCACCCACCAAGGTTGCCTATGGCAGCAGCCCTCCAGACGTGAGTTGAGAGCCTGCTTCCTGCGGAAGCTATCAACTCGCCAACTTCAATCACCTGTTCTACGGGTATCCTACACTCCTCTGCAGCAAACTCTGGGGTATATTCGGAGTACTCTTCTATCAAGAGCTGTATGAATCGGTCAAATTCCCTCGGTTCTGTAGGGTGATCCGCTTCCATCCACATCTTCCAGTTGACCCATTTCTCTAGGAAATCCCGATCATACCCTCCACTCTCCAAAATCATGCGAGACCATGCTAGGAATAGTGCAGTCTCGGATCCCGGCCAAGTAGGTACCCAGTGGTCCGCCATTGCCGCTGTGTTTGATAGTCGGGGATCGATCACTACCAGCTTAGCCCCATCCATCATGCCCTCTAGGATTCTCTGTGCATGCGGGTTGAAGTAGTGGCCAGTCTCAAGGTGTGAGGATGTTAGTAGGATCACCTTAGCATTAGAGTGGTCAGGAGACGGCCTGTCATGTCGATGCCATAGTGCGTATCCTGTTCTTGCTCCCGCAGAACAAATGTTGGTGTGGCTATTATGGCCGTCTACGCCCCAAGCCTTCAAAATTCGATTAGTATATCCCTCATGACCCGGTCTACCTACATGATAGACCACTCTGTCCTTAGCGCCTGTATTTAGTGAGTCCCTTATCTTGGAGGAGATTTCATCAATTGCTTTATCCCATGAAATCCTCTCCCAGCCACCTTCCCCTCTAGCCCCGACTCTCTTCATCGGGTGCAGGATTCTTTCAGTATCGTTAATCTGATTTATTGTCGCCGGACCTTTGGCGCAATTCCTACCTCTGCTACCAGGATGGTGTGGGTTGCCTTCGAACTTGGAAACCTGCCCCGACTCCTTGTCGACATAAGCAAGAAGGCCACATGCAGATTCGCAGTTGAAACAGGTAGTTGGGACTAGGGAGTATCTTTTCTCAACCATCTTAGGCCACTCATTAGCATCCAGTTCCACATGATCATGCCAGTCTTCAGGATCCGGAAATGTCCTCAGGGGCCCAATCGAACCTTCGGATTTCTTTCTGTCCAGGTTAGGGATTATTCTCAATCTTTGAGCTATGTTTTCGATAAACGTTCTAGGCATTCTATTACCTCACAAAAGTGGCTCCATCTGGGGTTTTTTCACTAGGTTATTATCATGCATCAGCACTGCAGTCAGTGTTATCACCCCAAGTCCAATTGCCACTGGATCATTGGTTGCAATGGGAATGAATACTGCAGTACCAATTACCAGAGTCTCAAGGAGAAACTTTGCTGGCAGTAGGGAATCTTCGGACCATGATCTCCCCTTTGCTTGCATCAGAAGCCAAGCGGTGTAAACCCCGGTAAGAGTTGCAAGTGGAAATCCGGGTATAGCCAGATAAGTAAGTAAAGACCTATCCATATCTAGGATTAAAACAACGGCGCTTGCTGCTAGTATGGCGCCATATCCCGAGAGTATGAACGCCCCCTTAACCAACCAAGAATCCCAATTCGGACGCAATAGGACATACAGGAATCTCTCTGGCCTATCCAAGTCCATGACTAACAGAAGCCCGGTTATTGCAAGGAAGAGAATCCCGATGCCAATTGTCGCCGCCCAAAGCGAATCAGTCATTTCAACTAATCCAAGCAGCATGGAAATTACTGCGATGGCGTAAGTTCCAGAACTAATTCCCTTAGTCCAAATGTAAGTTGTGACCTCCCATCCCCAAAGAATTCCCTTGCTGGGTTGGTCATAACTTCTCTTAGCATCGCTAGGATCTTCAGCAAGTCTCTCCATAACATCTCTGATGATTGCTTGGTCCCTTGGTGCAGATTGCTTGGCCTTTTTCTCTAGTGCTAGCTGTACTATCATGGATGTCGTGTCTGCTTCCTCAAGGCGCGTCTCAGCATATTTAGCGAAATGGCCAACCCCAAAAGACTGCTCTGTCCACATTCCCGAACCGGTCACTTCTGTGGCCGATGGATCTAGCATTTCTTCGCTAGCCTCGATATAGAATACGTTAGGCTTAGCCCCAGAATCAGGCTTCCTTACTGTCGTGTTCTGCGTCGAAACAATTTGGGCAATCTTGGATTCTGGGTCATCAAGATCTCCAGAGACAATTGACTCTGTAGGGCAGACAATTACGCACGCAGGCTCATAGGAGTGCTCTATTCTATGGGCGCAGTAGTTGCACTTTGCCGCCGTACCGTTATCAGGATCGATGTACAGGGCGTCATATGGACAGGCCTGCATGCATGACTTGCACCCTATGCAACGATCATTATCGAAATCCACAATTCCATCTGATCTGTTGAATAAGGCGGTTGTCGGGCAGATTGTTGTACACGGTGAATCCTCACAATGATTACATCTGTGGACACTGAATTCACGGGTCGAATCAGGGTAAGTCCCCTTTTCGATGTACTTTACGTGGGTCCTATTGACCCCAATTGGTACATCATGCTCAGATTTGCATGCTACAGTGCATGCATGGCATCCTATGCATGTCCGGTTATCTATAACGAATCCGAAGTTTGTCATCTGCGACCCTTCCATGCGACGGTAGTGGTAAATGGTTCGTGTCACCCAATTAGTAATTCGTACAAGATGGTTGACCCCGCAAGCCATGCTCCAACCATGGAACCAATATTTCCCATTGCTGTGACCATGAGAACTCTCCCGACTCTATTTTTCCAGAAAAGAGACACTTCGTCTAATGCTAGGAAGTCCTGAGCGTCTTTGCCGGTCGGAGATGCAACTTTTAGCTGCGTATATCCAGCAAACCATCCTGCAGCTAGAGTGGGGTTGAGGGAGGTTATTGGCGAAGCGATTGCTCCAATTACGATTGCGAGGGGATGACCTCTCGCTAATAGGACACCCAAACCAGCCAATATTGCGTTTAGGACAACCCAGGTCTTTGCAGTCTCCATTATAGTTTCAAACTCTCCATTGTAAGCCATCCATCCAACTGCGCCAAATAGGAAGAGGGGAATTGCCGCCATCAGGATCTTCGGCCACACGGATTTACTCGGTTGCTCGGACAGTTCTGCCAATCTAGAGGTAATTTCCAGAGAAGGCTGCTTTAGGTTATTTGCCACACCGGGAAGATGGCCGGCCCCAACGACAGCAAGAATCTTGCCTTTACCCCTTATCTGCTGAATTCTCCCCGCTAGAAATGCATCCCTTTCGTCAATCAATACCTCGCCGGCTCGAGGGGCTACTTCTCTGGCTTCTTCCATCATCTTGCTTAGCAAATCGGAGTCACCAAGAACATCATCTATGGAAAAATCATCTTCCTCTTCTTCCCAAAGTAGCGTGTTAATTACTCTCCATTTCTCTCGAAAACCCATCCTGTGCCATGCCCTCCTAAGTGTGATCACCACGTCTCTGTCAATCATTTCAACTGGGATATCTGACTCCTCAGCTGCCTTCACCGCCGCGAGCAACTCGGCTCCGGGCTTCTCGCCCGTCGAAATGCCCATTCTCCTCTGCTGACTCGCCAAGGCAGATTGAAGTAAGATCATCAAGGATCTTCCTTCATTAATTATTTTCAACAAATCCTCCGAGTCCAAAGACTCAGGCTCAGTTAGGGCCTTCAATCTTGATTGGCAAAGCTCGACAGCTACTACTTCGGGCCCCCAATTCTCGATCTGAGATTTCACTAAATCAACCGATTCGCTACTTATGTGGGCAGTCCCCAAAATCCTTAATTTCTCATCAATGTCTATTATGTTCTTGCTTTCCATAATTCTTCACCTCAGAGATTCCATTGCAGAAAACAAGTCTTTGTGTTCGACCACATCATGGACTCTTACGATATCAACACCCTTTTCTGGTGATCTTGCCGCAATACCTAGGGTACCAGAAAGCCTCTCATCGCTCTCTTTTCTACCAAGAAGATCGCCAAACATGCTTTTCCTACTTACCCCCCACATCAGACTCATTTCCTGATTTGGCATAATATTCCTTCCCGACGACAATAATTCTAGGTTATGCTCTAATTTCTTCCCGAATCCAATTCCCGGATCAACAACCAATCGAGAAGGCTCAATTCCTAAATTAGTTAATTTCGAAGTTGTGTGGTAAAGAAAATCCCTCACTTCAGAAACGACATCATCGTATTGAGGATCATACTGCATGTTCTCCGGAAGCCCCTTCATATGCATCAAACAAATTGGGCAATCATAATCCGAAATTACCCGAATCATTCCCGGGTCACTCAATGAGGAGACATCATTGACCATATCGGCACCAACAGCGAGAGACTCTCTTGCAACCAATGACCGCCTCGTGTCTACCGATATGCAGATGTCCGGAAGCTCATCTCTGATGCATTCTATTGCCGGAACCACTCTTGCTAACTCCTCTTCTTGACTCACTGATTTGGACCCCGGGCGAGTGGACTCTCCCCCTACATCAATCCAATCAGCCCCTTCCTTAGACATCCTGAGGGCTCTGGATCGCACATCTTGAAGATTAGGGGCCCTAGACCCCTCGTGAAATGAGTCCGGAGTGACATTAATCACTCCCATGATAAGTGGAAATCCACTGTCTCGGCGTTTTAGCATAGGTCGCCAGTCGGCCATCTAACCTTGGCAAACGACGATTGCTTTATGATGTGACCGAGGGGCAATAGGGCGATGGTTCAGGGTCAGGATGATTCCCAGGATGTCACTGATGCCAATATGCCGGGGGATTCCAAAGCAGAAAACGACCCTGAGACTTTATTTATTTTGGACTCAATTGTTCAGAGGTTAAAGCCCCGTGATGCCCATCATGTAAGGGACATGATTACCCAGAGGGCACGAACATCTGGGGCTTTGTTCATCTCTAGTGCTCTATGGTGGTGGATAGCAGTAAGCAAAGGTTCCGAAACCATCCAGGAATCCGAAAATATCCCCTCATCTATCTTGGGCTCATTCGACTTCTCAACAATCAGTCTTATTGTGCCCCTACTGGTTGTAGTCGCTACCCTTTTCGCAGGTATTGGAAGGGAGAGGGGCAACGCGACAATGTCTCAAATTGGGGGTGGATTGGCAGTTTTGGCAATATTTTACATCTTTGAGCCAGTATTGATGCACTTCGGCGATCTTGGTGGTGATGCCTTATTCGCCACCGGCAGGGTGCTGGTTCTAGCGGTTATGGTCGGATTCGCCTCCCACATGATGTTTGACGCTCTACTATTACAATGGGTCAGAGCCAGCATGCTGAATATGGGTTTGGAGGGCTTTCCTTCCATGGAACCAGACTCCTTTGAGGGTCAGGCTGATGAGGCCCCCCCTTACGCATGAACCATGAGTGGAGACAGTACTGCGAAGGTATCAGTCCTCAGACTAGGTCACAGAAGGGATAGGGATAAGAGAATAACATCCCATTTGGGGCTCACGGCTAGAGCATTTGGGGCAGATGAGGTTATTCTCTCCGGAGACGAAGACAGCTCGGCACTGGAAACTTGGGATTCAGTTACTCAGAGATTCGGAGGGAGATTCACTAGCAGGTACGAGTCGAAACCAATCAGGTTTCTGAAGAATCTATCAGAATCACAAGAAGTCACAATTGTGCACCTGACGATGTACGGAGAACCTTGGAGGGAGGCAATAATGTCGATTCCCGAAGATAAACCGGTAATGGTGGTTGTTGGCGGGACTAAAGTTCCATCAGAAATATTTCAGTTATCTGACCTCAACATTTCCGTTGGAAACCAACCTCACTCTGAAGTCTCAGCACTTGCCGTATTTTTGGACTCCTGGATAGGGCCGATCGATGAATCTTCAAAGTTTTCTGGTGCTCAGATCAAAGTCCAACCCTCAGCTAGAAATAAGCAGGTCATCAACGAGCAAGAAGAGTGATATTACTAGAAATAAGAATCCCCATCTCACTGAATGATTAAGAGTCGCACTTGGGCAGCGTTGCTGATGTCAAGGAGTTCAGCAGCCGGGGGCTTCTGCCCCGGCGCTGGCGTAAGGGGAGTCAAAGCCCCTCCATCTTTTCCTGATGCAGCCGACCCTCTCCTAGATTCTAGGGGTTCTGAGCAACCCAGTGGGTCCAAAGGAATCCTCCTGCTTGCTGACGGCACTAGGTTCGAAGGTCAGCTATTCGGCGCTGAGGAGATTGCTGAGGGTGAGTTGGTTTTCACTACTGGAATGTGCGGCTATCAAGAGAGTCTCACAGACCCTTCATTCGCAGGACAGGTTCTCACTTTCACTTATCCCCTTTTAGGGAATTATGGGATTATTCCTGGAATTTCTGAGTCATCGTCAGTTCATCCCAGAGGTGTAGTTTGCAAACAACACATGGCTTTCCCCGATCACCGACACTCCGTAGGGAGCATCCACGATCTTCTAGTTGCCCACAATATACCAGGAATAGAGGGTATCGACACTAGAGCCCTGACCAGGAGGGTCAGAGAGCACGGGACCCTTCTCTGTGTTTTTGGGCCGCTTGAAAGGCTGGAAGAGATGAAAGTTATTCTCTCCGAACTTACCCCTCCAGATAGGGAGGACTTGGTCGCCGAAGTGACTTGTGAGAGTCCAGTACTCCTCAACCGCGGGGCTAAAGATGAGAAAGGAGCCCCACTGCCAAGATTGGCGGCAATAGATTGTGGGATAAAGCACAATATATTGAGAGAATTATGCTCTAGATTTGAGGTTGTTTGGTGTCCGGCTACTATGCCCATGGAAGAGATAACGAGAGATTGGTCTCCAGACGCCATCTTCGCATCTAATGGACCAGGTGATCCTGCACATTCCGGAGCAGCCACAGATGCAAGGAAGACCTTGGCTTCTGCTGTTAGGCTAGGAATGCCTGTGATGGGCATCTGCTTAGGGCACCAATTGATGGGTTTGGCTGCTGGTCTCAGGACTTACAAGCTAAGATATGGGCATAGAGGTTCTAACCAACCAGTAATGGATCTAGAAACCGGGAGGGTCCACATCACTAGTCAAAACCATGGTTTCGCAGTGGAGGACCCGGTCAAAGGTATGCTGGCCCCACACCCAAGTGGAACTTGTTCTGAAGAGTCTGAAAACGTACTCGGGGCCGACTTCAAAGTTAGGCATGTAAACTCAAATGATGGAACTGTGGAAGGGCTAGATCTTCTCGACAAACCCGCATTTACAATCCAGTTCCACCCCGAGGCTTGCCCCGGCCCACATGACGCTTCACCACTCTTTGATAGATTCCAAGATATTGTAGATCAATACCTTAGCTCTTCCAAAGCAGAAATCGCAACAAGAGGTGACTCCTGATGCCTCGAAGAGACGATATAGCCCGAATAATGATCCTGGGAAGCGGTCCAATTCGAATAGGCCAGGCAGCTGAGTTTGACTTCTCAGGATCTCAAGCTTGCAGGGCATTGAGATCAGATGGATACGAAGTAATTCTTGTAAACTCTAACCCAGCTACAATTCAGAATGATCCTGAGATGGCTGACAAGATATACATCGAACCCCTTCTACCCGAGGTGGTCAAGAAAATAATGGAATCGGAAAAACCCGATGCACTTCTTGCCGGTATGGGTGGTCAAACTGCGCTAAATATTGCTTCAGCCTTAGCCAAAGACGGTACTCTTGATGAGTTAGGGGTGGAGCTGATTGGCTGCAATTTAGCGGCGATAGACGAAGCTGAAGATCGCGACCTATTCAAGCGAGTATGTGAAGAGATAGATTTGCCAGTCTGTAAGGCATTGGCTTGTGATTCAATAGAGGAGGTAATTTCAGCTGCAGAAAAACTCGGGTCTTTCCCCCTATTGATAAGGCCAGCTTTCACATTGGGCGGGCTTGGTGGTGGAACTGCATTTAACATGGGCGAGCTAGTTGAGATTGCCAGTCAAGGAATATTGCATTCTGCGATTGGCCAAGTCCTAATTGAAGAAAGCATACTTGGTTGGCAAGAACACGAATATGAGGTGATGAGGGATAGTTCTGACAATGCAATTATTGTTTGCACTATGGAAAACATCGACCCGATGGGTGTGCACACCGGAGAATCGATCGTTGTTGCTCCTCAGCAGACTCTCTCTGATATAGATCATCAGATGCTGAGAGACGCTGCGCTTAAGCTGATCAGAAGATTGAACATAAGAGGAGGTTGCAATGTTCAGTTTGCCATAGACCAATCTAATGGTGAATTTAGAGTAATAGAGGTTAATCCCAGAGTTTCTCGATCCTCGGCATTAGCCTCCAAGGCGACCGGTTATCCAATAGCCAGAATGGCAGCGCTAATTGCCGTTGGCTACACTTTGGACGAGCTCCCAAATCCAATTACGGGAGAAGGTACAACAGCCGCATTCGAGCCAACACTAGATTACTGCGTAGTTAAGATTCCCCGTTGGCCCTTCGATAAGTTTCGAACAGCAGATCGCAGAATCGGCACATCGATGAAGTCCACAGGAGAGGTTATGGCAATCGGGCGTTCTTTCGAGGAGGCGTGTCTGAAGGCATGGGCAAGTTTAGAGTACGGCAAACCCCATCCCCGTCCCCTGACAATGTCAGACGCATCAGATGGCGAGACCATGGATGAGAGGGCTTCCGAGAAACTTCCGACAGCTCTGCTTGAAGATTGGCTGAGAATTCCCACTGATAGGAGACTAGGGGCAGTAATTGAGGCCTTCAGGAGGGGTTATTCTATCGAGGACGTTAGGGATTTAACTGGTGGAATGACTCGGTGGTTCCTTAGAAGATTTGAGAGTCTTGCTGCCATCGAAACAGAAATCAGAGCAGCAGGAGAAATAGGTATGAAGCCATCTGGCATCCCACAATCGGAGATGCGGTCTTGGAAAGGGTCCGGTTTTACAGACCTACATATTGCCGACGCGCTTGCTGGATTTCCTGAGGCAGGCTTCAAATCGCTACCAACTGGTCAAAATGAAACCGCAGTCAGACTTAGGAGGCATGAACTGCGCATACACCCGAGGTACAGGATGGTTGACTCATGCGCCGCTGAATTCGCTGCTGTGACCCCTTACTACTACTCTACCTACGAAGGGGGAAGAGCAGAATCAGGGGTGGATTATGTTCCAGGCCTAGCTTCTTCAGTGAAACAACGCATAGCAGTCGTAGGCTCGGGCCCAATAAGGATAGGCCAGGGTATTGAGTTCGATTACGGCTGTGTTCATGCTGCAGGAGCAATTCAAGACTTAGGACACGAGGCAATCATTATCAACAATAATCCCGAAACTGTCTCTACAGATTTCGATACAAGCGATAGGCTATACTTCGACCCTCTGACACTAGAGTCCGTTTCAGAAGTCTTGCTCAGAGAAGATGCTAACGGGATCTTGCTTCAATTTGGGGGTCAAACTGCAATCAATTTAGCCCTTCCACTATCTAACGAAATGCCTCATCTTTCCAGCATGGGTTTAGATTTGGTAATGGAGGGAACTTCCCCGGAGTCCGTTGATGAAGCCAGTGATAGGGAGAGGTTTGAAGAATTCGCACTCCGTTGTGGCCTTAGGATGCCGGATGGAGCCACAGCGACGTCTCCGGAGGGAGTCAGGCAAGCGGCCAATGAAATAGGATATCCAGTACTTATCAGACCTTCATATGTCCTCGGCGGCAGGGGGATGGAGATCCTGTCAAACTACAAACAACTAGAGTCGTACATGAGGGATGCGTACCTTACTTCTGATAGGCCCCTATTGATAGACAAATATCTTGGCAATGCTATGGAGCTTGACGTGGATGCAGTTTGTGATGGGGAGGATGTCTTGGTCGGGGCGATTATGGAGCATTTAGAGGAGGCAGGAATACACTCGGGGGATTCTACTTGTTTTATCCCACCTCAGAACGTTCCAGACAAGATTCTGGAACAGGTTGAGGAATGGACCCGGGTCATCGGTCTAGAGTTGGGAATTAGGGGCTGCTTCAATATCCAATATGCAATTCATGATGATCTACTATATGTCCTCGAAGTCAACCCAAGGGGTTCGAGGACTTTCCCATTCGTAGCAAAATCCACAGGAATACCACTCGCGAGAATTGCAGCAAGGGTGGCTCTCGGAGAAAGGCTTTCAGAGTTGGATATTCCAGAAGCTCAGACAGAAGCTGTATGTGTCAAGGCACCCGTATTCCCCTTCATCAAACTGAGGGGCTTGGATCCAGCCCCGGGTCCAGAGATGAAGTCAACGGGAGAGGTAATGGGATCACATGTGAGGGCCTCCGCTGCCTATCTCAAAGCCCGTCTTGCAACCGAGCTACCAGTTCCTACCGAGGGAGGCGTGTACATCACTGTAAAGGACGAAGACAAGCATCCAATAATACCGCTCGCAGAGAAATTGCAGGAAATGGGCTTCGTGATTTACGCCACCAGAGGTACATCAAGGGTTCTAAGAGGGGTCGGCGGACTGGAAGTGAAGACCTGCTATAGGATAGCAGAGGGTAGATCTCCAGACGCGCTGGATCTTATGCGTCAAGGAAAGATACAGCTAATCATCAATACGCCCAGATCCAGCGGTGGAGCGGTTCTAGACGGAAACATGATGCGAAGATTAGCTGTCGAACTAAATATTCCGTTCGTGACTACCCTAGCCGGGGCAAGAATGGAGGTCGAGGCCGTAAAGGAGGCGACGAATGGAACTCCGGAACCTAGACTGTTGAATATCAAATCTCTATGATGAGAGAAGGGTTGCCCCTGTTTCAGTTCTGATAATCTTCCCATCGCTAATGGTGTGCACGGCCATTACAGCCTCTGTTGATCCGTCTGGAAAATCCATCACAGAGTGCTCCACTAAGATATCCTCGTTCTCATAGATGCACCTCGAATTTCTGATCACCACGTTTTCGTTAGCCATCATTTGGGTCATCATATCACTAGTTTGTCCCTTATCCATACTCGTGCCAGATTGGTGTCGGATGAATTCATAATCCTCATGGAGGGCATCTATGTAGTGCTTAGCGTTCTTCTCTTCCATTGCTTTTTCCAGTTGTTCGTAAACTCCCATGGTTTTGCGTACGATAATCCTGTCTTGATAGTTTTCTTCAAAAAGGTCCGCTAAGTTGTTTACGAGTTAATACGGAAACTTCATTTTAGGAGTCTCAAAAGTTTAGTTCTACCTATTTCGTAAATTAAGGAGGATGCCTTAGGTCCGTCGTTCTTACCAATCAGAACCCAATATAACAATTTGAAACCATCTCTAGTAGGTATTTCTGATGATTCGCATGAATCTTTAATCGATTTTACTATGGAATCTTCGTCCCAATCACATTTTGAAAGTCTTGCAGAAAGCTCTGAAAGGAAGTTGACCGATTTCGCATCAAGATCCTTCTTTTCGTCAATTGGCAGCTCAACTCTAATTTCTACCTTCGATTCATCTGGGAAATGTGGGCCATCTATCCAAGACCTCATTCTAGCTAGTCTTTCCCTTAATTGGATGCTTGGTTCCCCTTCCATGTGCCCAGATCTTTCTAAAGATAACCAGACATCTTTGTCTGATGATTTTATTTGTGCGAGCATAGAAAGGTGTCTGAAAGATACGCCAGCAAAGGAATCCATGGGTTTTGATCCTCGACTCACTTGACTTAGCCTAAGTGCGCCACTTTGTGTCGCCAATGAAACGGCCTGTCGTTTTGACATCCCTTCTTTCTCTTCAAGGGGGCTGGAAACCAACCTTTCATACTCGTCAGCTATTTGGAAGAGCGATGGTCCTGTATCAAACTCAATGTGGCGATTTATCTTGCTTCTGGCTATGACATAACGGAGGATTTCGGGAGGGACTAGAGATAGGGCATCCATCGGGCCCACTGTTAGTCCGGTGGAGCTAGACATAGGCCCCATTCCCTTCATTTGGATCCATTCGTAAACAATCTTATCCGGCGGATTCCCGCCTAGGAGCTTGCAAATTGGAATCCCAGTATCGAAGCTGCCACCTGCAGAACCGTGGTCCTTTCCAGCTGGCTCACAGGTGATTCCATGAATAATCCACCTAGCAGCCCAATCTATTCTCCAAGGCAACTTTCCCTCTGCCTTTCTTATGTCCGATCTTCCTTCCAAACCATTGGAATCGGCCCAGTGGACAAATGGCTTTTCGTACCCAGTAACCCTGACCCCATCCAAGCTACCATCCGCTCCAATTGGATTGTATGGGAACCAGTTCTCTTCAAGTTCCCGCCCGGATATTTCCTCAATCAGGCCTCTTATGTTTTCTCTATTCATTATCGCCATGTCGATGCCTTTGGCAAATGCTCCGGACTCGTATGTTTCGTGATTCATCACTACCTTGGGTTTGACGCCTATTTTTTCCAATGCTTGCAAAAAGGGATTTAGGAAATGCTCGGCATAACTCGACCCTCCCATCACCGGATCCCCATTGTTATCGGGGGCTGGAATATATGCAAGGGGGTGGCCAATGAATTGCTCGTATGAGGGAGATAGGAAGTCGTAAACCCTCCGAAGTGGGTCCATCGAGTCAACAATGAAAACATATTCAGACTCGATCCCTGCATCTAAACAGGCTCTGTGTATCATTTCGGCTGACAGGATTTCTCTGAGATGTCCTATGTGAAATTCTCCAGATGGTGTGATTCCACTGGCAGAAACCTGCGGCCCCCCTCTTTCTCTGAGAATTTTTGCGGTATAATCCGCCCAGTGCATGAGACACCTCAGACCGTCGCAGCTCTAACTAGAGCCCTCAGGGGGATGCCATCGACATCGTCATCCCATGATTTATTCACCAAAACCATGCACAGTTTGACTTCAGCTCCTGCGGCGGTTAGATCCGAAGCAGTCATTCTCATCGTGGTCCCAGTTGAGTATACATCATCAATAATTACGACCCCTTTTCCTTCTACGTTTGCATATACTTGTGATAGGTGGCCGCTTACTTCTTCGCTAATGCTTCTAACGATGGACAATTCTAATCCCATCATAGAAGAAACAGACTGTGCAAATGCAATTCCATTGATACTCAAACCAACTACGGTTTCCACTTCGTCTCCCGTCATTTCTTCAATTATATCTGACATGATATAGGAAATCGCTTCTATTCTATCCCCCTTAACAGCAATTGACCTCCAGCCAACTTTCACGTCAAGTGGCTTCTCATCAACCTCATAATCGCTGGCCGACAACCATTGCACTGTTGTTTGGGACAGGGACAACTCGTCAGCTATTTGCTGAGTGGTTAGGCCGCTTTCTCTAAACTCCTCCACCTTTTCCCTTAGCTCGTCAACACTCAGATGCATCGTACAACCCCAACTATTCCGTGCTATGAATCCACCGGGGGTATGCTACATAGAATATTGAATTCCGTACTCTCAGAATCTTCCCGTACTCCCAAATCCACCATCGCCCCTCTCGGTCTCTCCAAGCTCATGTGGCCCTACCTCGCAGATTGTTACCTCTGGGATTGGTGCGATAACCAGCTGGGCAATCCTTTCTCCTGCCTTTACCTCGTAAAAATCTCCCTCTCCGATCCATGTCATCAAAACAAATAGCTCACCCCTGTAGTCGGAGTCTATCGTCCCAATACTATGGGGCAGAATCAATCCCTTCGACCCTAGGGAAGATCTCGCCCTAACTTGACCTTCAAAACCAATTGGAATAGCCACTCTAATTCCAGTCCTCAGTTTGGTGCTAGACCGGAAGTGCACAGTCGTGTTCTCAAGTGCGTATAGGTCCCAACCAGCTGCGTGTTGACTTCCCTTCGTCGGCATCCTGGCACCATCATCCATCCTCGCCAACTTAACTTCCAAGGAAGGAGGCCCAAGCTCTTTACTGGTGCCACTCATTTTCGATGGTCATGCAACACCGTCAATAATCGTTGGTCCCCAATTTATTTCGCCCAAGATGATGCTGAAAATAATATGAATGGCACCTTCTAACCTAGAGTCTGACAGGACGAGTCGCTCCGCAGGCTTGGCACTTCAATAGTGTAGTCCTATCTTCCCTGACAAATCTGGTATCGGGAGCCTTGCATTCCCCACAGAGAATGTAAGTCTTAACATAAGAGACAATCTTCTCCTTTATTCTCTTTGGAGGTACCTTTCCCTTCAGCATTATCCTGACGTTTTCTCTACTTCCAGAAGTACCTAGTTCATTTAGCAGGTATTGGAATACGTGATTTGCATCCCTGTCCATAGCATCTACTATCTCCGCGAAATTTCTTAGAATAGTCTGACTCCCTTCAATCATTATATCCGGCTGAGGCATAGTCCACCTAGACCTCTCGCTGATGTCTTTAGGAATCCTGTCCCTTGCTCTATCAAGAAGATCTTCATATTTCGTGTTGCCCACGTTTGTTCGAATACTGCAGTGCTTTTGACATCACCGGGTGCAAAAACAACACGTCATTGGTTTAGGAGAAATCCAGAAGTATCTTTCCTTTATTCTTCCTATCGTGCATGTGCATCTGAGCTTCGGAAACCTGTTCAAATCTCCATATGCTGTCTATAACCGGATTTATCTTCCCTTCCTCCAGCATAGTGCTCAGCGCGTCCAGATGGCCCCTGAAAATCGATGGATCTTCCAGAAGTCCCATGTGGACTCCAAAAACGGCTTTGTTGGAGGTCATCAATTTTATCGGATCGAATCTAGGCATACCCCACCACATCCTGAGTTCAGATGTTCGTGATCTTTTTTGCCCTTTGACGGCACCAGAGGCCCCAAAATAGTACAGTTTCCCACCTCTTCTAGTTGCCTTGAGTGACCTCATCAAATGCCTCCCCCCTACTGGGTCTATTGCGTGATGGACTCCCTTACCATCCGTCATATCCTTGCAAACTTCTACAAAATCTTCGGCGTCACGATCCACAAATCTCATGCCCATTGATTCAACGAAATCTTTCTTTGGAGAAGAGGCAGTTCCGACCACCAAAGAGGCCCCATAAGAATCGCATATCTGAGAAACTGCAGTCCCTACCCCTCCTGCAGCATGATGAATTAGCACCGTATCTTCTTTAGCAAGATTCCCCAAATGAACGAGCATATGAAAGGCGGTTCCATAGGTGACTGGAATAGCTGCTGCCTGCTCGAATGATACACCATCCGGAAGGAGAAAGACTCTACCCTCATCCAGAACTACCTCCTCAGCCCAGCCTCCAAAACCAGTCATTGCCAGAACTCTGTCGCCTTCCTTGAAAGAGTCTACACCCTCTCCAATGCTGATTATCTCTCCAGACGCCTCATATCCGGGCGTAAAGGGAAATTTTGGACTAGATCCGTAAAGTCCCTGCCTCATCATAAGCTCTGCGAAATTCACTCCTGCCTTGTTTACCCTCACGCAGACCTCTCCTGGGCCTGGAATAGGATTTAGTGAATCCACTATCTGAATGGTTTCAACACCCCCAGCACGTGGATAAACGATCTTTCTCATTCGCCCACCAATACATGTTCCTCGGACACATTTCCTCCGGCCAAGTGTTTCAAAATAGAGCTCAGACCATCTTCATCGTGTGGCAGCGAATACCATGTCCCCTCGGGATACACTACACAAGCCGGCCCCGACTCACACTTGTTCAGACACCCTGATTTATTGACTCGCACGTCAATTAATCCGGCCTTTCTTGACTTCCTTTTCAATTTGCCAAGTATGTCAAGAGATTCTTTTCTGGCACAGCTCCCTCGATGATGGCCATTTTCCCTCTCATTGGTGCATACGAAAACGTGCATTCGCAATGCATTAGACACGCTATCACCTAACTTCGTCAAACTTTGCAGCTAATACGAAATCCGACTCAGTTAGGCCGTCTATCTTGTGCGTATAGATCACGGCAACCACCCTCCCCCATCCCAATTCGAAGTCTGCGTGATGCCCCTGTTCCTCACATATCCCTCCCAATGAATTCGTGAAATGCATAGCATTTGCGAAATCGGGGAATGCCCATGTGCGTGTTAGGTGATGATTTTCAACCAATTTCCAGTCCTCATTTATTTGAGAAAGAAACGCGCCTGATTCTTCTTCACTAAGGGGAGGAACGCCGCCTTTACAGGGTACGCAATCTTTTGCAGATAAGGTGCCCATTCATTTACCCCCAAAGGTGACTTCCGTGGTCATCCATCTTTTTCTCTGTCATTTCGTGAACTTCGGATCTTCTCTTCATGTCGTCCTTTTCGAACTTTAATAGCTCCTCATCCTCGATATATGTCTTTCTCAAGTGGGTGACCAATCTAACCTCGACAATGGCATCTCTAGATATGGATCTAAATTCTCCATTTTCGTCCAAGATATCTATCGAAGTGCTTCTGCCCCCCATCATCATTCCCCTAATTAGCGGGTCCCTATTCTCGGGAATCATCCTCCGATCCAGCAGCATTTCTACCAAGTCATCCTTTCTAAGGCCGTATTTTCTCTCCATTAAAGGGCCGTGAAAAACATCGCCTAGCTCCTCTAGGCTAGGGGATCCATATTCTTCATGAAGCCTAATGGCCCAATCTGGTAAGCCCCCATCGCTGGCGTCAGACATGGCCTCAACGATAGGGTGGTCATAAAAAAACAAACGGGTCAATAATACAGTAGTGTCGACAAGCTAAACTAATGCTTGAAGTGCAATGCAGTGGCGGCGGGGATTAGGTAATGCCATGGCTTCTGTCGAATGGAGATCGATTCCCACCGTACTTTATCCCCAGGAAATACTGGACAAGGCGTTTAGCAGAGCTAGTGGCCAGGCAGATTTGGTTGAGGATCCCGACAAATATCATCGTGTAAGAAAGCAAATGAATCGTATGGTTCAATCCGCCTGTGACGTAGCAACGAAGACACTGAATTCTTACGTAAATAGATGGCCTAGTCTGAATGCTCTGACCGAATTCGATAGAGCATTGGTAGACGCAGCGGTGGGGTGTGACGATTACAAAAAGAATCTAAGTGCCTTGCAATGGGCTGCTGAGAGGTCCCAGAGAATTTCAGGAGAGGCTCAAGCTAAAATTCTTAGATTGAGGGACATAGACGGATTTCACAAAGCTAGGAGGCATGCTTATGGGAGGCTTTCTTCAGTAATTGACCAGATTTCCCCACAGATTATGTGGCTTGGCGAGTCAAGAGATATACTCAGGAAGCTACCCTCTCTTGACCCCCTAGAGCCTTGCATAGTTGTGGCAGGATCCCCTAATGTGGGAAAATCTGCTCTAATTGGGGCATTATCTAGCGGAGAACCCCAAGTTGCCTCATACCCATTTACGACCAAGCAGCTACATTTGGGTCACTTTACACATCGGAGACGAGTCTATCAGATGGTGGATACTCCCGGTCTTCTGGACCGTCCAATGGCAGAAAGAAACCAAATCGAGATGCAAGCCATTGCAGCTTTAGAAAACACAGGAGACATCGTTCTATTCTTGATAGATAGGTCGGGAGAGTCAACGACCCCAATTAATGAACAGGAGAGTCTTTTGTCAGAGGTAAGAGGATTAATTCCCGGTAGAGAAGTGTTAGTTGTAGGTTCCAAATCAGACATATTGGATGGTATTCCGGAGACGGATGAATACAGGATAAGCTCTGTGACAGGAGACGGTCTTGAAGAAATTAGATCGAAACTGATCGAGATAATTGCTGCTGACGAAATATCCGATCCTCTGACTCTTCCTGATCACTGGCCGAGAGAGGACTCAGGGTAGTTTAGACATGCCAAGTGTTTCCACAAACAACACAGTAGAAATCATATCCTCCGAAGGATGGCAGAAGTCCGGATACATCTATTTCTGACCCGCAATTAGGGCATTTGACAACTTGCACGAATCTCCCAAGGTGAGGGGGTTATTCAACGATACTGAGTAGGGTACACTATTTCTCCCTGAACCTATTGACCAGATTCCTCAACGGGAAGGCCATTTCTCCTGCACCTAGCAGAAGTAGGCCAGAAGCAAGGGCTAGCACTAACTCTACGTAATTATTTAGATGAATGCTTGTGGACATTTTCACTAATTGAGAGTCTAGGCCCGCACCATCGTAGCCCCCCGAGACAAATCTATACGATCCGGGATCAATTTGAAACTCCAATGAGCCATCGGAATCTGGCCCTCCTGTTATTAGGAAATTATTGATGTCCTCAGATTCACATTGAGTAAGGCCATTAGAGTCCGGGGGGCATGTTTCTGCAGCCTCAGATTCTACAACTCCTATCCATCCCCTGTTCGGCTCCGACCATTCTACTTCCAACTTTATGTCTAGGAGCATGAATGCTAGTGGGACTTCCATATCCGACCCAGTCATCCCAATATTGCAAACAATTTCTCCTTCCGAACAGGGAACAATCGGTACCTCTGAACCAGATTCAGCAGACTGGTATCCAATTAGGCTAATCCCCACTATTATGAGGCAAAGTGCACCTACAAAACCCGGCAATATCGATAAGATCCTCACCATCATACTCTAGCTCTCCGTTTGAAACACTAATCGAACTTTTGCCCCTGGTGTCAAACAACCACCTGCACAATTATCATACCAACAAATATTGCGACTCCAGAGTACATCAAGAATGCCCACCGCTTCCTAGAACGTTCTCTCCGTTCATTTACTGTTTCGCAATTCAAATCATTGCAAATAGCCGGTTCACTTTCCAATGAGATCGGCTTCCAACAAACTACGCAATGCCTGTGTGGCTCTGCCTCAATTCTTCCCCTGGTCTTGGGTGTTCTTCTAGAGGCTGCAACCTGGGCTTGCTTCGCAGTCCTTCTCGCCGCTTTCATAATGGTGTCCTTTCGACTAACCATCAGCCTCTCACCTTGGTTCCATCAAATTCCAGACCTTCAAGTGAGCCTCTGATCCTCTCCGTCTTTCTGCCATCAAGTATGTCTAGCGCCAGCCCATTAGCTACCGCATTTCCTACTCCGACGGGATCGACGACTTGTGAACCACCTGCACCCCCATGCTTCGGAGGGCCTACAATCTCTTGCAATTGATTTAGAGTTAGATCGTCGAATGCCTTTGCCCCGGGATTAGACTTGGGGTCTTCAGAATAAACATTGGATACATTTGTCGCAATGATACACTTCATCGCACCCACCTCTATTGCCAGACTAATCGCAACAGCATCAGTTGTATGTCCTGGGACCGTACCCCCCATTACAACTACATCGAAATACCCCAATTCAGATGCCGCTTCTTCCACGCTTTCGGGTATATTTCCCGATACCTCAATCCCTTCATCAGATAGGGCCTCTCTCACAATGGTGGCATTCAGCCTGGTCGCTGCTATCCCAATTCTATCCAGATGGGAGATGTCTCCAATAATAGGCCTAGCTAGCTCAATCCCTTCTCTCGCCGGGGCTCCACCTCCAACGACTAGGGCAATGCGATCCCCTGAACTAACCCTATCTCTCAATATTGAAACTAACTCCAGTAGCCAATTGTGACGATCTTTCACTTCGGGCCGCAAAAGGCTCCCTCCGAGCGCCACCACTACTTTCGCCATGTCTCTAGGTCGGCACCCCACCTTTCAATTCGTATGCTCTATCAACGCTGAAGGGTTGAAATGCCGCCCGTGATGGCAAATAACGGAGGGAGCTCATGTCCGACGATCTGGAGCAGCAACAGCGGAGACTTCGTCTTAAGAAGGCGATCAAGGATCTATCTGCAATGAAGGGGATGGGGACCGAGCTGGTCACAGTGATTGTTCCTCCTGACAGGATGATTCATGACGTAAGGCAACACCTCGGTCAAGAGGCCGGACAGGCAGCTAACATAAAGTCAAAATCGACAAAAAAGCATGTTACGGATGCAATTGAATCCGCTATTTCTACATTAAATCGTTACAAAACACCAGGGACCGGTGGGATAGCAATATTTGTCGGACATGTGATCGTTGGCAACAATAAGACTAGACTCACTTCTACTGTCGTGGACGACCCTCCCGAACCTTTTCCTTCATTCAGATACAGGTGCGATTCGACCTTCGAAATAAGTCAGCTAGAAGAAATGCTAATCGACAGAACATCATATGGGTTATTTGTAATTGATAGATCTGAAGCAGCATATGGTTTGGCATCAGGAAAAAGATTACACTGCCAAGAACATATTACTTCATTGGTCCCATCCAAACACGGTAGGGGGGGGGCAATCGGCCCAGAGGTTTGAGAGGCTAATAGAAGAAGCAGCTCATAAATTCTTCAAGAAGGCCACAGAAAGGGCCTCAAACTATTGGCTGCCTATGGTTCAAGACCTAAGGGGAATAATCATCGGAGGGCCAGGCGCGACCAAAGATTTTGTAGTCAAGCAAGATTATTTCCACCATGAAATAAAGAAGCTGATAGCTGAACCATTTTTTGACGTCGGCTACTCCAATGAAAGCGGCCTTAGGGAACTAATCCAAAGGGCAGGATCCACAATGGATCAGATCGAGCTTGACTTGGAACGAACTCTGGTGGATGAATTCCTCAGAGAGGTTATGCAAACGAATCCAAAGGCTACATATGGGGAAGTAATGATTAGATCCGCATTAGATCAGGGCGCTGTTCAGACTCTACTTCTATCAGAGGCAATAACAAAGAAGCGAGTATTCTGGTCCTGCAAAGAGTGTAAAAAAGAATGGGCATCAACCGTTGATAATGCCACGACATCTAGAAATTGCCCTGATTGCAACTCAAGCAACCTAACCCAAGACGAAAGTAGAACAGTGGACTTGATAGATGAGCTTTCCGTTTTAGCAGGGCATACATCAGCAAACGTTAGGCTAATTTCTCTGGATACCGAGGAAGGAGCTACCATGCATTCGGCTTTTGGAGGCATTGCTGCTCTGCTGAGGTATCCGATATCTTGAGGTGATATGATCAGAGATCTAATTCAAGAGTCAGTACCCTTTTTTTCTGAAGCAATGAGCTCACTTGGTGTTTCCGATTCTGATTGGTTGGGGCTATTCGGAAGGGCTACTGTGGAAGACCACGCCGATGTTGCCCTGCCCTGCCATTCCCTAGCTAAGATACTGCGTAGGTCGCCTGAAGATATCGCAGAAGAAATACGTACCCTAGTCTCAACTGGATTAGAGGAAATTGCTGAAGTTTCAAATATCAGTGGATTTGTGAATTTGAAGGCCAAGCCATCTTGGCTTTCTAGACGTCTTATGGAAATTCACCCCGATGATCGAATTGGAGTCAGAACAGACGTGAGTTTGACATATGTGGTAGATTATTCTGCCCCCAATGTAGCAAAAGAGATGCATGTTGGCCATCTCAGGTCAACGGTTATCGGAGATACAATAGTCAGAATGCTAGAGTTCATGGGGCACAAAGTAATCAGAGAGAATCACATAGGAGATTGGGGAACCCCATTTGGAATGCTGATCGAACATCTTCTTGATCTTGGGGAGGACGAAGCAGCTAATGAATTGGGTGTAGGTGACTTAGACTCGTTCTACAAGCAAGCGAGAGAGAAATTTGTGTCCGATGACGAATTCGCTGAGAGGTCGAGAGAGAGGGTGGTAAAACTCCAGGGAGGGGACCATGAGACGCTTAGACTTTGGAGGGTCTTAGTGGCAGAATCGATGAGGTATTTCAACGAAGTTTACTCTTTGCTAGGCGTACTTCTGGAGGATGAAGACATCAGGGGAGAATCAAGCTATCAGGATCTATTGCCAATAGTGGTTGAGAGACTTTCGAAAGAAGGTATTCTGGAAAATAGCGATGGTGCCGATGTTGTATTCCCGGGGGGTTGGTACAATCGTGAGGGGGAACCCCTTCCAATGATAATTAGGAAAGGGGACGGTGGATACAACTACAGTACATCAGATCTTGCCTGCATAATTGATAGGATTGAGAGGCTTAATTGTGATAGACTTTTGTACGTAGTCGGAACTCCTCAGAAACAACACTTTGAGATGGTTTTCCAGGTTGCAACAATGGCAGGTTTCATGCCAGATTCGAACAATGCAACTCATGTTAATTTTGGATCTGTCCTGGACACCAGTGGAAAAGTTCTGAAGAGTAGGGAGGGAGAGGTAATCAAGCTCCATGATCTGCTTAGAGAATCCATTAATCGCGCAAATGAAGCAGTCAGCAAAAAGAACCCGGACTTAGATGAAAAACAGAGGGAAGAAGTAGCTAAATTAGTTGGCATCGGTGCCGTAAAGTTTGCTGACCTATCCACCGAGAGGACCAAGGACTACGTCTTTGATTGGGAAAGAATGCTTTCTTTTGATGGGAACTCGGCTCCTTATCTGCAATATGCATATGCCAGAATCTGCAGTATTTTCAGGAGATGGACAGGTGAGAGAGAAGAAATAACCGGATCAAAATTTCTACTACATCACCCAGACGAAATATATCTTTCAAGGAAGCTTGTTGATTTTCCGTCAATACTTGAAGAATCAATAAGATCATTTAATCCACACAAGCTTTGCTTCCACCTCCTATCAATCGCATCTTCATTCGCTACCTTTTACGAGAATTGTAAAGTTTTGAACCCCGACGATGAAAACTCTAAACTTAGCCGGCTATCGTTATGTGATCTGACTGCAAGACAATTACAACTAGGTCTTGGGCTCCTTGGAATAGGGTTGCCAGAGAGAATGTGAAACAGGGCACCTTGAAAATATGAAGCCTCTCGGAGATACATGGTTGGAGTAGGCGAAAAAGCCCCTAATTTTACATTGAAGAACACATCAAAAGAAGAAGTATCACTCTCTGATTATCAAGGAGAGGCAGTGATTCTAGCCTTCTACCCTGGAGCTTTTACAGGCGTATGTGACCAAGAGATGTGCTCATTACAGGACAATCTCTCTGAACTGAATACTGTGGGCGCCAAAGTAATTGGAATAAGCGTAGATTCTCCTTGGGCCAATGGAGAGTTTGCCAGAAAATACGAGATAGAATTTGAATTGCTATCAGATTTAGATAGAGAGGTTATAGACTTGTACGACGCTAAATTTGTTGGCCTTGGAGGACTTGAAGGATATGTCAGTGCGAACAGAGCCATAGTGATAGTCGACCCAAAGGGGTTCGTAAAATATCGATGGGTCGCGGAAAATCCAGGTATAGAACCAGATTATCAACAGATTGTTTCGATATGCGGGCCTTAACTCCATGCTAGATGACGTACCAAGGAACCGTAGATTATTCCTGAGACGGAGAGACTTTCCTCGTTGAACCTATCCATGTTGTCAAGATACGTGTGATATTCTGAAGATCCAGAGCCGTAACAGAGCATCGCCATCCCATACTCCGTGTCCGCCCCCTCGTCCCCATAGACGTCGTAAACGAACGGTGCATGATCGGAATTGTAGGGCATCTCTTCAGACGCTAGATACCTGATATTTATTGGATATTTGTTTGCCAATTCTGGATGCTTAGAGCTGAATTTGGCAACGATCCCTTCAATGTGGCTAACATCTGATTTGCTATTCCCCTGGAAAGTAAGGCCGGAGTTTCTTTCTAAGTCCACGTGGTTCATATCTAGATTGATGTAAAGTCTTAGATTATCTTGGAGATCAGATTGATACTTCTTCACCCATTCCTTTGAGCCCCAAAGCCCCTCTTCTTCCCCTCCCCATGTGCAAAAATAAATCGTCATTTTCGGCTCACCTAGTTCAGTTTCAACAAGCGCCATCTGTCTAGCCATTTCCATCACAGTAGCCGTTCCCGCGGTATTGTCTATTGCCCCCTGCCCGTTGTATACCGTATCGTGATGGGCCCCGATGATGATCAGATCTTCAGAGCTCCCTTCAATAATTCCGCAGGGAACATGGATGTACCCTTCTTGTTGATTGTCTACGTCAACTTGGAATTGCAGCATTCCATCGCCATTGACTACTTGCTCTACGATTGTTTCACCAACGCTTCTAGATACCATGATGAATCCTATATTGTATGGCTTCTCGCTAAACTGAGTGATGTCCAAAGACTTCGAGTAAGGGACACAGTCGCCTTGCACCAAATCATCGCAGTTTTGTCTGGAATTAATTGTGATCAGGCCTCTAAGACTATTCAATTGGGCCCTCTGCATTAGGACAGTATTACTTTCCGTACCCGGTTCCCCATCTTGACCATCCATCAACCAAACAACACCAATGCCATTTCCGGCCGACGCCCAGTCTTCCGATTCGTTCCCCATCCCTAAATCAAAGACCTCGACGTCGCTGCTCGCGGGAATGTTGAGGCTGCCGCTATAACCCTGAACAACGTAGTCTTGAGTATGTATGAATTCAGTCTCATCCCTGTCAATATCTGCTAAGGAACATGGGGTGGGGCCACCAAATATTCCACCCAAGTTACCCGGCTGGCAAATCATAAGATCGAATTGGTTCCCCATGTAGTACAATGGAACTTCGAACTCGTCGAGAATTGATGGTAAACCACTGTTGGAAAAATTAGTTTTGATCGATTGCGCTGCATTTTCCTCTTCAACTGTCCCGGACAACCTTCCCCCCCATTGTGGATCTCCTAATGCTACCAATCCTTGTGCATAAGCTCTCGATTGATTGGAGTCAAAATCAATAATTACATACTCTTGACTACCTTTAGCCCACTTTGCTATATCCTCTCCGAAAATAAGTCCACCTCCGACCGTGCCCATAATCATGATGGAGGCAAGAAAAATAGCTTTGGCGGGTACCTGATTGAATTTTCTGTTGTACAAATTTGCCAACCCACTACCGAAGGTACTCTTGCTCGGATTTCCCTCATCACTAGGAATTTCGGCCTCTAAAACTTCTGATTTCTTCTCGGAAATGGAAAGCCTCTCAACCAAAATGGACTTGTTCCCAGAAACTCCTAACCCCCTGGATCGTAGCTCAATCTTCAGTTGCTCTACGGTTTTCGAAGACCAATCGGTCATATTGTTCCAACTCTTTCCACCTTTATTGAACCCATTCCAGAAAGGAGTAAGCTACGCATCGTTATCACGACTCGACTTCTTCGCCGGTCCACCTCTTCCCTAAAGTGTGATCAATGCCTAATTGGTCGAGTATTCTGGCAACTACGAAGTCGACTAAATCCTCTATTGTCTGGGGCATGTGGTAGAAACCCGGGCTTGCGGGAAGAATGACGACGCCCCATTCTGATAGGTTTGCCATTGCCCTAAGATGGGGTGTGGAGTAAGGTGCCTCTCTTGGAATTATTATCAATTTCCTTCTCTCCTTCATAGCTACCAAAGCACTCCTAGTTGCAAGGTTGTCACTTATTCCTGAGGCAATCTTGCCAATGGTAGTTCCACTTGCTGGACATACGATGTACGCATCGAACCTTGCAGACCCTGAGGCCGATCTGGCCGCTAGATTTCGATTATCTTCAAGATTTACAAGATCGTGATCGGCTAAGTCTTCAGGAGTCATCTGGCACTCAAGGTCAAGATTTATCGCACCGGTGCCGGTAACTATCAGATTCACGGTCCATCCATGCTCTACCAACGACTGGACCAGTTTCACGCAATATCTTGCTCCAGAAGCTCCGGTGAGTGCTACAACCGCTTCAGGCATACGCTCTCGGCGGCGCACCAACTCCTTGAAAGGTTGCTTTTTTAGAGGTTATTTTTCAGTGCCTCAGCGAGAAAATAATACTCGTCGATGTGGTTATACATTTGTGCTGAGATCCTAATATACCGGGTTTTGTGGTGTACCCAAGGGAAAACCGGGACTTGGATTCTGTATTGATCATATAGTAGATTGTGAAACGGGTCCCCTTCGAATTCCATCGGCCCAATATCCCCATCGCTGGGAATCTCTATCGAGGCTATGGATGACACCATCGAGTCTGGAACCGGAGGGCTAGTTCCTAAGGCCTCGCAGATTACCCCTCTCCCTTCTAGAGCCAACTTCCTATTCCTCTGCATGATTATTGGCCACCCACCTTCCACTAAACCACCAAGGAATTCTATGGCTTTGGGGATACAAAGCCAAGGTGTTGGGTCTTGAGTACCAGGCCATCCGAATTCATAGTCAAACTTCTCCTGATCGGATCCTTGGAAGCTAGAACCATGGCCGATACTAAGAGGCCGAATCATGTCTTTTTTGTCATCTCTTATGTGTAGAAATGCTGAACCTTTAGGGGTGCAAATCCATTTGTGGCAGTTTCCGGTACAGTATGCTGCGCCTAGGTTTTCGAGGTCTAACGGAACTATTCCAGGTCCGTGAGCGGCATCCAATAGGACATCAACTCCCGATGATTGAAGTCTTTCAACTAATTCTTCGAAGGGCATTCTTAGGCCCGTTGGACTTGTCACAGTATCAATCAGTGCCAAGACCGTTCTCTCCGTAACCGAATCCATGATCAGATCCAGAATCTGACTCTTGTTCCGGACTCTAAATGGGATATCGACGACAACAGTCTTCGCCCCTGATCTTTCAGCTACGAAGTCAACTGCGTTCCAGCAAGCTTGGTATGAGTGGTTAGGAACAATGATTTCATCACCCTCTTTGAGATTTAGACTCCTCAGGATCGTGTTTACCCCCTCGGTAGCATTCCTCACGAATGTCATTCCATTTGGGTCGGCGTTAAGGAAAAAAGAGAGGGATTTTCTAGCTTCATACATTAGTTCTTGAAACTCCCTTTCGTAGAATCTTACGGGATCCATTTCAATTTGTGAGCGAAGAAAACTTTGCTCTTTCAAGACTACGTTGGGTACAGCCCCAAATGACCCATGGTTCAGGAATGTAGTTTCTGGGTCCAAAGCCCAATGTGCTGCCAATATGCCCCTTTTGGGTCTCATACCACGACCTCCACCAATGAAACATCCGATTCCTCTGGTATTCGCCCAAGGTGCCTCTCACACACGGACAGAAGCTCAGTTTGCAATCTCTCTGAATTAATTTTTCTGCCCTCTGAATCCTTTGTGTACCCTAATTTTGCCAAACTAGTGTGCATTCCTGCCTCGATTCCACAACCTTCTAAGTCCTCAACTCTAGTATCTGGCGTGTCGATGTTTATCGACATCCCATGTCTGCTAACCCAATGCAGAAAAGATAGCCCAATCGAGCAAATCTTGTGGCCATCTACCCAAACTCCCTGCATGGCAGGGTCCTTGTAGGCCCTGACTCCACATCTCGATAAGGCTTCGATGCCCCAATCTTCTAATCTGCCGATTATACTTCTGATGCTCTGCTCCTCAATGCCCCACTTTACAATTGGGTATGCCACAAGCTGCCCAGGGCCATGCCAGGTCGCCCCTCCTCCTCTGTCAGTTACTATTGTCGGATATCCATCAACAACTACCTCATCCCTCAATGCCTTCGGTCCAATGGTCACAATCTCAGGATGCTGAACAAAGATGAGGATATCTGGCAAACTGCCTTCAAATCTCAGTCTTTGTAGCTTCTTCATCTGTTCTGCCATCACGGAATATTCCACAATTCCCAATCTAGCTACACTTATTTTTTCCATCCCAAACCTCAGCTAATATGGATGGCATGCCCCAATGTCTTGAGAACGCCTTCATGGAACGCCTCCGACATAGTCGGATGCGCGTGAATCGTTCCGGCAATGTCCTCCAGCAATGAGCCCATCTCAAGCGCCAAAACGAATTCACCATGCAACTCAGCAATGTGGCTCCCTACTGCCTGAATTCCTAAGATCACATGATCAGATTCACGTGCAGTCACCCGGATAAAACCACCAGTTTTCTCAGCTTCCAAACTTAAAGCTCTGCCATTTGCCGCAAGTGGGAACTTCCCTACAATTACCTCTTCTCCTCTCTCTTTTGCTTCATTTGGCGTGAGGCCTACAGACACGATTTCTGGTTCGGTAAATACTATTGCAGGGATGGCCACATTGTCGAACTCTCTTTTGTGCCCTGCAATGATCTCAGCAACCATCTCCCCCTCCGCACTAGCTTTGTGAGCCAGCATAGGCTCTCCAGACACGTCACCTATGGCGTAAACTCCAGGGATGGAGGTCCTGCATTTCCTATCGATTCTGATAAACCGGCCAGAGGAATCCATTCTGAGTCCCATGTTTTCAAGTCCCCAACCCTTAGTGTTAGGTTTCCTCCCGACGGTGACAAGAATCTTGTCTACCTTCACTTTGTGATCTTCTCCGTCCCTTTCAAAATACAACTCCACCTTTCTGGAAGCCCCTTTACCTTTCATCTCTGCACCCCTAGCAAGAGAGTCAGTATGTACGGCAACTCCATGTTTCTTCAGCCATAACTCCAAAGGCCTGCGTATCTCTTTGTCCATTATTTCTAGAATGCTACCCATTCCTTCAATTATGGTCACATCTGTTCCTAGTTTGGCTAGGGCACATCCTATCTCCAGTCCTATGTAGCCACCACCAACTATGGCTATGCTTTTTGGCAGCTTGTCCAAATCAAGAGCTCCGGTCGATGAAAGAATAAACTCCTCATCACATGGCATAAATGGCAAATCTATGTGGCTGGATCCCGTTGCTAGAATAACATTTTCCGCCTCGATTCTTATTTCTGCATCCGAAGTCCTAACGTTGCAACTCTTAGGACCGTCGAACTTAGCCCAACCCTTGATCAGGTCCGCACCAGCTGCTTTCAGTAATCCTTCCACACCTTTGTTAAGTCGTTCAACGATGGAATCTTTCCACGATACAAGCGCGGACATGTTGACCTCAGGTTCCCCCGAAACCGAGAGTCCCATGTGCCCCTCTTCAGTGGAATGCTTCCTAAGAGAATCAAATCGGTCAGCTGCGTGTATAATTGCCTTGCTCGGAATACAGCCTCTTATGAGGCATGTTCCCCCGGCTTTATCACTCTCAACAACTATTGTTTTGAGTCCAAGTTGAGCTGCCCTAATTCCAGCAACATAACCCCCGGGGCCGGCACCCACTACAAGGACCTGGCACTTTAGTGACTCGTTCATATCAAACCTCACATGAAAATAAGCGCTGGATTCTCAAGCATTCTCTTAAGATGTTGAATTAGGGATGCCCCATCAGCCCCATCCACAACTCTGTGATCGAATGCACTTGACAGATTCATGATTCTCCTGACCAAAATCTGCCCATCGACTACCACGGGCATCTCACGTGCCTTATGAATCCCAAGAATCGAAACTTCAGGGTGATTAATTATTGGAGTAGCCCCCAAACCACCCTCTCGACCCAAACTTGTGATCGTGAAAGTCGATCCAGTCAACTCATCAAGGCTTGCACTACCACTCCTTGCAGATCCCGAAACTCGTTGCATTTCCGAGGCAGCCTTCCAAATGTCCATCGACTCAACGTGTTTTACGACAGGAACATACAGGCCTCTATCAGTCTGTGTTGCGATTCCCAGGTTAACTGCAGAGTGCCGATTAACCACTCCATTATCATCATCAAAGAGAGCGTTGCATTCTGGATGATCGGGCATTATCTTGGACAATGCGAGCATGATGAAAGGGAGGTAGGTTAGCTTGGGTTGGTTATCATCCTTTGTCGCATTGAGTATCTTCCTGAGCGACTCCAGTTCAGTGATATCTACCTCTTCAAAGTAAGAGAAGTGAGGTATCCTACTTTTGCTAATTGTCATTTGTTCCGATATCTTCCGCCTAAGGCCAACTACCTTCACCGGTGTTACTTCTGTTCTCTTTTCATGGTAAGATGTCGGTGCCGCCCCAGAAATAGCCCCGCCAGCTGCAATGAAAGCGTCTAAATCAGCATGTCTAACTCTTCCTGCTGGTCCTGAACCCCTAACCGATCCTAGGTCTACTTCTGCCTCTCTGGCTCTCTTTCTCACAGCCGGGCTAGCCAATACGCTTCGAGATGAAGGCGATTGAACTTTAGAAGGGACTTCTAAATCTTGTTTTTCAGGCTCATTTACTGGTTCCCGATCGATGCTAGACTTGGGTTCAGGGATTGGCTCGGGTTCAGGGATTGGCTCGGGTTCCAATATTTCTTCCGCTTTACTTCCAGGCTCCGCTTTTTCAGATTCTGTAGTTTCCTTTTCCGATTCGCTTTTTGCGCCACTCCCTTCGACGTCTATCTCCAATAGTGTTGAACCAACGGCAATCATATCCCCTACGTCCCCACTCAGCGAGCTCACGACTCCGGCGACAGGCGAGGGTATGGTCACGGTCGCTTTGTCTGTCATAACGTCAACTATCGAGTCATCTTCTGCTACCTTATCACCAAGGGAAACATGCCATTGCACCACCTCTCCTTCTACAACTCCTTCTCCAATATCTGGTAGTTTGAATACAAAATTACCCATCTCAATCCTCCTGTGTTCTATGTATCGCCGCTGCAATTCTAGTAGGTCCGGGCATGTAATCCCATTCAGTAGTATGGGGGAATGGTGTGTCCCAACCGGTCACCCTTTCAATCGGGCTCTCCAACATGTAGAAACACCTTTCTTGCACTGACGCTGCCATTTCTGCTCCAAATCCACTAGTTTTGGGGGCTTCGTGGACAATAACGCAACGTCCAGTCTTCTCGACAGATTTTGTTATCGCATCCTTGTCCCATGGTACCAAACTCTGAAGATCTATTAGATCACAAGAGACGCCGCTTTCCTCTATTGCCTTCTCGCATACATGGACCATCGCCCCCCAGGCAATGACAGTACAACTATCCCCTTCCGTGGCTAACCTTGCCTTTCCCAATTGGATACTGTAGTGTTCCTCTGGAACTTCTGCTTCGGGGTGATCGGCCCATGTTGGGACCTTGTGAGGGTCGCCATAGAATGGGCCTCTGTAGCATCTCTTAGGCTCAAAAAATATCACTGGGTCATTGCATTCGATTGAGCTGATCAGCAGACCCTTGGCGTTGTATGGTGTCGAACAATATACTACCTTCAAACCTGGAGTGTGGGTAAACTGTGACTCGGGCGACTGTGAGTGATGATGGCCTCCCCTAATTCCTCCCCCAGCTGGTGTCCTGAGGGTTACTGGGGACCAAAACTCTCCTCCTGATCGGTGCCTTATCTTTGCCATCTCATTAACTATCTGATCATAGGCGGGAAAGATATAGTCAGCAAATTGAATTTCCACTACGGGCCTCAGTCCATTCAAGCCCATTCCAAATGCCGTAGCAGCAATTCCACCCTCCGATAGTGGAGTGTCGAAGACTCGATGGTCACCGTGTCGTTCTTGCAGACCATCAGTAGTTCTGAAAACTCCACCGAAGTATCCTACGTCTTCGCCAAAAATAATCACATCCCTGTCACGATCGAGCATTATATCGAGAGCACTATTGAGCGCTTGAATCATATTCATATTCGGCACATTTACTCCTCCATCATTTGATCATGTTGTTCCTTAAGGTGCCAGGGTATTTCCTCGTACACCTCTGTAAATATGGTGTCTGATGATGGGTATGGGCCGTTGGCCAAATCCCCGTACTTGACCGCCTCCTTGTAGGCATCAACTACCTCGCTATCCATCCTCGATTCAAGGTCATCTTGCCTTTTATCACTCCACTCTCCAATCTTAATCAAGTGGTCTTTAAGCCTCAAAACTGGGTCCCCACCTGGCCATTTGGTATGTTCATCACCAGGGCGATACCTACTAGGATCGTCACTGCTGCTATGAGCTCCTGCTCTGTATGTCAATACCTCGATGTGCGTAGCACCCAATCCCGCCGAAGCCCTCTCCCTTGCCCATTTGGTAACTGAATAGAGGGCTAGGAAATCATTTCCGTCTACTCTAATTGATGCTAGTCCGTAAGGGAGTCCCCTTGTAGCGAAATTGCCTTTTCCCGTGGCAAAATTTGCATGAGTTGAAATTGCCCATTGGTTGTTTACCAAGTTTAAGATCACAGGAGCATTGTAAACACTGGCAAAATTTAGCGCATAATGGTAGTCCCCTTCTGCACTCGCACCATCTCCTATCCATGTGATGGTCACTTCATCTAGTCCCTTGTGCTTGGAGGCCAGAGCAACTCCTACCGCCTGACTGAATTGAGTTCCCACGGGGCTTGAAATCGAGATGAACCTCCCATCGCGATAAGAGTAATGAACAGGCATCTGCCTCCCTTTGATGTTGTCTTCTTCGTTTCCGATGCAGTGACAAATCATGCTAACCATATCCCTACCTCGGACAAATTGGGCACCGGGTTGCCTATACGTTGGGAATATCCAGTCATCTTGATTTAACGCCATGGTCTGAGCTATAGCAACTGCTTCTTCTCCTAAAGACCTCATGTAGAAAGATAACAAACCTGTCCTTTGCATCTTCATCATCCTATCATCAAAAATACGAAGCCTGACCATATGCTCAAGACCCAGTCGGAGAACTTCTGGGTCCAAGTCGGGGTCCCATTCTCCAGAGGCTTCTCCCTTGTCATCAAGGACTCTTACCAAGCCATTGGCCAGATGTGCAGTTTCATCATATGTACAAGTTGTAGCTTCGGGCTTGCTTAGATCCCCTGGCTCCCATGTCCAAGACTCGAAACTCGATACTTCCCCTGGTCTAAAAGGAGCATCGGGGACCTCAATTTTCGATTCTTTCATATCGGAGCCCATACAGATTACACCCTACTTACACTCATGACGTTTGGCCTTTGACGACTACCGTTTCTTCATTAAGAAACAGATGACTTACTGCGGATCCTGTGGAATCTCTAGTAACTACTGGCTCTCCACCGATGGCCTCTTCCCATAACAAACCAGCCCGGTAGCTAGATCTAACCAACGGACCACTGGCAACTGCACTAAATCCTAACGATCTGGCAATTTGGTCCCAGTCTGCAAACTTCTCAGGCTCCGGGAACCTATCAATTGGGATATGTTTGTAGCTAGGTTGGAGGTATTGGCCCAATGTCACCATATCCACTCCCGATTCTCTGATCTTCTGCAAAGCCTGCTCTACCTCCGTATCAGACTCTCCGAGACCCACCATGAGGCTAGTTTTGGTTAGGAGGTCAGGCCGTAGAATTTTAGCATATTCTAGTATCTCCAATGATTGATCAAACGATGCCCTCGGGTCTCTAACTATTGAATCCAACCTCGGCACGCACTCAACATTGTGGGCGAACACCTTCAATGGAAGATTTTTCAGAAGCAACTCAAGAGCTTCCTTGTTTCCATCCAAGTCAGAGCAAAGCAGCTCTATTCCAACCTCTGGATTTCTATTCCGTATCTCGAGAATACAATTGCGATAATGCCGGGCCCCACCGTCAGATAGGTCATCCCTATTTACGACAGTAATTACTGCATAACTTAACCCCATCTTAGAAATCGCATCAGCAAGCTCCAAAGGCTCATTTCGATCTAACTTTGGCGGACTCTTCACTGTTCCGACTGCGCAGAATCTGCACCCCCTTGTGCAAACATCTCCAGCAATCATGAATGTGGCAGTTCCCCTGCCCCAGCAATCATGGACATTTGGACACCGGGCCTCTTCGCATACGGTATTCAACCCATGTTGGTTTACATTATTTTTAGTTCCGTTGAATCTATCTTGAGAATCGCCAGTCGGGAGGGAGGTCTTGAACCATGCAGGAAGCCTTTTTCTCATCGATTTCCTCTTTTGCACAGGGCTAGAAATATAGCCATCAGAACACGCATTTCTATCGCTGTTCGAGGAGTCAATAGTCGGTAACCGCCTCTCCATTACAACCACCGGGCGAAGGTACGACATTAACCGTTTTCTAGATATGTCCTTGCTGGAATATTACCAATTGTAAAATGTGTCACTCTCTCCGGGCTGCCATGGCAGAGACAGTTCTCGTTACCGGAGGGGCAAAAAGGATAGGGAGGCAGATATGCCTAGGACTGGCAGAAGCAGGCTTCTCCGTCGTAGTACATCATAGAAATTCGGAAGTAGAATCCTCGGAATTGGTCTATCAAATCAGATCATTGGGTTGCAAAGCGGAATCTGTTAGGTGCGATCTTTCCGAACCCGGTGACACCTCGGAGCTAA
>CACGIM010000008.1 GCA_902573115.1 uncultured Candidatus Poseidoniales archaeon
AATCTCTCTTCAGCTGCAGCATCTCCGGGATTCCTGTCAGGGTGGTATTGTCTCGCAAGCTTCCTGTATGCTCTCTTGATCTCAGCATCCGAGGCATCCTTTGATACTCCCAAATTGCGATATGGGTCTACGGACATGACCAATCAAGAGATGGCGTCATCCTTCAACCTGATGAGTGGTTTCTATACCGGTGCGCTAATCATATGTCCCTCATTGGGTGCTCCATGGGAGTCGGTTGGGCGGTCTTCAGAAACTACTCTGGTCACGCCAAGGAAATATTGGGAGACGTAACGGATTACCCTCGATTCTTTCTAATGCCCCCCTCCGCAATGGTAGATTGCGATGAACATGGGAATAATGTTGTAACGCTTCTGGAACCAAAAGAACATATTGATCACGAGGTTGAGATGGTAATAAGGCTCGGTGAGAACTTGGAACCGATTCAGATGTGTGTTGGAATAGATACGACAAACAGAACTCGTCAGACTATGGCTAAGTTAGAGGGCTGGCCATGGCTTGAGGGGAAGGGTTTCAGAGGATCAGGGGTCCTAGGAACTTGGACCGACTGGGATAGTGGTGCAAAGGAAATTGGCCTGTCTCTAAATGGCGAGACTAAGCAGATGGCCTCTACGGAAATGATGGTCCACTCCTTAGACTCAATCATGAAGAATCTGACTCGATGGTATGACCTCGAACCTGGAGATTTTGTGTGGACAGGTACTCCTAAGGGTGTTGGACCGATGAATGAAGGAGATCTAGTGGAAGCATGGATGAAGGACTCTGAGGGCAATATCGTTAGTCATTTGAGGGCATTTTGTAAGTAATTGAAATGAAGGTAAGGATATGGGGGAGGAATCCAGGAGAATCACCGATACCTGGCTCATAGATGATGATGGGACCATTCAAAATGGTGACTTTCTGCTCTTTAAAGATGGTAGATTTGAAAATAGTAAGGGTGACGAAGATGTTTTGGAAACAATCAATGGTAGCTCCAAGATAGTGACTAGGTCTCTTCAGAACTGGCACACGCACATGGCAATGGTACTGAACAAATCTATGGGGGAGGGCCTACCACTTATGGAGTGGTTGGAGACCTCAATATTTCCAGTTGAGAAGGGTCTGACACCTAAATTAGTTGAGGTGGGAACTAGAGCAGCTGTGGCCGAAATGATATCCACAGGGACTACCTTTGCCTGTGACATGTATTACCACCCCGAAATAGTGGGCGATGTTCTAGCTAAGTCAGGAATCAGAGCCAAGGTTTGTGGCCCGATTACAGATTTCCCAACACCCTCATATCCTAATGGGCCAGGAGAGGCGCTCAAGAAGGTCGAGTCTCTAATTTCTGGAGGATCTCCCAGTCCAGGAAGAGTAGAATACGGAATAGGAACACATTCTGTATACACCTGTTCCGAAGAGACGTTGATAAAGGCCTCAGAAATTTCTCAAAGGACGGGATGCACGCTGAGCATACATACCTCTGAAACTAGGAAGGAAGTTGCAGACTGCCACTCCGAACACGGAATGTACCCCGTAGAGTATCTTGACTCTATCGACTATTTCACAGAGGGCACAGTTTGCGCACACTGCGGTTGGGTGACAAAAAAGGAGATGAGGATATTAGCAGGACATGGTGCCCATGCTGTCCACTGCCCGACTAGCAATCAGAAACTTGCATGTGGAGGGACAATGTCCTACCCAGCTATGAAAGAAGCGGGTGTAGACGTGAGATTGGGGACAGATGGAGCGGCTAGCAACAACTCTCTTGACATGAGGGCTGAATCAAAGGCAGCGAGCTTAATTCAGAGGCATGATCATTGGGATGCCAGAGTTCTAGGCCCCAAGGAGACATGGAAACTAGCTACTAAGGAATCCAAAGACTGGGTGACTTGGGACTTAGATGACATTAGGATGCGCCCTAAGGGAAATGAAGGAAGACGCCTGCTTCCAAACCTAATATACTCTGGAGCTAGGGTTCTTGATGTATTTGTTGATGGAGAGGTGCTTAGGAGAGACGGGATTACTATGACCGTGGATGAGGAGGCATCTTGCGTAGAAATTGATGAAGCGGTTGGCGAGTATTACTCTGAAATATAGGTACTCTAAACGTGAGCAATGGTGTAGATCAGTTAAGTCTTTAATGCGAAAAATCACCTTATCGAATATTACAATTCGATTCTGATAACAATAGATAATTGACTGCAAATCTGATATCCCGAGAGCTCCGGATAACCTCGTGGACAACGAAGTATTCCTACTGTTGATGGTTTTGGGGGTATTTGCAGGATTTGTTGATAGCGCCGTAGGAGGAGGAGGATTACTTCGGCTTCCTGCCATGATTAGTGCTGGTTTGCCACCTCACGTGGCCCTGGGAACCAATAAGTTCGCATCCGCCGCAGCAGCGGCTATTGCGAGTGCCAAGTATCTGCAGAGTGAAATTGTACCGAGGAAACCTGCCTTGATTGGGTGGTGTTTGATGATCGTATTTTCAATAATCGGGGCCAAAGTGGTACTATCTATCAGCGCTGATATTCTTCTTGGAATTGTTATTTTTGTCCTCTCAGCGCTGTTTCTATATGTCTTGTTAAATCCCCAATTTGGGAAAGAGGAGGAAATCAAGGAGAGCAATGTAATTCCGGTAACCGTGGGAATGGGAGCCGGATTAGGATTCTATGAGGGTTTTCTTGGACCGGGTACTGGTAGTATGCTAATGGCCGGATACATCAAAGGTGCTGGTTTTGGAATGGATAGGGCAGCTGCCACTGGCAGAATTCTGAATTTCGGGGGAAATATAGGTTCTTTTGCTATTTTTGCTATGGCTGCATCGGTAAACTACGAGGTTGCAATTCCATTTGCCCTAGCAAATATGATTGGTGGTTTCCTAGCGCCCGGATATGTCCTGAGATATGGCTATTCACTACTTCGGCCGATGTTTTTGATTGTCGCAGCAATAATGATATTAGCCCAAATAATGAATATTCTAAGCTAATTATGCTTATCCATTATGTCGAAGACAATTGATTTGTCATCCAGTCCCTAACTAATCTCCTTCTGTCTTTGGAGTCTACCTTAGAGGTATGTGGCATGTCAAGCTCGTGGATTTCTGAAATATGAGAAATATGTTCCTTTATCAACCGAAAATGGTATTGGCCGAGGGTCATATCATTTCTAGACTGAAGTACCAATGCAGGAACATTGGGTATGCCGCAATAAGGTAGCTCCGCGTTAGAATATCTAATTCCAAGATCTGGATGTATCCTTTCGTGTTCCATTCTGAGAATATGCCTTACCCAGTGTGTCGCAAGAGCGGCCCTGCCCGGTAGTTTCTTTTCTATTATCAGAGGCATGGAGGCTACAGGGGATTCGAGAATAATTCCCTTGAGCGAATCCTTCCACCACCCAGAGGAGTGAGAAGAAAGTCTCAGAGTCAGAAATCCGCCTAGTGAGTGGCCGTAAATCCATAGCCGGTTTGGAGTGAATCCAAGTATATCTGGGGCATGATCCAAAAGACCCTCGATGTCTGTCACGGCCTTTAGCACTGTCCAGTCTTTCCTTTTACCCTGTGAGCCAAATCCTCTTTGATCGAGGCTTATGACATTCATACCTAGCTCATGAAATTGCAAAGCTCTAGATTCGCCTCTGGCCAAACAAGACCCATATCCGTGTAGGTATACTAGGAGGTCCCTGCTTTCATTATCAGATCGCAAAATAAAGGCCTTGAAGGGTTCGTTAGCCCAGCCGTTGAATGTAAAGGATTCCCAATTTCCTGTCATTGGACCGTCTGAAGCCGGTTTACCTGTGACAAATACTAACCTGTAAACAATCCAGTAAACGACTGCATAAGCGAGACAGGGCAAAGTTATTCCAACAGCAACCCAAAAACCCTCGCTAGAGGAGACTTCTGGAAAATATAAGAAAAGAAAGATCTCTACAGGGATTACAAGCAATAGTAGCTTAGGGATGATTGGGTACCAGGTATCTTTGGATACAGAGTATGAAGACGCAATTCCTTTGACAAAGGCAGGATCAGGTTGGTCCCCTTCAGATAACATGGCGTTTCCTACAAACTAACCTGTAATCCCAGATAGATAAAACATCGAGTGTGCATGATTGAAATACGTGAGAAAATCTACACTAAGTAATATATAAACAGTTAATATTATTCTTATCATTTTTGGTCAGTTTTTTTACTCATATTACCTGGCGTTTCTATGCCTAAGCTTAGTCGAGGAGACCCTGCTCCTGATATTTCTCTACCAGCAATTGACGGAACTATATTCGAAATGTCATCGATGAGAGGTAAGAAAGTAATTTTCACATTTTTCAGATTTTCATCTTGCCCCTTTTGCAATATAAGAATAGATCGTCTGATAAAGAGATGGAAAGAATTCCCGGAGGACACAGTTATGGTGGGTGTTTTTGATGCCCAGATAGAAGAACTTACAAAACGAATGGAAAGGAAAAATGTTCCCTTTACCATTGTTGCAGACGAGACATACGATACCTTCGTAGAAAGTGGTGTTACGAAATCCTTCTGGAGATTTATGTGGGGGGCATTTAGATCACCAATAACCTTCCTACAGGCCACACTAAGAGGTTACGTTCCGATGACCATGTCGATATCTAAGATGTCTACAATACCTGTAGATTTGCTCATAGATGAAGAGGGCAAGGTAAGAGAAGCTCACTATTGCAAGGACACTGTCGATCACATACCAATCGACAAGCTGATTTCCTTTGCAAGAGGTGAATGAGCTTGGGACCTTTCGACTACGGGCCCATTGAAGGTTGCACCAAAGATATCTGCATGTCCCCGTACAGAATATTAGATCCAGAGTCTCCAGAGATTCTCGAAATGTGGGTTATCACATTTCTTGTCTGGGCGTTATTTTCTACCGCCGCTTATTTTCTAGTCAAATTCTCCAAGGGAAATCTTAGAGACTGGATTCTCGCTGTACCATATTATTCCGGAATGATTGGGATAGGTACGCTTTGGCTTTCGGTTTTCATTGGTGGATTCGTCATTCCAGACGGACAATTTGGTGCTTGGACCCACTCTCTAAGTCAGTACACCACGATCAGTGTCTTGGTATACTATCAGCCGATCCGAACATTAATTCCGATTGGATTTAGCATAGCTAACTTTGGTGCACTTGTTGCCTTGGCGGAGGGATGGAGGAGATGGGCAAAAGATGGCCCCCCAGATTCTAACCAAAACAAATTAATTGGCTTGTTCACTATCATAGCCCTATCAATTCTGATAATACCAATATTGGATGTGGTGGCAGCTCCCTCCTATCTGAACGCACTAGGATCTTGGGGACTGACATTCCTGCTTATCGTGATAGGTTTGTCTGCATTTTACTCGTTGTTAGAAGCATATCGCAATGGAAGCGGATTGAGAAGCTCCTCCTATCTATTTTTCTTGTCAATGTGGGGGACTCTAGTGATTGCAGGGAGTTTCTGGGTGGAGGCTAGCCTTTCTTTCTCAAGACATTTCGACAGGCCCATCCACCTTGATGCAAGTTACACATCTTTTCTGTTTGCTGCATTGACTCCTATCTTCGGATCTCTAGCATTGTACTCGATTGCAATCAAGAAGGGTTCTGACATATCCTTCGAAAGCAGACTACTAACGATTTCTGGATTAATTATCTTCCTTGCCTTAAGTTATGTTATCTGCTATGAAATGGGAGTATACAAGTTATTCTTCAATGGTAATTACAATGAGTCCTTAATTGGCTTTCACGAGCACATACTATTGAGCATGGAGTTCCTCTGGCTGACATACTTTGGTACCGAGCTTATAGATGATTAGCTCACTATGGGTGAAAAAGGAAAGCCGCACCAAGAACTGCATAAGAGGCCAAAAGCATGGCTCCTTCTAGCCAATTGGATTTCCCGTCAGCGGCGATTGAATTTACAATCAAAACCGACAAGAATGCTGAGACGGTCTCAATCATGCCGAACTCAAAGGTTAGAGGCACTCCCAGACCCCATGCGAAGATTACCATCATGGGGGCTACGAAGACAGCTATCTGGGTAGAGGAACCCATTGATATTGCAAAGGAAAGGTCCATCTTGTCCTTTCCAGCTACAGTGACTGCCGTAAAATGCTCTGCGGCGTTACCGAACAAGGGGAGAAGTATTACTCCAATGAAAATATGAGGAAGTTCCAATTTATCAGCAGCATCCTCAACTGAGTGGACTAGTATCTCTGCCATCCATGATACTAGAATCGTGGCAACCACCAGTAGTATGATTGCATCTCGCTGGGACATCTCAGGATCCTCGTGATGGGAGCCCTCTGTAGCAAACAGATGCTCATGACTGCGGAACTGGAAGAAAAGAAATAGACCGTAGATCAATAAGAGTATGACCGCTGCTATTCGACTTAGATTTCTAACTCCCTCTTCTCCAGATAAGCCCCCTACAGTGGATTGGAAAACTGTTGGTATAATCAGCACAATCATTGAGAGGAGGAGCAATGACCCATTGGAGCTCACCTGAGTTTTCGAGAACTTCTGTTCTGTGAAGTGAATTCCGCCCCATACAAACGCTAAACCCATGACCAATAGGAGGTTTCCGAGAATGCTGCCAATTATGCTGGCTTGAACCAATTGCAGGTAGAAAAACTCGGTATCTGTTCCTTTGTTCTGGTAAGCGCTGTAAATCAGTAGCAAAGCAATGATCATCTCAGCCGCATTACCGAATGTGGCGTTCAACAACCCTCCAAGCGACTCTGAAGTTCTGAGAGCTATCTCCTCGGTGGCTCGACCCATCAGAAATGCTAGAGGCATTATGGCCACTAGCGATGAGGCGAAGGCCATTGAGGAGTCGTGCTGAAAATAATTGAAATAAATCGTAGTTGGGACAGCGAGTAAAAGTAAGTTTAGCTTTGAGTCTCGGGGATCCATTGCCCCTAGCCATTTCATTTGCTGTGCCATTATCGATCTCGTGTCAAGGATTCTAGGTGAATGTTGCGCCTTTGACGGGAGTGTTCTTGTCAACTTGTCATCACGAGACGGTGTGGAGGAGGCATTAAGACTAGCATTGACCGGAACACCTGGAGTTGGTAAAACTACTATATCCTCATTTCTCACTAATGAGGGTTTGCAGGTAATTTCAGTTGAGTCTCTGGCTGAGAAGCTAGGCTGCATTGATGCGGAGGACCCTGTGGACAGAGCAAGGCCAATCGACGTGGTGGAGATGTGCTCACAATTGAAAACGGATTGGTCGACTAGTCCAATTGTTTCCACAGTAATTGACGGGCACCTCTCGCACCTACTTCCGGTTGATTGCTACATAATTGTCAGGTGTAATCCATCAGTTCTTAGGGGTAGACTTGAAGATAGGGGCTACACCGAACAAAAGATCAGACAGAATTTGGAATGGGAGATCATAGGTGGGGCATGGAATGAGGTAAGCTCTGGATTACCCGTGATTGAGTTAGACGCAACGTCGGGCCCGATAGAGGGTAAAGTAAAACGGATTATGCAATGGATGACAGATGGTTTCAAGCCAGATAGACCGGCCAGCCCGATTGACTGGATTGGAAGAGGTGAGGCTTAGATGTTCGAAAAACTGAGGGAAAGGTGGACTAAGACGATCAACCCAATGGTTCTAAGAATGGAGAAAGTTGATCCCAACTATCTCACATGGACAAGCCTTTTTCTTGCTCTTGGATCATTCTTTCTAGTGGCTGGAGCTAGTTTGGATAGTCGAGGGGCATTGGCAATAGTGGGCACAGTATTGTTGATACTTATCGCGGCGGTTTTGGATGGGTTGGATGGAGCACTAGCAAGACACCAAGGTACGGATAGCCCCTATGGTGATTTTTTGGACCACACAATAGACAGAGTTGTTGATATTGGACTTTTGGTTGCCATAGGTGCGAACACAGTTTTTGTAGACAATCCTAGCTCGGGTTACCTCGCAGCCCTTCTGACCCTTTTTGGTTCATACATGGGAACTCAAGCTCAATCTGTAGGACTTGGTAGAATATACGGGGGATTCTCTAGGGCCGACAGAATGGTATTGACCCTAATGGCGCTGATTATTGCTTCTTGGCAGGCTCACTCTGGATTTTCTGGGTACGAAATTGAAGAGATCCATGAGGTAATGGAGTGGTTAATATTAGGGAATAGTGAGCTCAATGGAATGACCTTCGCTTTATCCATTTCTGCTTGGGGGGGACTCTATACCTTCATAGTTAGATTTATCAAAACCAGAAGTGGACTGCTATCGTGAGCGCCTTTTCAGGTAGCCCTTGTAAACCTCTATTTTTCGGTCATCCACTGGGGCAATGGTTATCCTCTATTCAACACGCCTGATGTGTGTGAAGCACCTCATAGAGAGAGTTCTCGAGCTCCAGGATGAAGAGACTCAGTCTCCAACATTACCCGAGTTGGAAGAAGTTCCTGACCTAGAAAACCTTCTAAGGTCACTCCAGCCAAAGATTAGGGTATTTGGTTGTGGAGGATGCGGATCAAACACAGTCGCCCGATTAGAGCAGGAGGGCTTGTTCGATGGTGAGTACGTCAAGGGGATGGCAGTAAACACTGACGCTCAGCATTTGTTGAGAGTCAATGTAGAGAACAAAGTCCTGATTGGTCGATCCGCCCGAGGCAGGGGGGCGGGGGGCGATCCGGAGAAAGGAGAACAGGCAGCATACGAGTCCGAACGTGTGCTAAAGAATGAGGTGGAGGAATGCGATCTTGCATTCATCACCGCGGGCCTCGGCGGCGGCACTGGTACAGGTAGTGCCCACGTCGTCGCCAGGCTCGCAAAGGCTTCTGAAGCACTGACGATCGCAGTAGTGAGCTATCCATTCGTATCCGAGGGAGCCGTAAGAAGACAGAATGCAGAGTGGGGACTTGAAAGGTTGAGAGAGGTTTGTGACACCGTAATTGTACTACCTAATGAAAGACTACTAGAGGTTGAAGGAGTCAGGGATTTACCCCTAGACGCGGCATTCAGAGTTGCAGATGAGTTGCTAATGAGAAGCATTTCTGGAGTATCTGAAATGATTGCCAAGGAGGGAGTAGTAAATCTTGACTTCCAGGATCTCAGGTCAGTGATGGAGAATGGCGGAGGAGTTGCAATGATCGGACTCGGTGAGGCCACAGCAGAAGAAGGAGCTGAAAGGGCGACAATGGAAGCATTGCAATCACCTCTTTTAGATATAGACATATCAGATGCAAGGGGGGCGCTGGTTAACGTTGTTGGCGGGCCGGGCCTGACTCTTGGAGAAGCGGAGCAATGTGCGAAGATTATCCGAGAGAGTATCAACCCTTATGCCAGGATGATTTGGGGAGTAACTACTGACGAATCAATGGGGAGGGATATTAGGGTACTTCTAGTTCTAACCGGGGTCAAAAGCGAGCAGATTCACGGTGCCTCTCTCCACACACAAATGAGGAACCTTAGGAATAGGACAGTCGAATTCGTAAGTTAGGACTTACAAAGATTGGTGATAATCGATTATCTAACCTCCCGTCGTCCTTAAATTGAGTCTGCGGGTCGCCCAGAACCTCATTGGTGATAGCGTGGCTGTTGAAAAGTCAAAAGTAGGACCCATCGAAGAGATGGCCCAATCGTGGCAGGATGAGATTGAGGGCAGGGTAAAGGGACTTCAGACCGGTTCCTATGCTAGAATTTTGAAGATGGCCAAGAAGCCGTCTAAGCAAGAGTTTAGGCAAACTGTTATTGTTTGTGGCATAGGAATGTTTGTTCTGGGTGCAATTGGCTTCGTAATCCTAGCTTTGATGGTGAATGTTTTCCCTCCATTTTTTGAATGGCTGACTGGGTGAGGTGTTAGCGTGTCAGAGGCATTCACAGTATACCTCCGAAGCGGAGAGAAGGTTCTGGTTATGCAGAGAGCTGATGAGGTAGCTGATTTTCCGGGCGCATGGGATGGAATTTACGGGGTAGGTGATCCCTCAGACTTGGATTCAGTCATGTCTCGAATTACAGAGTGCACTGGAATCCCTGTAGATAAATTACAATATGTAAGGTCCGGAATGGCTCGAGGGCTAGCCTACGGGAACAGGTTGAGCGATGTCACCCCCCTTCTATTTGTGACTGAAGAGGCTGAGGTCTCCGCAGGGACATTATACAAGAATTCAGAATGGTTAGACCCGGGAGCTATTCAGACGAAGGACTACGCTACGCCACAATTGAGAGAGATGTACGGAGACGTCGCTTCCTACTTATACATCCTGAAGACATCGATAGGTCAGGAACAAAATGTAGCCGGAGAAATTAGAGCTCGACTTTCGGGAACTGGATCATTGAAAGACATTCAGGACAAGATATTCGGGGTTCTGAGTCCCCATTACATGAAGGGATTCATCTTTGTTGAGGCGACCGCAATGCACCATGTGCAGAAGCTCATTGGAAGAGTTGGAGTCGGTGTTACTCCACTAAAGAATTGCAGCAAGGTACTCGATGGAGAGGCCCCTTTGGAGGATGTTTTGCCATATCTCGAGCCTAAAGCTGCTACATCTGGAATAGAGGAAGGTTGCATCGTTGAGATTTCGGGTGGAGCCTTTAGGGGTCAGGCCGCCCGAGTGACCAGAGTGGCGGAGTCCAAAGAGGAAGTCACTGTAGAGCTATTCGAAGCAGCGGTTCCTGTGGCACTAACGGTTAGAGCGGACCAAGTCAGGGTCACTCAGAGAGTTGAGTGACCTCTAATCAGCCTTTTTTCATGTGGCATCATTATCAAATAGGGAGAGCAGGTCGGCCGATTCCGCGACAAGGGGCTTGTACATGTCAGCACGCAATGAGACTCCACACAAAGTTATCCAAGAGCTGGGTAAAAAGAAGTGCAACGGGTCCTGGGAAGAGTCCACTGAGAACCTGACCATGGACCAAGTGAAGAACGTAGCAGAGTCCCAGAAAGATAGGCTGACGGGCAAGTCACTGTACGCTAGGTGCAGAGAAGTTATGGGTACTTGCGTTGCAATGAGAGTGAAAGTCGAAGGAATGGAGCCAAAAGAGGCTCTAAGCGCAATGAGCGAGGGGGCATTTAACGAGCATTTTAGTTAAATTTCACGAATTGCGGGAGAGGTGAATCTCGTTTACCGCAGAGGTGAGTAATATGAAAGAAAATCTACAGTCAGCGATTCAGAAGGCATTGGACGATTCTCCCGACAGGAGCTTCGTAGAGTCGATAGAAATATCCTTCACAATAAAGGATGTAGATCTGAAAGTTCCTACAAACAGAATTCAGGAAGAGGTTCGACTTCCTTCTGGAAGAGGGAAACCAGTGAAGATAGCAATGTTCGCGGGTGGGGAGATGGCAGCAAAGGCAAAGGCCGCAGGACTCGATGTTATTGACCCCTCAACTATAGAGGATTTAGGCGGAAACAAGCAGAAAGCTAGGAAATTGGCTAAGCAGTATGACTTCTTCCTATCCGAGATCCCCCACATGGGTACAGTTGGAAGATTTCTGGGGGGCGTATTAGGTCCTCGTGGTAAAATGCCTCGTCCTGTCCCCCCTACTCTTGATCCTGCTGCCCTTGCTTCAGGATTGAAGGACACGGCAATTGTTCGTTCTAGAGATAGGGTGACATTCCATACCGCAGTAGGATCTAGGGAGCAGGGGATTGAGGACTTGACCTCCAACGCCGTTGCAATATGGGATAGAGTGACAGGTAAACTTGAGAGGGGAGCGGGAAACATTCGCTCTTGTTACGTAAAGACCTCCATGGGGCCATCAGTCAGGGTAGAGGTGGTTATGTGATTCCTAAGGTAGCAGGATGGAAGAAAGATAGGGTGTCTCAACTCACTGATATATTCACCAGTGAGGGAGTAGTTGCCGTGGTTGATGTCTCCGGAGTCCCTGCTAGTAATATGATTGACATGAGGAATACTCTCAGGGATAGGATGAGTATCACAATGGCGAAGAAATCCCTGATGAAGATTGCATGGGCTGACTCGGGAAGGCCGGCTGATGAATTCGACTCTCTTCTTGATGGGGCCGAGCAGCCATGCGTTGTCCACAGCAGTTCGATGAATGCATTTGAGATTTTTAGTGAACTGGAAAAGACTCGTCAAGGAAGACCGGCAAAGGCAGGCGAGAAGTTTCCCGAGGACGTCACCATTCCTGCCGGGCCAACAGAGTTCGGTCCTGGCCCAATTGTCGGAGAATTCAATGCCGTGGGAATTCCAGCAAAAATAGACAAGGGCAAGGTGGCAATCCAGAAGGAGACCACATTTGAACAAGGTCAGGAGATTTCCGCCGATTTAGGAATAATGCTTTCTAAATTAGGAATAAACCCAATAGAGATAGGATTGATTCTGACTGGTGCTATAGAGGATGGTCACATCTTCTATTCATCCGACCTTGACTTGGATACCGATGGTCTAAGGCAGGACATAATTTCTGCCACTTCTGGAGCATTCAATTTAGCCTGCAACGTTAGCTGGTTCTCATCAATCACAACTCCAACACTTATTTCAAAAGCCTCTGGAGAGGCTCTTTCGGTCGCAATAGAGGCAGGGATAATCAACGATGAAACTGCAACCATCATTATCTCTAAGGCAAAGAATAGTGCACTTGCGCTAGCCGGACAATTAGATTCCTCAGCTCTAGATGAAGAGCTTCTCGCTGCTCTTGGAGCAGCCAGCCACAGTGCTGAAGTCGCCCCCTCCGAGGCGACGGAATCGGAAGAGGCCGAAGAGGCCCCTCCCGTTGAGGAAGAGGAGGAAGAGGAGGATGCTGGGTTCGGTGGACTGGGCGATCTCTTTGGTTGAAAAAAAGGTGAATGAAATGGAATATGTATATGCTGCAATGTTGTTGCATTCTGCAGGAAAGGGCATCGATGACAAGGCCGTCAACTCCGTGTTGAAGGCTGCTGGAGTCGAGGCAGACGGGGCGAGAGTAAAGGCCCTTGTTGCCTCTCTAGGCTCTGTCGACATCGATGAGGCCATGGCGACCGCAGTCGCCGCCCCAGTGGCCTCAGCTGCTCCGGCTGCTTCTTCTGGTGGATCCGCTGCTGAGGCAGCTCCCGCTGAGGAAGAGGCTGCTGAGGAGCCTGAGGAAGAAGCGGGTGGCTTCGAAGGTCTGGGCTCCCTCTTCGGCTGAATCAACGATTTGAACTAATGACGCGAAGCCGCTATGGGCGAGGGCCTCGAGGGTGGCGTGAGACAAATGGAGCGGATGCTCGAAATTCCGGTTAGCATAGTGCCTACTGAGGCAATCAGGGCCCTGCGAGAGATTGGGGAATCCAGAGGCTGGGTCATGAGTCGTTTTGAGGAATCTACGATTGTACACAGATGGGCCATTATTGTTCCATTGACGAAGAGAGCCCGCGTTCTTGGTCTTTCAGTAAATAAAGGGAGAGCAAAGGGGCTCTCTATTCGATCTTGGAGCCACGTTCCGGGTTCGGCAGGTCGTCTTTCCTATGTTTCTTTTAGGATTCCCGAGTATATGGATGGTCAAGAATGGTGTGAATTTCTGGAGGAGTGGGTGGCAAAGCTTCCCAGATGTCCATGGAAGTGGAGCTTCATGGAGAGGTCGATGATTGGTTATCTTCTCCCGGAGTTTCGATCTTCTAGGAAGTTGTTCTCCAAAGAGGGTTTAGATGTGAAGGGTTGGGAGTCCAAAGATAATCGATGATTGAGGCTAATATGTATCTTCAAGGCATAGGATTTGATAGGGGCGGTGTAGGACCCGAGACCGAGCCACATGGACTTTCAGGATCTCGTAGATTCTCCTCAGAAAGTTAAAACTCTAGCTGGATCGGTAGCTTTCATGGTCGTTTTTCCCATATATTTCGCAGTATTACCATCATTAATCGATGAGGATATATCAGGAGGATCATCACCCGGTTTGTCTGGTTCAATAAATGTGATCTTCGAGGAGAGTGAGATTACTCTGAGCGAATCAGTCACTCTTGGTGATGGAGAAAGTCATGATACATTCTTCGATTTGATGCTGGATTATGAGAGGATTCTTGGTTACGTAGAGCTACAAGTGTTATGTTTTGATGGGGATGACCCGGGGCCTGGTTTCACAGATTCAGTTGATGGCGCTAGTGATCTAAGCGATCTGGATGGGATAGAAGATCAGTCAGATAGCGGGGAATGCTCCGGAGGTGGGGGTGGTGGATTTTCTATGAGATGGGACGTTACCGAGAACTACACAGGAGAGTCATATACATCGGAGAACATGAGTGAGAGTGAGATTAGAAATATCTGGGTGGATAGTGGTAAAGGTAGAGGCACATGGCTCGCAACAATTACTGCCTCAATAGAGGCTGCACCAATTGCTGGTGGCTTCATAGACGATGATGAGGAGTTTGAAATCACTTGGACTGCAGTCCACTATAATCTCACAATAGAGCCAGCTTAGATTCATGTCTTGGCGTGGATACTCACTACGTCTCCGTAAATGAGTTCGTGTTCCGCTCCGATGACTCTGCCTGACTTTGCGTCTACCGCTCTCACAAAACCTTCTCCAAGATCTGTATGTACCTGAAAAGCCAGCCCTCTGGCAGTAGTACCCTGAGGTACTAAAATTGCGTCAGGCAAGGGCTTACCCTCACCATCCACCCAATGTTTCTCATCATGAACTGGATAAGAGACGATCTGCGAAAGCTGTCTGAAGACCACATCTGAAAGAAGGCCAACAAGACCTCCCCCCTCCCATGATGATAGCGAATTGGAAATAGACTTGAGTGCCTCTCTTTGTTTTGTTGACAGGTTGGATTCTCCCAAATCGGTTAAATCGAATTTGGTGCCCCCGGTGTGGTATCTAATCATGCCAGAAGAAGAAGCCCTACGTAGGGCAAGTTCAGCCTCTGCGCTTGTGAAGACCATTTTTCCTCCCAATGATTCAATCTCCGATTGCAATTCTTTGCCAGTGTGGATTTGATTGTCTGCCTTGTTAGCGACAATCGACAATGGAAACAGCTTCTTCCTGATTATTGAGGCTAGTGTAGAGATTTCTTCACTACCCCATGAGGTTGGAGAGCTTGAGCTAGGGTGCTCTTTCATAACAGAAGATATTCCCGATGAAACATGGCTCTCTCTTGCCCCTATTCCGGTTAATCTCTCCAATATGTGCTCTGTAATAGCTCGAATTCCTTCTGCTTGTGCCCTTCTAGATGCTCGTTCCCATCCGTTGACAATTATGCCCATTACCCATGAGTCAAGCTCAGAGAGTAGGAAACGGAACTCTGCCATTGGTTCTGAGCCACCCGATCCAACAGGATTTCCTTCTAGGTCAGTTGATCCCGAGACATCAACTACCTGAATAAGTGCGTCACACCTAGAAAGATCCGATAGGAATTGATTTCCCCTCCCTCTTCCTTCATGCGCACCAGGAACTAATCCTGCTACGTCGACTAGGGTCACAGGAACCAGTCTTTTGAATCCAGAACATGAGCCTGAATTAGGAATGCAAATGCTTCCTTCCCTAGGATCTTCGGAATCAGACGGATCCAGCCTTCCAGAAGACTCTCTTCTCTCCCTTAATATCTGGCAAGCACAGGGCTCAGGAAGAGGGACCCAGGTCACTCCGACATTCGGATCTATTGTTGTAAAAGGATAGTTAGCAATGTCGACTGGCATCTCCGTTAGTGCTGAGAATGCTGTTGACTTCCCTACATTTGGCTTACCAACTAGACCTATGCGCATGCTATCTAACCCCGCTACTAACAACTGGCGAATGGACTATGTGGTGCTCAGAGCTCGGTTGGGCTTCCCGGTGAGTCGGAATTTGACTCGGGAATTACCACTGTATCCAGCTTTCCCTCTCTCTGAGCGAGTATTTTTCTGACTGTGGTTTCCTTCGTCAGCATGTATGGGCTTGAAATTGAGGTCGAAGAATTTGGTTGGTCTTCACCGGCTAGGCTACCTCTGAAGGATCCACTGATTAGGTTGAGGCAATGGTATATCGATCCAATGACAGTGCCGTAGAACAAGACGGATCCCAAGACGCTGAGTCTGTCTACGATTGATATCTCGACAATGGCATCAGCTTGATTGAGCGATGCTTGAGAAAAGTCCGACATCATAGAGAATATCAGGCCAAAGGCTCCTCCTGCCATAAGCCAGTATGCCCATCTGGAACGGTTCATCGAGAGTACGTTCCTTCCGGAAGCCTCTGGGAATATGCACAAAGCGGAGCCCAAAGCTCCCGGGACAAATACCAGCCAAACCCCCATCATGGCTAGAGTCCACTGTATACCTGAGAGTTCTCCGGTACCTGTAAGGTGATCAGTGTGCACGAAAAGTGCTCCGATTGAAATGGGAACCAGCGCAATCGCAGCTAGGTTAATTTCTGGCATTCCGGGGTGGTCAGGGTTCTCCATGAACACATCATCACCACGCATTGTCGCCATTACATTTGCAGAAAGGGCGATCACAGGTATCAAAGACATTGCAAGAAGAAAAGACCCTGCAATTATTTCGTTCCTAGTAGGTTCGAAAGAGGCGGCCTGAATTCCGAGAAAATCTGCGGCAACCCCTCCATCAAATACTCCTGCCGAGCTAATCGTCAGAATGGTACCGACCATAGTCACCGCAGCAAGAGATCTAGACCACAACGGATTTCCGCTCCCCCTTGATGCAGAGTATAGGATTGCTCCTGCAAGCATTAGGGAAAAGGAGGCCCCAGTCATGCGTGTGGCGAGCCATTGTCCAGTGCCTGTGTCATGAGCACCGGAGACGAAAAGGGATACCACCGACATTGGAGCAGCCAGCAAACCGATTATCATCATCCATGCTGGAAGTGCCATCTTCTTTGTTCGAGAGGCCGCCGTCAAGAGGATGTTTACAATTACTGCAGCACCAGAAAGAAGGAGTATGCCAGAAGAGGCCAACATCACCTTAATTCCTAGAATTTCTGGATTATTTGCACCAATAAAGAGGATTATCACTCCTACAGTCCACACAAGGGCCATCAGGACAGCATTCTTCTCGCTGGCTAGTGTTGTCCCCCCCAGCTCCGGAACTACGTGCATAGCTACTCCGTTAAGCATCATCCCTCCCGATCCATAGCTTGCTGTCAGAATACCTGCTAGTATTAGAGAGGAAGAAGACGGATTTAGACCCCATGAAGATAGGCTGTGTAGGGCATCTGGGTCATGCGCAAGCCAGAGTCCACAGAATGTGATCGTTGAAGATGGTATCATCCATAGAGCACCATGCATTATCCATGTAGTAGACGCAGACCCCTTCCTCCCTTCTACGAAATCTATTGGAGGGCCGAGGGCTTTCTCCAGCATGAACATAGTCAAGCTCTTCGAAACGTCAGTGAAAACCCATATCCCTCGATTAATCATTACAAACAAAACGAAGATTATTATCCAGAAAGCAAGCATTGTTGTTAGCAGTCCCATCAATTCACCTCACTCACTTGTAGCTTCAGTTAGCATAGTACCAAGAATTGCGAATACGCCGATCATCACTCCCAAGATGAAGAACCAGATACCGGAATCAAAAACACCCTCAAAGACCGGCAAGACGCTAGAAATCACTGGAAGATCGCTGTCGGGAAATAGTATGCCGTACAGTATCAGGAAGATTATCGCGGATACGAATCCCAACACGAGCATTATCCACGACGATGGCGGTTCGTTCTCCCCTTGGAGGAATTGAGAAGTTAGTGAGGAACCATCATTAGACAAACTGTCACCCCAAAGGCCTTGGATTACGATACCACCACCGAAGATTCGCCCTTAAGCATTGGGCGTACTAAGTATGGATAGTAACTCAAGGGGCACGAATGATATCTACGGGGTCTCCTCTCCTGAATGCACCTGTCCCAAGGGGGACCGGGAGAGTCAGATCATTATCCAGCTCAGCTCTCCAATGAGACTTGCAAGAGCAGTCTATACCTTGAAACTCCGAAATTTCTCCAGAAACTGAGTACCTCTCTATTGCTGCAACCACTTCGACATCGCAGGATCCACAGTTGTGAGCTCCCCTCACTTTGCCTCCTGCCGTAGGGTGAACAATAACTCTACATCCAGTTTCACTAGTCTTTGCATGAGCTTGCTTGATCATTTCCACCAGTGACCATAGCCAAGGTGGCCTGTACTCCTTATTCCGGTAGAGTCGATCAACAACGGTTCTCTTCTGTATATTCATCGGATTTACTGATACCTCGTCAGAGAATTGTGCGACATCGCCCAGCCACGATGTTGTGTGATTCAGAGCAACACCTTCTGACATGAACGGCGGTTTGAATATCAGGTAGGTCTTGACTCTTAGCCGGTTATCCTTCAGCATGTCTACGGCCTTGTGCCACTGCCTAATGGTGAATCCTTTGTTGACGTGGAATCGCAGAACTTTGTCATCATAAGCTTCCAATCCAATTGCCACAGTACATCCGGGGTGCCTTTCTGCGACCCAACTTATTTTCTCCGGAGTACACATCTGGGCCTGAGCTTCCACCACCAAATGGAGACCCATTTCTTTAGTCTCGGAGAGAACTTTATCTTGCCATTCGGGAGGGTTCTCCCTATCCTCAAAGAAGGTTCCAGAGGTGTATACTTTGATCATTTCACAACCCTCAAAATTATTTGTTGATTCTTTAGCAAACTCCCATTGAGAAAACATATCATCTGCGGAAACGTCATCCCTAACGTCATTGAAGTATCCACAGAAAGTGCATCCAGACTTCCACCACCAGGCACACCCTTTAGTTCTGAGGATAACAGTAGCTGCTGTGCAAGGTGTTCCATCTGGGAGGTTTTCTGGTGTCTTGTAGACTGTGACTGGTCTGCTAGCATCCCATGACTCCCTGAATGAGATTGACTCGGATGTGTTTTCTGGGGCCTTGATCAGATGGTGGATTTTTACAGCCTTTGTTCCGTCTCCAAGTATCCCCGCAGATTCCGCCATGGTATGCGCTGTACGTCTCTCACTTGATATTGACCCGTTTCACTCTTTATTCCGATTGAATATGGTAGAATACACTAAACGTTCTCAAGCCATGGGTATTCTAGGTAATCTGATGTCATTCGGGACTGTAGATGGATTGAGCGAAGATGAAAATAGGGCATTGAAAAGTTGGTATTGGTACGACTGGGCCAACCAAGCTTTCGCACTTACAGTTGGAACGGTCCTAGGAGGGCAGATGATCACTGCATACTTCAACTTGGCAACAGGTGGGGCATCGGAGATTCTAGGTCTAAATGTTACAGGCTCGTCATTCTACGCCGCAATACTTGGCTTGTCAATGGTTTTTGTAGCTATTACGAGTCCGGTGCTCGGTGCTATAGCTGATCGGATCGCGATTAAGAAGAAAATTGTGTGGATATACACATTGATCGGAGTGATTTTCACTGCATTCATGGGAATTGCACCTCATCTTGATGCTAATTCGGCTTACAGGCTCCTAGCTTTTTGTTTCCTTATGGGTCAGATTGGAATGGCGGGTGGCAATACGATCTACTACGCATTCATGCCATATCTTGCTGATGAAGGGAATATGGAGAAGGTATCCAGTTGGGGTTTTTCATACGGATTTGCGGGAGGAACCCTGATCCTGATACTGCATCTAATCGTAATGGGGACAGGGGCATTCGGACTGACGGATGCATATGGAGAATGGACCCTGACCTTTGCATTTGTCACAACATCATTGTGGTGGCTAGGATTTGGGTTGCCCTTTTTCAGAAATACCCCGGAGCCTGTGATAGCCAACGAGCGTGCATATAGCTCAGTCATTGAAGCGGTTAGGGATGGCCTAAACGAGGTAAGGGCTACTTTCGGAGAAATAAGAAAGTATAGAGTTCTAGTCATATATCTCCTTGCATATCTCCTATTCTATGACGTTCTGCATACTGTTGGAGGAGTAGCCAGCTCCTTCGCCGAGAATGACCTAAGGCTACCTGTGATGATGAATTTCGCCTTAATTTTGTTAGCTAATATTATCGCTATTCCTATGTCAATAGTTGGAGGGATATTAGCCGTAAGGTACGGTACCAAGGCAGTCCTTGGGGGCGCAATAGGAGTATATATGGTGGTTCTGATCATTGCAACCGGTTTCGCGCCTCTGGAAATGGATGGAGAGCACGAAAGATACGACTTTCGGTATGACTATCTGCCTGAATCCGACGAGTATGAGCTCAGCACCCTCCATGATAGAGGAGTCAAGGGTTGGGTCAGCAAATCAGGGCCCGGAGATGAGGATTTCAGGAGTTCTTTCCTAATTTATATGATCGAGGGTAGTCTTGAAGGAGACGCATGGAAGGATTCAGATATTGAGAAGACGGTAATTTCAGCGGATGAGGCTGCTCTCCTAGCCTCAGAGATGCAAAATATGACGGCCCATAGGTGGTCTTTTTCATTCGAGGGAGGGAATCTAGACAACCTGTCCTCAGTGGGAGATGAGCATATCACAATAATAGAAGGAGGAGTCATTGACTGGTGGCCTAATTTCTTGAGAGACAACGTGTGGGGGCCACTAAACTTTGGAGTCACACTTCAATGGATGCTGCTTGGAACTTTGGTAGGATTCGTGCAGGGATCTGCAGGAGCTCAAGCTAGGAGTCTTTTCTCATACTTGGTTCCAAAATCCAAGTCTACAGAGTTCTTCGGATTCTTTGGCTTTATGGGAAAGGCAGCCGCAGTAATTGGCCCGTTCGTATTCGCTTTCTTCTCTGCAGCCTATGATACTAGATTTGGAATAATGGTATTACTAATCATCCTCATACTAGGATTGATGATGTTTCCCTTCATCGATATTGAGGAAGGTAGGAGAGTCGCTAGGGAGACAGATATCGAATCAGGAATTTATGTGGGGGAGGAGTGAGTTTGAACTCCTTTGGCCCCATCCAACACATCCTATCCGTGTTGGTAATGATTCTATTGGGGGTAATAATTGGGCTAGCAATAGTTCCAGCATATCTATTCTTTGAATGGTTCACTTTCTTTACGGAAGGTGATGAGGTGATGGAGACACTAGGCATATGTGTCGGATTGGGGCTTGGATACATTATCTGGGGGGTTTCTCTGGTGGTGATATGCGGTTCTCTAGGAGGTCTGTTCAAGATTAGGAAGCCAGAGGGAAGGTATCCGCTAAGATCACTTATCACCATCCAGTGGGCCTTTTCACTGGTTTTCCACAGAGTTGCTCAAATTTTTCTAAAAAATGTAGTGCCTTCTTTTTTGGCCAATATCTACTATCGTCTGATGGGAGCAAATATAGGAAAGGGCGTGCAACTGAACTCTGAAAACATCAACGATGCTTCGATGTTAACCTTTGGAAACGGAGTCGTTGTAGGTGGCGGGGCCACAATTAACGGTCACATTGTGGAGAGGGGAGAGATAGTGCTGGCCCCTGTGACGATAGGAGATGGTGCGTTGATCGGTGGGGGGAGCATAGTTCAACCTGGATGCAAGATCGGAGAGGGGTCCGTAGTTGGGGCCAGAGCGGTGGTGCCAAAGTGGACAGAGATACCATCAGGTGAGGTCTGGGGCGGAATACCGGCTAGATTCATCAAAAGAGTTGGCGAGTAGTGATTATTCCTCGTCCTTACCTTCTTCGGGGGAGTCTTGCTCCATCTCTTTGATTTCTTCGATGACAGCTTTCTTCTGAGCCTGAAATGATTCTTGCTTGGATTGGATTTCCTTCGCAGTTTCTACCGCCCTGTCAATCATGTCATGACGTGTCTTGATTGCTTCGTTGAGCTCCTCGAAAACCTGCATGTGTTGCATGTACCAATCATCTCTAGCAGCTAACTCTGCTTGCGCTGCTTGATTTGACTCGTCAATCTCCTCTGCTAGGGTTATCGCTGTACCAAGCCTCGCCTTCTCCCTGTCTAGCATCTCTTCAGTCTTCTCCAACTTGCTCTCGAGAAACGGAATCTTGGTATTGGCCTTGGCTAAATCTACCTCCATCTCATCCTTTTGTCTTCTTAGGTTAGAGAGTAGATTGTTGATGCCCTCCTTCTCGGTCTCCTTGTCGATTAATTCTCTGTTCAGAGTCTCAAGCTGAGCCTTCATCTCAGTGATGTCGGCTTCCTGTGCTTGGTATGCTACAAGGAGCTTGTCTAATGCCTCCTTGTCCTTCTCAGCTTGCTGCTCCAAGTGGCTAATAGTCTCCTGAGGGTCGCCTCCGTGAGAGTCGCCTTGGTCAGTCATGCTCAGGATGCACAGGTGACCCGGATATAACCCCGGCGGAACCTGAGTCATCGATGTAAGTCAAATCAGGGGTTTTCTGACACCGCTGCTATGGTTGCAGAAAGCACCACGGTTAGCCTCTTGGAAGAAGGAATATGCAATTTCTCATCCGGACCATGTGCATTGTTTCCAGGTCCTGAGGTTCCTGTGCATAGGAACATTGCATCTGGATACTTGCCCTGCATCATTGCCATGAATGGTATTGTTCCACCTGTCCAAGTAGCTAGGGGTGGCAGCCCAGAAAGTTCCATTGATGAATTGTGAATGGCCTTTGAGATTGTCCCATCCAATGGTGGAGCGTGAAAACCATCAGCACATGAGTCTGGGGTAAAGGTCACCTCTGCCCCATATGGGGGATTTTTTTCTAGAATCTCCTTAGCCTTGGTGATTGCCAACTCTGAGTCAACACCAGGAGGAATTCGAAAGCTGAGCTTCACATCAGTGTTTGTTCTGAGGACATTTCCTGCAACTTGAACCGGAGGAATCCCATCTGCTCCGATTATGGAAAGGGTAGGTTCCCAATTCATTCCTACTATCATTTCCTGAGTTGAGTCAGATGCTTGCCTCAGGGAATCTACTGTGGGAAATTGCTCCCAAACACTGTCACCTACAATATCCGCAAGTGCTTCTGCCTTTGTCCATATCTGATCAGAAATGTCAGTATGCATTTCTGGAATCAGGACCCTTCCCGTGGAAGAGTCCTCTACTCTGTCCAGTAGCATTCGCAAAATTCTGAATGATGATGGGATGGATCCACCAGAATTTCCTGAATGTATTCCCTCATGGGACACCTTTACTGACAAAGTTCCCGAAACTAACCCCCTCAGGGACTCTGTCATCCATGTATGATTGTAATCTGGGCCTCCGCTGTCCATGACGACAATCATGTCGGGATCTCCCAGCTGCCCCGAGAGAGCATCTAAGTATGGTGGGAGATCAAATGACCCCGACTCCTCGCATGTCTCGATTATCATCGTGCATTTAGGGTGGGGCACTCCTTGGCCTTGGAGGAGCTTTACTGAGGTTGCGCATAGGTATCCCCCATATCCATCATCAACCGAACCCCTGCCGTAAAGCCAAGGATCCCTTCTAACCGCCTTAAGCGGATGGAGGCCGTCAGACCATAATTCGGGCTTGGATGGTTGCTTGTCAAGGTGAGAGTAGAAAATCACCTCACCCGGTCCAGTACCCTCTATTGTGACTAACAATAGAGGAGAGAGCTCACCGATCTTGTGTACCTCATGGGAAATTCCGACTATTTCCTGTTCGTCAAGCCAATTGCGAAAAAGGTCAATTGTAGCATCTAGCTCTCCTAATTCTGACCATTTTGGCTCAAAAAGCGGTGACAGGGCCTTTATTTCTATCATTTCAGATAGGCTAGGTAATATCGAATTCTCCCATATCTGATTGCTTCTTTCCATCATCGAGGTTAGATCCAACTCCATGATAGTTAGCGGAGGCTTCACCTCATGGACTCTTCGTAATGGGGGTTTCACAGAAATTCTCGCAATTTCTGCAAACGGATATGGGATGATGTGTCAAATCCTCCAAATCAGATAGAGAAAATTCGGAAGACAGGGTCATAATTGCGGTTCTTTCTAATGTCTTGAAGAGATCCTCCTTTGCTTGCTCTAGCAATTCCTCGGGATACTCGACAATCCTACCCGTGAGACCGACCAGGATCGCAGGAGGCAGGACCTCTCTGTGTGGCATTCCGATTCTTTTCTTCTCCTCCTCCGTTCTGAGAAGTGCTAGGTGATAGAGAGCCATCTGCAGTCTATGCTTTCGAAGCATCTTGACCTCCGCATCGCAATTGGGTCTGGCATCATCCGATCCCATTGTCTCAAGGAGCCCGTTATTTACTTCTGAAATCAAAGACTCAGCTCCCTCGGTCTTTAGATCAACAGATCGGATAGAGGAAATCCCATCCTCTGACCTAAAACAGAGGACGATGTCTATTACTCCACTGATGTCTATGTTAGTGGACTCTATCTTTGCAATTTCCTCCCCTCCTTCGGGAGTCCATCTTTTCCTAGAGACTGTTTGAAAAGTTAGTGGAATAGAGATGTCAAATGGCATCTCTGTTCTAAGTCCCTCAAGTTTCTTTCCATCCACTAGCCCTCCGTCAACCATCCTTCCCAATTTTCCTTGCGATATCCTCCTGGCCATGGAAGATGTTGCATTCAATACAGCTTCTTGGTCGATCCCTGGAGGCAGGAGCTCGTTGAACACTGTTTTGTGGATTTCAATGTCAGCCATCCTATCTTTTGTCTTTTTTGTCCATGATGACGGCAGGGGGATGCTTGTACCCTCCTCTCCTGGTCCTGGGTTTCCTATTCCAATTTCCATAATTCTGTGAAAAATTGTTCCAAAGGTCGCTGGATCTACTGGCAGGAGAGACTCAATTAATGTGGTCTCAGAGCTTTTTAGAATCGGATAGGAGGTGTTTACGCCTGCTCTAACTTCGAGCCAGTGACAGGTAGGGCACTCGAAATATGATGGAAGCTTGCTTGGGTTAGCCCTAATTCGAGTTGTTTGTTCAATGAACGGCTCACTAGCTTTTTGCTTTAGCTCCGAGATGGTTCTAGCAGCATTGTCGATTGCCCCTATTTTCTGTAAGGGGGTCTTAGATTGGGAGGTTCCTTTTGCATTGTTGAAGCATTCCGGGTGATGGAAGATCGACATCCCCTTCCCTTCCGAACCCCCAAGAAAAGCCTGCTCCATCATATCCGCTGGGTCTAGGTTGATACTTCCTGAGTCCCCCAACTCAGGTTCGTTGTTCGATTTTGAATGGTCCAGCCAAGGCGAGGATTCCTCACTCCTCCTCCATGATCCTCGCCTTAATGACTCCAGCCACATTTGGCCTAGTTGAGGGGAGGATTTGTCATATGCGAGAGGGAGTTTTATCCCGATCTGATCTTCCCATATGGTTCCCTTGGGTGATCCTGAAATGATAAGCTTCTGCTCAGCCCTGGTGGCTCCGACATAGAGTAGTCGCCTCGCCTCCGCGTTCTTTCTCGCTCTGTGAAGAAGTGAGACATGATTCCAGAGTGCCGATTTGGGTGTGCTTTTCTCAGATGGCCAAGGATTAGGGTGTCCTGCGAACATTTCTGGACTGACTATTAGCCTACTATTCTGCTCGTTCCTCATGTTAGTTTGCCTAGGGGAGAATAGGTCAGCGAGTATGACCACCTTAGCCTCTAGGCCCTTTGAGCTATGTATTGTCATTACTCTCACTGCTTCACTGGAAGGAGTGGTAGACGCCTCGAGGCTCTGTGAATTGCTATCGCTAAGTTCCCTGAGTTGGTCCGAAAGAACTATTGGATCTCCTCCTACCTCTTTTGACATGATCCTTACTAAATCGACGAAATGCTCTACGTCTTGCCTGGAGGTCTCGTCAGGGTAGGCAACTAGTAGGTCTGAGTTATCTATTGTCTCCTCTAACAACTCTAGAATTCTAGATTGTGAAGATAGCTCTACCCACCTCGAAACCATCGACCTCTGACGATCTCCTACGCAATGAGCTAGGAGTCCCTCAAGGAGATTCTCTCCGTCCGATTTTGATGATAGGAATGAGTGAAGTTGACAGTCGTTAAGCCCCAGCAATGTAGAGCGGGAAACCCATGCAGCATTGTGACGTGATTTTGGTCTGGCAACAAACTGGATTAGTCCCTCCAGAGCTTTCACTGCAGGCCTATCAAGTAGACCGCCCTCCCTGTCTACTTGAGATGGGACTCCCATGTCCGCTAGATGCCTAACGATTACATCCCTTAGTCCAACTCTGTTTGGCATTAGGATGCTAATCTCCTCAGGATTCACGGCGTTCTCTTGAGGTGCATTCTTCCAAGATCCATCCGCTGATCTTACTCTTACTGTAGTCCCGTCAATCAAGCTCCTCACTCTTTGAGCTATTAGTCTGGACTGCCGTTCAATGCTGTCTGACGGACCGGGCCCGAAAGGATCTAGATACTCCTCCAGATTTTTCGAGGGGTCTTCGGGTACGTTAGAGTCGGGAGGGCATATCCACTCTATTGATCCGGTAAGAGCCCTCTTCTCCGGAAAGCTGTGAAGTGTCTGAGCGGAGGCGTAAAAGTCTCCCTTTGCCAGAATCCTGTGTCTATCCGAAAATACGTCTTCCCACCACTCGTTCATCGTATCGAGAAGGCCGCCTTCGGTTCTGTAATTTACATGAAGAGATACCATTCCTTCCATTCTGGACCTTACTTCATCTGCCGAGGGAGCAGGGAGGTCCCAGTCTGTAGAGTCAAAGGGTATCCAGGAGGCTAAGTCCCTCCCTCCTCTCTCCATGTGTTCAGTAGCCGTTGCAATAGTTGAGATGTGGTCATTCCTTGGATCCCTGCTGTGAGTCTCTTTCCTCAGTGGAGGTTGGCTAGTTAGCTCTGGTATGCTAGAAAACTCGTGTGCGTTAATGGCTCTCAATGATCTTGCGAACTCTAAGAAGCCGGTCACCTCTGCTTGCCTGAAAGCGTATATGCTCTGCTTTACATCACCGACATAGCAAACTGTAGGCTGCCATGGGGTATCTGGCTTACCTGGGTCACCCTCTTTTTCTTGCCGTGGCCCCCACAATCTCGAAAGCAGTCTCCACTGCAAAGGAGAGTTGTCTTGAGCCTCGTCGATTATGAATGCCCTGAACCTTCTCCTTATGTCTCCTAGAATACTATACCTGGCCTCAAGATCGGTCCTCATGGCCCCTAAGCTAGCTTGGGAGGCTCCTGCAGAGTTTGGATTTGCTTCTAGTCTCTTGATAGCCTCAAGTGCGCTGATAATGTGATCATCTCTCCAAGGACTGGTTTCAAGTGAGTCGAGGGCTTGTTGTACTGTAGGGTGATAGAATGCTCTGCATACCTCAGGACAATTGGTTAGGAGGAGATCTCCTGCCATCCTTTGGATGTCATCAAAGTCATGAACCTCGTTTCGTTGTTTAAGATTCTTCAGAACTCCTTGGAATCCTTGGTGAAGAAGGTGAAGGTCTCTTAGATTTTGAATCTCTGACTCGAGAGAGAAATGGTAATTCTTCTTTGGGTCTTCAGGCCTTTCCGGTATCTCCTTCGCAAGGGGAAGGGATGGGGGGTCCCAGTCCGGTGGTGTGTGAGGGGGCTTTGCTCCATCCAACAGGCTTGAAATTCTGACAAAGTGGAGAACCATGTCCCCTAGTTCGTCAGACCAAATCCTGTTCATTTCCGATTTGTGATTCTTCATTTCATCTGTGAATCTATCCTTAATGCTCTTGTCAGAGATATCCGCATGGCTTCTTATCCCGGATTCCCATCCCCCAGATGGTAGTTTCAATCTTGGGAGAAAGGTCATTTTCTTGTTATACATTGAGGAAGGAGAAACTATGCACATTAGGATCTTAGCCATCCAGAGCAGTTTACCCCAGTCATCCGATGGTGGGCCTTCAACGATCAAATCATCTAATGAGGCCATCCTAGTCTGTGGAGACCATCCTGGAGAGGATGGAGGCAAGAGTCCGGTTTTGATCGACTCTCTAATTTCGTGAGCAATAGCATGGGTTCTGTCGGACTGTATCGAAATATCTTTGCTATCGATCGAAGAGAGTATCTTGTGTTTCAGCAAATCCCCATCCAATTTTCCTTCTTCATCGATTATTTTCCGTGACGACTCCTCCACGAAGACAGACTTGCTAACCAAGGCTCTCAAAACCCTAGTCGCAGAGGTCCTCCCCGAGTAGTGTCTAGCCACCCTATCTCTTGCAGCCAACACATCGGCAGCGATGGTTGCGGGGATTCCAGCATCCACAGCTTCACCGATACGTGATTTTTCGCCCGCTAGTCTCCAGATTGTCCTTAGAGAGGTCTCAATCAGGATTGCCCTTCCTGAGTCTGAGACATTCTCTCGACTGAGGGCATCTCCTAACCAACCCCTGTAGGGAGACACAAGCTGAGAGAGGAATGAGTCAATTGTTCCGATCGGAGCATCCTCCAACAGAGTTAGGAGTTGCTCGACAAATCCCTGACTCCTTATTCTAGGATCTCTTCTGATTGCTCCATCATCACCTATCGGACCGGGTCTTAGTCTCGAAATCGCCTGTCTTAGCCTGTCCTTCATTTCGTTTGCAGCCCTGTTAGTAAAGGTCAGGAGTACTACTTCCCCTGGAAGAAGGCCTCCCCATTCCTCCAGATTGACCCTTTCCGATGCAGGGTGTATGGTCACCCCACCTATCGTGCTGGATGGTCTTGCTGGTACGGGAAGTAGTCTAGTAGCCCTTTGATCGGAAGATAAGTAGTGCTCAATCACCCTGTCCACGATTGTGCTAGTCTTACCAGTCCCTGCCCCTGCATCTATCACTATGTGAGAGTCTAAGTTCAATGCAAGACGTTGTGCTGTGTTTAGCCTGATCAGAAAAATCCCTCCATCTTGACATTGCAAGTGCTTCTAACCGAGCAAAAGGAGCAAACTCCCGGAGAGGGAGTGGGATGAACACTACCCAATCGTGCCTTGTAAGCTACCTTCTGGGCAACCCCCAGCCTCTGGGCTAACCAAGCCCTGAAGTGATCACTATCCGCGCTCGGTCCCTCATCTTGGAATCTGTGGAGTTCTGAGGTAACAGAAGATCTGGTCCCAATATTTGTCCTGTCATTGTCTTTCGAATATTTGGATGAGAGCTCGATGAAGTGCTCAGATGTGTGGCCAAGTACTGATATTCCCGCTCCCAGAACCAAGTCTCCGGGATGGGTTACTTCCCAGGACCTAGCGTAGATGGCAAGTTGCAGTTCCTCCAGAAGACCCTTGTAGTGACGTTGCATCGCCGATCCGGACTCAGATGTCTTCAGATCTCTGATTGCTACTATTCTTCTGGGAGACCAACCAGATCCGTTAATCCTGATTGGCGCTACTGAGTCGTTTCCAGACTCGTTCACCCAGATCCTAGAGTCCCCGTCAATTGGCAACAAATCTACCCTGTCAATCCACCCCCTAACTTTGATCGGATCATTAAATCCATCCGAGATTTCTATACCTGGATTATCCTCTTGTCCTATCTTCCACTCAATTGCAATAGGAGCAGAATCACCTAAATCAAATTCCGCGGAAATAATTCCTCCTACTCTACCGGCAAGAGGCACAGGCATTGGGTCAGCTAGCCAGCTATTCCATTCCTGGAGATTCATGCCAGTTAGCATACGAAGGCGATTTGTAGATACTGCATCGGTTCTTCCGAGCCAGGGAGCATGTGAGTCTAGTGACTCAAGTGCCAGCATCATGATCTGCTTTATGTCGAGCCCTGAATTCCGTATGCTGCTGTATCCTAAGCCTCCGTCGTGTCTTCTCTCTTCTCCGGAGGAAAGCCCAAGAACTCCTTGAATAATATCATGATGCACGTTGTGAATGAGCTCGCCGTGGGTCCTGCTATCCACATCTTCCTCTTGATTCTCTTCTCTTTGAGCACTAAGTTCTCTCGTCATCCATGCCATTCGGGGGCACCTGTGCCAGTCCTGCAGTCTAGTTGGTGACCAAAGATCGATGTCCTGCCTAGGTTCGGATAGGTGTCCGTGCCTTGAGTCACTCACAGCAGACCCACTGGGAGCCAGCGGGAGTGGCCTAGGATCTATAGTTGGAGGGGATTTGCCGTTTCTATCCACACCCCCCACCACTGGCCATCGATGGTTCTCTCTGGGGTTCAACACCCCCTCTGGAGGTTTGCCTCGAAGCTTCGATTTCTCCAAAGATAAGATGTGTTGAGTAGCGGAGTCTGGAAGATAGCCGTCCTTTTCCGGAACAGTGGGCTGCCGTCTCTCTCTGTCTCTCTGCAAATCTGGATCTAAGGGAATGGATATTGAGCTTGGATTCAGAGGTGGCCTTTGAGCAGGCTCTCCAGATTGTATCATTTTTCCTTCCTGCTGCCTTAGTCCTCTTGGTGAGTTGTCGGTCTCGAGAGATAGGTCCCCAACTCCTCTCGTTCCATCAGGATCGAACTCACTTATCCATTCTCTTATTGGGGCAGCAGGCGGAGAGGACTCGTCCATACTTGGGTCGAGGACTATTACTTCCGGGGCAGAGTGAAGGATGTGCTGAAGACTATGTCGGGCGTCCCTGATGGGAGAATCCGGACTGAGGATTCCTAGGGAATGCCTCTGCTCCTCACCTAGGAAAGCAATCTTGGGAACCCTCAAGTCCCATGAGATGCTTGATAGGTTCGACAATATAATTGTATCAGAAGTGCTCCCCAGCGCCTCTGATGGACTCATTACCGATACTCCACCGGTGTAGTTTTGTCCACCAGCAACTGCAGTTGAAGCGCTTGAAAGTGAGTTCATCTCCTCCACCCAATCTGGACCCATAAGGGGATGATTTTGATTAGAGCTGATTTGCATTTTTCTCAGGAGCTCTCTATCCATAACAAGAGACTGCAGGGCTGAGGCTGGGCTGAGGGCAATACCCCCATAACTGGTCATTTCTGACTTCAAATTGATAAGCTGGAGTGTCTTTTCAAACCATTCGTCACCGTTGGTCGGCGGGCTTAGGAGTGGTAGCTCATGGCCAGAAAAGCACCCAAGAGCCCCCTTGTTAGCTCGAATTATCTCCCTGTCTGTTCCTCTTAACAGGGGAAATAGTGAGTTGGCTAGGCATAGTAACCACCACTGCGCGGATTCCTTTTCCAGTCCCTCCTTTTCTCCGATAGGGGGCCTTGAAAGAGTTGCAATCCACTTGGCCAATGCACCCGGTCCGCCCAAAACGTGCTCGCTTCTTGCTATCTTGGTTAGAACCTCTGGATTTGCAATTGGGATTATTGCGCTCTCTGTGGGATGCTTAAGGGAATCTTCGAAAGGAACGATTGATGATTGCAATGCTAGATTCCGAAGCCTTTCCAGAGAAAAGGCGTCAGGGCCATGGGATAGGTTTGCTAGCGAGATTATCCAATGACATATGGGGTGCGTGTAGGCGCTTGTCTTACTTCTCACTAGTCCCAAACCCAAGTTGCCGAGCTTTCTTTCCCATTTGTGTCTGTTATTCTCCGCAGAGGGATCTACGATCGTGATCCTTGACGATCCGCTTGACATTGCTTCGTTCACAAAGTCCGTAGCGGCTCGGAAAGAGTGCTTCTCCCTCCTAAGTAGTATCCTATGTATGTTCCCGATTTTGTCTGAGGCATCTATTGAATGACTGGGAACCCATTGAGGGAGGCTATTCGAGTCCCTAACGGGATGCTCATCTAGTAGGAGATTGCCGTGATGTCCGAGTCTGAAGTTTCCTGAGTGGACAAGCTGATGAATAGGCTTGTGCTTGGAGATTGAGAGGAGGATTTGACTTCGGGATCTACTCATCACAGGTGAGTGGTCTAGCATGATGATTCCATCTATGTCCGAGAGTGTGAATGGCGTTTCTCCTCCATTCAAGCATTCAATTATCTTCTGAGGGACCATGTCCGGATGAGTTCCTCTCATTCGGTTCTCCAATCTAGTTAGCACTTTCCTGAAGGTTGTAATTCCTGGACCATCCCAATCTTTGATTACTAAATCTCTTGAAAGCTGACGATGTAATGATGTTAGTGCCTCTGTCTTAGCCTTACCCCACGTCATATTTGGCAGGGGGTTGATAATTGGAAAGCCTAGTTTCGCGGCCTCCTTCTGACACTCCTTGTGAAGTACTATCATGAATGGACCCTCGGTGGATATCACTCTAGGCAACCTCAGGTCCGCGACCAGGGAGTTAATCAGTGATTCAATAGTATGATGCAGAGTTCTGTCGATAGCCCCACCTAGCCCTATCCCAGAGAGTACCTGCTTCCTGGTATTTTCATTGGGATAAATCAAGAGTATCCTGGGCGTTCCCCCTGACTTAAGCCCGGATGAGTCTAGTGACTGCAGCTTGATGTGGTTTAGAAGCCATTCAGGAATTGGACCTCGACTGATCTTCTCGCTGGTTATATCATAATCTCCGGACATCCGACCGCCTCCCTGAGCGTTGTCCATGATTGACGGAGGTTATTCAACCCAACTCATGATTGACGTCATCAGTGACCGTTAATTTTCTTTCTGCGAGGAGTTAGCGCTGCGAGTAGGCAGAGTAGTGTTGACACGGCCGGAGCAGGCAGAGAGCCTGCTTGGGCAGAAACTGAAGTCCCCCAATCAATTAGTAGAATGAGCGAAATATCATCCCCGTCCCATGGGGGAGGCAGAACGACCTGGAGGGAACCGTTATTCCAGTTGGGGAGCTTAATAGTCTCATGTAGAACATGATGGTAGATGTCAAGCCCATTTGTTCCATTGGGGTAGTATATGCTACCTTCTACAATCATCAGAACTGCTTCAGCCGTCCAGTCTTTTGAGCTAGAGAGGTTGTTGTACCAATTCACCACTGCTCCATTTTCCGATTTAGCTATTTCCAGCGACAGAGTTCCGTTGCCTTGGAAGGGATGGCTAGACCCGAGAGAAAGAGCAGTTGAGTAATCGGTTACTAGGCTGTTGGACCTAGTGCTATCTCCGGTGTACATCCTCTCTCCATCAAACACCTTCGAAGGCGCAGCCCTTTCACTTCCGCTCAGGTATGGAGTTTCGCTTGATTCTAGTGACCCTTGGCCATATTCTTCTATCCACCTTGAGTCGGATGATTCGCTGCCGAATGGGTCTAGAGTCTCATATAGGTACCTGTGGTAGTGGAAACGGAGGACTTCATGACTTCCGATCGCTTCATCCAAGGCTATCTCTGTCTCTACGCAGTTAAAACACCAAGTGGCCGTGTAAACCTCTACTACGCTGGGTAAGTCTGAAACTTCAATCGTGGATCTCTCATTAGTAGTATTATTGCTGAGTAGGATTGAGGGTCCGCCTATTGTCCCGGCATTCATGCCCAATCTAGCATCATCCCACAACTTGGAACTGGCCGCTGAAGCATGAATCGGCAAGATTAGCATGGTCGCTAGGAGGATCGCTAGGAGGCTTCTCACGTCAGTTCGAGTGGGGCGGGCTATTGAACGCTTACGGGTTATCGTGAGGCTGCGAACGCCTCTATTGCCCTATCCACATCTTCATCGGTGATGTGTAGATGGGTAACCGCTCTGATTGAAGAGTCGTCGATCGTTAGCGTATCTACTCCCTGGTCTGATAGTTTGGAAACCATTTCCTCTGCGCTTCCCTTCTCGCAGCCGATGTAGACCATATTCGTTTGGACCTGGTTCATATCCACATTGTACCCCATCTCGCTCACGGCCTCTGCGAGCCTTCGGGCCCTGTAATGATCATCACGAAGTCGTTCGATGTTGTTGTCCAATGCATATAGTCCTGCAGCTGCTAGAATTCCCGACTGCCTCATTCCTCCTCCGAACATCTTTCTCCACCTGTATGCCCTTTCGATCATCTGGGAAGACCCAACAAGGACGCTTCCAACGGGGGCCCCCAATCCCTTTGATAGGCATATCGAGACCGAGTCATAGTGCTCCGCTATTCTTGCTACTTCCACTCCCATAGCAACAGAGGCGTTGAAAATCCGCGCCCCATCTATGTGGGATGTGCAGTTGTTCTTGGTGGAGACCCTAGCGATTTCGTCCATTGTTTCTAATGGGTAGCAGGTACCTCCGCCTCTATTAGCGGTGTTCTCAACGCAAACCATCGATCCGTTTGGGAAGTGCCCTAAGCTCCCATCCCCCTTTCTTATCGCGCTTCTCACATCTTCCGGGTTCATTATGCCGTTCAATCCTTCCACAAGCGCTACTGAAACTCCGGATAGAGCGGCAAATCCCCCTCCCTCGTAGATGTAGATGTGGCTATGGGCCTCAGTGATGATTTCGTCGCCTGGCTCGGTCTGCGCACGTATCGCAGTAGCGTTGCACATTGTTCCGGACGATACGAACAGCCCGGACTCCTTGCCGAGCATATCAGCCAGCCTATCCTGGAGTTGTATGACAGTTGGATCGTCGCCGAGAACGTCGTCCCCTACGATTGCCGTGGTCATTGCCTCTCTCATTCCGGCCGTTGGTTGGGTCACGGTATCACTTCGAAGGTCCACCCTGCCTCCGGGGTATTCCCTCATGGTATTCGGAATGGATTAGGACAAATAACTGATACTATCAGCCTAATCCTTCTTCCTTATCTGTCCTACTGTTAGATCCTCGGAGTACATGTAGGCCTTCCCCCGGCCCCCTTCCTCTTTCTTCCTTCCAGATATGTATAGAACTGCCATCGTGCCGAGAATAACGGATGGTACGGCGAAAATGAGCATTGTAAGCAGTAGCGGCCTCTCAACATCGTTGCACTCGGTCTGGCCGCTATACTCCTGCTCCTGGCCACTTGGGCACTGTGTCTGCTCAGTGGCACCCTCCTCTGCTACGAAGTTCCCTGGTTGTGCTAGATCGCAGCTCCTGGATTTCGCGGATGACTGGAAGGTGCCTGGCTCACAGGGAGTTTGCGAGGTAGCCCCGGAGGACTGGACAAAGTTCCCTGGGTCTGCTTCTAGACAGGATTCCTGTCCTTGGTCGGGCTGGAAATTGCCTGGTCTGCAGCTCGTCTGTGACATGGCACCCTCCTCGGGTACGTGGTGCCCCGGCATTGCCTCTTGGCACGAGTCTTGGCCCGCAACGTTCTGGTACTCGCCTTTCGAGCACGGTATTTGGTCTGATGCACCCTCTTCTGGTACGTAGCTACCTGGAGTCGCTTCCATGCAGCTGGTCTTTCCTGCGGTCGACCTGTAGGTACCTGGCTCGCAAGGTGTCTGTGAGGAGGCCCCTTCCTCCGATACGTAGTGTCCTGGCGAGGCTGGTATGCACGATGTCTGACCCTCTGGTCGGTAGTTCCCAGGGGTACACGACACGGTGGATGTTCCGTCAGCGGAAGCCACCTCTCCAGGAGCAGGTTCGATGCATGAGCCCGATCCGGACTCGGCCTGGTATTGCCCCTCAGGACACTGGGTCTGGCCTGTTGCCCCGTCAAAGTCGACGTAGTTTCCCGGATCAGCTGGGGTGCACTGCGACTGTCCTGCAAACTCAGAGTAGGTACCCGATGGGCATGGGATCGGAGAGCTCGATCCAGGTGCTGAATAGTTTCCTGGTTGGGAGTTCTCGCAAGAGGTCTGCCCGGGAGACGATTGGAATGTTCCGGCTGGGCATTCCACTTGGCTAGTGGCGCCATCGAAGTTGGTGTAATTTCCTGGTGATGATTCCAAACAAGAAGCTTGGGCCTTCTGCGGCTGGTAGGTGCCAGCTGGGCAGAGGGTCTGAGATGACTGCCCCTCTGAGTCAACATAGTTTCCTGCGGAGGCGTCCGTGCAATCTGATGCACTGAAACCCGGCATGTATTTTCCGACGGGACATGGTATCTGCTCAACGGATCCTAAGATATCGACATAGTAGCCCGGCTCTGCATTGAAGCAAGAGGTGGCGCCTTCGCTAGGCTGGAATTGGCCCTGTTGGCATTTGTCTTGAGAGTCTGATCCCGAAGATTCGACGAAGTGTCCCGAGCTTGCGGTGATGCAGGCGGTTTGGCCGGCGGAGCTCTGCCATGATCCGGCCAAGCAGGGGTCCTGATTGATTGCCCCCGATAACGCTACGTAGTGTCCCGAGCTTGCAGTGATGCAGTCTGTCGCCAGTGGTGCAGGTTGGTAGGTCCCGGGGCTGCAGGGAGTCTGTTCCGTAGATGCTACCCCAGATACGAAGTTTCCTGGATCAGCAGGGATGCAGGAGGCTTGCTCAGCAAGTGGCTGGTAATATCCTGTCAGGCATGGGAACTGCTCCTCTGAGTACTCGGGCGAGTAGTAGCCTGCAGAGGTCACCCCGGAGCATTCCAATGGGTCACCCGCCGCGTAGTGCCCAGCTGGACAACCCATTGGTAGGGGGTCCAACATAGATATGATCCCATCCGAATCGGGGTCCCTGTCTGATAGGCTGGCGAGGTTGCTCGTGTAGGACTGGATGGGGTCTGGTTCGTTGCTGTTGGGGTACGGGTCGTCAGTGCCACCCTCTCCAGGGTAGTACGACCCAAGTTGGCCTCTGGTGTTGGCACCCCAGCAGTAGACTTTGGAGTCGGCTGTAATTGCGCACGTGGACTCGGTTGAGCCCCATTCGAGACTGCTGTTCTGATCCCAGTTAGCGGAGAACCACTGCCCCATCGTGGTCAACCCAACGAACTCGTGGCCACCCGATACCTGAGTTAGTGGTGACACAGCGCTGCTGGCCCCACCGTTCCCCAGCTGCCCGTTGGTGTTCTGACCTCCGCAGTAGGCCTCATTGCCGTCTAGGATGGCGCAACCGAAGGAGGAGGCTTGTGCGAATGATAGTGCGGTCCTTCCTTGAGGTACCTCCTCATTTATGATTGGCTGCATCCCATTGTTGTTTGGGTCGCCGGGATTCCAGCTACCCCCTTGGCCCCAGTATGCCAGTGATTCATTGTCGAGGATGGCGACTGTGAATACCCCACCGCCTTCCACTGCGACTGCCCCTCTACCTCCTGGCATTGGAACGTGCACTGGTTCAAACTGCGTTCCAGAGAAAACGTTCGAGCCAGCAGGGACTGATGAACTAGGGGGGCCGTAGACCCATGCAACCCCAGTTAGGGTATCTCCGACCTTTCCTGTCCATACGAACTCCCCCTGCCAGACATAGTTTCCATTGCTGTCAACATGGCGTAGCAGTCCATTGCCCCCGTGAGAGCTGAAAGACGTAGAATCGGTAAGGTTCAGCACGGTGTCTTGACTGCTGAATTGATCTGTAGTCGATGTGACGTAATGGCCGGGCTCTTGACCCATTTTACCGGATTCTCCCCAGCAGTAGACGCTGTTGTTATCCAAGACCGCGCATGAATGCGTGCCCCCCACGGAGATTGAGACGGCGGGCCTGTCATCGGGGAATTTGACTAGGTTAGGAGCTGCGACTGCACCAAAACGATTGCATTGGGTGTCGGGGGCATCGACGTCAAAAAGGCTTGAAACACGGCAATATGTGAAATTTTCATCCGTGTCGAATGCGTAACCCAGCTGTCCGCGGTGGTTGTAGCCCCAGCATGAGACTGACCCATCTTCGAGAATCGCACAGGAGTGTCCCTCCTCACCTGAGACCATCGTCTTAACTGTTAAATTGCCTGGGAATTGCACCTTCTGAGGGGCCTTGTCCCCATGGTTGATACAAAGTTCATTCCACCAATTGCCACCGTCTGGATTCACTTCACAAGTGTTCCTTCCTAGTTGTCCCATCCTTCCCGATCCCCAGCAGTAAACCTCGTCCGATGTTGTGACTGCACATGCATTGTAGTAGCCGACTGCGACCTCTCTGAATGACATGTTAGCAGCTTCGGATACCGTCACTGGTACTGTTGAATGCGTGCCGTTACCTGCTTCTCCGTTCCCCAGTTGGCCTTGGTTATTCGCGCCCCAGCACTTCAGGGACTGGTCCTGCATTACCATGCAGACGGTCCCCCTACCACTTGCGATTGTAGCATCTGTGTGGATTGATCCTGAGGTGAAGCCAGGTGCGTTGTTTGACCCAGACGTG
>CACGIM010000009.1 GCA_902573115.1 uncultured Candidatus Poseidoniales archaeon
CATACAGTTCGACAGGAAGTACAATTCATTCATGAAATCGATAAAAGAGGCCATTGATGATTCCTCCTCCACACCAACAAGACTTGCTGAGCTCATGTCAATACACGAGTTTGCGATGCAACGTAGAGAAGCAGGGCTAGCAGAGGAAGAGGAGCGAGGGGCAGATGTAGAACCTACCGAGTCAGCCCCAGTGGTGCAGGAGGAGACCAAGTCCAGACTGGAGAGGAGATTCAAGGTAGTCAGGCACCTAAAGGAAGACGGTGGGATGGCCGAGGTCTACCTTGCCCAAGATAACGAGACCGGAGAACAGGTGATCTGGAAGCAGGCAGCTCCGGACAGGAAGACAACCCTCTCAACGGTGAACACGGCATTGGAGAACGAAAGCGAGATGCTGCAGAACATCGATCACCCAAGGGTTCCGAAGTTCATAGACGCTGGGAAGATCATCAATAACCACGACGAGCTAGTAAGCGTACTTGTCATGCAGTACATTGAGGGCAACAGCCTCAACCAAGAGATGAAGGCAATGGTCAATGCGGGACTACAGATGCCTTTTGATAGGATCTCCACCATACTGCTCCAGTTATGCGAGGCCCTAGAACACCTAGGTGATCTAGATCCTCCAGTATTCCACAGGGACGTCAAGCCCCACAACATCATGATGACTCCTTACGGAGGGGCCGTGCTGATCGACTTCGGTCTCGCCAAGGGAGTCGATGCCGGCAAGGGGACTTCATTGTCCGGTGGCAACCACACCCCAGGTTGGGCACCTCCTGAGAGAGAGAACGGGGTGACAGGGCCCACTACCGACGTGTATAGCCTCGGTCAGCTTTTGTGGCACATGCTCACCAACCAGCGCCCGGGGGTAATATCAGAGGAGGCGCGGCTGGAGAAGATGGAGGAAATGGCGCATCCCGAGTGGCTAGGCGAGCTTGTCAATTACGCTACAGTACCTCATTCGCCGGATGAGCGTATACAGTCTGTCGCCGAATTTAGGGTCAGATTGGAGAACCAAGGTGAGTTGCCTTGAGCGAATCAAGCAGAGTCGACCTTTCGGGAGTAAATTGGGCTTTTGGTACCTCAGTGACCGGTAAGAGAGACCGAGACGAGGACTTTGTTGCATGTAGCGAGTTCGGTGGTGTAAGGGTTGGCGTTCTATCTGATGGGATGGGAGGGGGAATATCTGGCGAGATGGCATCTGAGTTGGCCTCTAGAACCTTTATGCATGGAATCGGAGAAATAGTGGGGAAAGATTCCGATTTGTGGGAAGACGAAGAGAAGAGGCGTGAAGCCTACGCCGAGATTGTTGAGAAGTGCCACGATGTGGTTATTTCCATGGCAGGCGGACCAGGGTTGTCCGGGACAACCCTCACGGCCATAGTAGCGAGTCACAATAATGGAAATGTCGGTTTCGCCGATCTAATACACATAGGGGACTCGAGGTGCTACGAGATTTTCCCGGGGGGGCACAGGATAGCAACTCAAGACCATTCCATCACAGGTGATATGGTTCGTGCCGGTTATATCGAGATCCATGAGATAGAAGAGACTGCAGGTAGGAACACGCTTACTAAAAACATCGGGGACGAAAATAGATCCCAAGCGGATATCTCCAATTTGGAATTAGATCAGGAGTGCACCATACTGTTGTGTTGCGATGGGGTTTGGGGGCCCCTTCACACAGAGTCAGGATTTTTTGAGCCTGCAGACTTCTATTCACAGGATTCCGCCAATGAGATCGTTGCTAAAGCCATTGAGAGAGGGAGCACCGACAACTGCAGCGTTTTGATTCTACGACTTTTTGCTTGAAGACTTGAAATACGTTTAACGGGCTGGAGTGTTATGTTCTCCTCCCGCCAAGTCGATTGGAAGCGCGGCACATCAGCAATAGCATGCTACTACTCTATGGAATCCTTGCCCAAGGATCTGAAGGGAAAAGTGGAGCTAGATCCTGCAACCGACTCGGCAATGTTATACTCTTCCAAGACAACCATCTGGCCCAAGAACAAGGAGCTGGACCTGGGCAAGTCCAGCGTTAGAAAAGAATACAGCTCTGTTCTATTCTGGAGAAGTGGGTCGCTTGAAATTCAGGTTCCAGTGAACTATCGCCCTTCCCCAACCTCCGCGGTCCTAAGAGGTGTAATGAAAATGGAGCTGAGGGTGGACGGGGACCTTGGAGCGTCAAAGCTAGTCGAGGGTTTCTTTACCTCTAAGCCAGATGTTTCGGAGTTGGATTCTGGCTCTTTATCCGCCTTCGTCAAGGATACGGTAAGAGGTCGTGTTGGATCGATGCTTGAGGGCCTCGATGAGTCGAATCTCAGGGACCAAACGTCGAGTCAGTCCGCAAACCATCAAGCCCAAGAGATGTTAAGCTCCATTCTGGAGACTACCGGGATCTCTGTCGGTGGCCTAAACATCAGTTGGAAAAAGACAGGAGGGGAGAAGCTCGGGCAGAAGAGGGCCACCCTGGATAGGAGGAGGGACGTGATGGACGCTAAGATTGAGGAGGATGCTCTGGAAAGGATGCGGAAATCGGGCAATATGGAGCAGCTCGAGAAGCACAGAGCCGAAACAATTGCCTCAGAGTTCCTTGAGGAGGATAGAGCACGAAGGGACACTGCCAAGCTGAGAAGGAAATCAGAAGTTGAAGAGGCCGAGCAGGAGATGGAGCTTAGGAAGGCGGTGCATGAAGGACAGTCGAAACTGGCAGACGTAGAGTGGGGCGAGAAGGCTGAGAATCTCAAGCATAAGGGTAAGATCGGCAGAGAAATGGATGAGCTGGAGCTTACTAGGGCCAGGATAGAAATGGAGCTGGCTAGGAAACAAGCCGAATCCGAGTTGGATGAAGGCTCCAAGGACAAGGACGTAGATCGGATCGTCAGGGCTGCATTGGCCCTTCAAGGAGGGAACCTGAAGGAGGAGACGATAGTAGAATTACTGAAGCCGGAGGGAGAAGGCGGTAGGTCTTACGATTTCTCAGATGTGATCAATCAGGACATTCATGAAGACCTAGATCAGGGCCTTTACACCGCAACTGAGATAGACGGTTTTATTTCCGAGCTGGAAAGGATGACCAAGAACCCGGGAAACAGCAAGGAAAGGCTGTCAGACATCTGGGCAGGATTGGGGGTTTTCCAAAGGCATAGGGGGAACAAGGGGGGATCGATGGACGAAGCTATCTCCAACTCACTCAGGCTGAATGGTGGCAACCCGATAGCGATGAAGTGCAGGATGGACTACCTCTGGAATAGGCACCCACAACAGTTTCTTCCCGGGAAGTTGGAGAGGTTTGGGGACCAGTTGATGGAGATAGAGTCCCTACTGGAAGGCCTGCTAGCGCATGACGCGGTTAGTGATTCTGACAAATCAGACATGTCTGAGAAGCACAGAAAGTGCCTCAGAGCCCTAACTAGAGACCCGGAAGATGGAGTCAAATGGAAATCGAAGCTCGAGTCTTCCTACGGCCTGGAGATCTGAAGGGATTGAGCGATATGGCATTCGTGGACATCGACGGATTCATCAGGAGTCAGTTGCTAAATCTCGCCATTGCAGTCATCTTCGGTCTTGGCGTGGGATTGATCGAGGACGTTCCAATCGACCTAGTACCTGATGCTCTAATCTTCGGTCTAGCAATCGCGATGGTAATCCAGGAGGCTGCACTTGTCCAGAGGACCGGTGTCTTGGGGGGCAGGTACGAGAAGGAGATGAGGGAATACACCGAGAGAATGCTGAGCTTCTTCGATAGCAAGTCCTTCTGGCTCTTTGGAATTCTTGCAATCTTCTTCGTCTTGGGTATGATCCCTCTTATCCTCTCAGAGAGGGAGCTTGATGCAATCTCGGTAGCTAGGATATTCTGTGTGGCCGTGATAATCACCCTTGGGGTCGACCCAATTCTAGGCACGCTCCCGAAGAAAGACGGCACTGCCACTATAGGGGCACTCGTGATCTATGCATTGGTTTTCCACTCCGGCCTGAGTGGTTATCCGGACCTGGCGATTCAACTCAACTCCTACCTTGGGTCATTCTCAGCGGTCACTTGCTCTTCCATTGTCCTAATCTACCTAGTCCTGTCAACCAGATGGGCATACATCAGGAACCTGTGCTATGGCATGGCCGATGGTTGGGTCGAGTTCGCCCTCTACATAGGAATCCCGCTGCTGATAATCCTCCAGCCGGAGATTCCAGAGTTCCTCGAGCTGGTATACAAGATCTACATCGGCTCTGCGGGCTAGATATCTATTCCGAGCTCTTCGAAGGGGTTCACCTCGGCACTAAGCAGAGCGTCGAGCTCGTTGGTGGCGTTAACCGAGAACAGCCCGTAGTCTATGTCCTCTCTGAGGTCGCTGAGTAGGTCCGGGAACTCGAAACCCTCCATGGACATGACCTCCAGGAGCTGCTTCTCCAAGGCTGTGCTGACGTATGCGTTCAGAACTGGTTGGCTGGAGGCGAGCTCTAGCTTGAACGAGTTGAGGGCCTCCTTGGCCTTTTCCTCCTTGCCCCTGGACTGAAGCCTGTCTGCCTTGCGTGCGTAGTCCTTCGCATTTGCCAGTCTCGAGTCCATGATGCTTCTTTGCTCGGCGAATCTTACATCTATCTCCTGTTTCATCTTGTTCTGCTTCCTCGTGGAAAGCTTGACGTAGGACCTAATTCTGCTTCTGTTAAACCATGAAATCACCGATCCTCACCCCCCAAATGCCCATCTAACTCCGATCTCAGGTCTCCTAGAATACCATCTAGGTTGGTCGATATTATCGACTCCTCAACTAGCTCGGAGAACTCGGATGCTGCGAGGTTGTCGACCCTGCTAGGGTCATACTCTACGCCTGCCTTGACGTCCTGGATGAGCATCATCATCAGCCTGTGGTAGAACTGGTTGGACCTCATCACTGACAGAACGCTCTTGGCGATGAGTAGGTCAGCCTGAACATGCCTCATCTCCATTGCTGTCCCTAGCGCTCTGGGGACTGAAGAATCAAGTTCATTCGATGCCTTCTTTCTCAGCTTCGTCAGCTTCTTGTCGAGGGACTGGACCTCGCTGACCTTGCCCTCCTTGGCATTGCTGAATCTTGTCAGGTGCTGCTGGTGACCATATTCGAGGGAGTCTAGCTTGCTCTTTCTCATCTTCGCAAGCTTGTCATAGATGGGTCTTGCCACGAGGATCCCGCCTACTCCTCGCTGTCCATAATGTCCGAGTTGTCTATGTCCGTGACCCTAGGGAGGTTGTCCCTGACGTCCTCCAATTGGTCTCCTGTCGACCAGACTGGGCTCTGGACCAGCTGGTCTGGGGAAACGACTCTCTTGTTGGTGATCATCTGGAGCATCTTGACAGTCTCGTTGGTGTTGTCGATTGTCTGCTCGACTCTGATCTTCTCAGCGCTCATCCTGTCGATTATTCCCGTGGAGAGCTCAATCTCGGCAGTCACCCTCTGAAGCTCTTGACTGTGCTTGGCGTCCTCTCCCTGCTTGAGCTCCTTCTGTTGGCCGGTGAGCCTGGCCTTCTTGAGCTCGTTCTCCCTTATTTCGGCAGTAAGCTCCCCGATTCTCATTTCAGAGTCGGAGATCTTTGTGTTGTTCCTGTCTATCTCGGACTTCAGCTCTTTCTTGCTCCTGTTGAAGGCGTCCCTGTACTCTGCGGGTATGCCCTTCTCCCTGAGCCACCTGTCGTCGATTAGGTCGAATGTCTTCTTCCCGAATGGCCACATGAGCCCATGTGGGTGTGGAGCGTATTTGAAAATATCCTGAATAAAAGGCATTTATGCCGTTTGGGGCAGGTTCAGTGCAGGAATCCCCACGAGTGCTCGGCATTTCCGTGCATCCACTCGTAATCCTCGAGAGTCCTCGATCCATCTGGGTCCCGGATTGTTATGCTTGTCACCTCAAATGGGTACTCGTTGTAAGTGAGGTGACTCACTAAGCCCCCTCTTGTGGGTTGGTCGAAGGTCCACCTAGCCCTGCTGTAGGCCCTTATTGAGAGGTCGACCATAGTGGATTCGTTCCACACCCTTATCCTGAAGTCCGGCAGGAGGTTCCCATCTTCATCGAGTAGCCCTTCACCAGATTTTGAGAGCTCTACCTCGCAATGATCGAAGTCGTGGGTTGTGTCCCTTGCCCTATCATGGAATATCCCTGCTGCCTTCAACGGGACTCTAGTGGTGTCCCTGCCCCTCCAAGGGGCGTCATCCTTCACTGTGGAAAGGGGAGTTAGATGGGGTAGGAACCAGTCCAGGTATGATCCGTCATCGAAGTGCAGCATGCCCCAGAACCAAGGCACTGAGGGGGCCTGCACGGTGACCTTCTGGAAGTAGGCCGAGCCCTCGACCTCCTCACCGTCTATCTTCAGCTTCGATTTCATCCCCTGGACCCTCAGGATATCGTAGCCCATCCCCAAGGCGATCTCGTTGTTGCGGTATGTGAGCTCGCTGGGTGGGCCCCACCATGGCACGAGCTCGGCCTCGAACCTCGAGGGAGCCCCCCTTGCCTGTGCTTGTTTGTCGCTTGAAAGACTCATCCACATTGACTCGTTGCCGGGGGCCATGCCCATGGAAAGGTCCTCCCTGTCGAGAGGGATGACTGCCCCTGCCCCCTCTCCCTTGCCCTCGCCGGGCCAGAGGGGGTGTTGATCGCTCACAACGGCCATCCTGCACTCTCTCATCGTCAGTGGCTCGTGCATCCTCTCGCCATCGTACCACCAGGCGCAAACCATCCCAGGAATCACGAATCCGCCGTGCTCGTCCTTGTGCATCCTGGAACCGGGCCTCCACCAGTGACCGCTCACCCTGATCGCCTCGGTCTCCTTGGTTGACCATAGTGTCATTAGTTGTCGAGACCTCATGGGGTTAGAAGGGTCTGGTACTAGGATTATCACCCAGTACCACCACCATGATAGTCGGTGAATTGCGGGCATCACATCGAGTTTCCAGAGGGATGAGAAATCTCCTCCGAATATCTTTGGTGAATCCTGTTCCGGCCTCACATTATCTCCCTCCTGTTGAAGACGGACTTCCCAACGAAAACGAATGAAAAGGTGAACAATAGGAGGACAACGGTGCTTATCAGGAGTGAGACTGCGGCTGACTGAGTGCCTAGTGTGTGCACCGGGGGCTGCCAGAAGAACGAGAGGCCGGAGTAGATTCCGAAGGCCTCGTCTATGGCCGACCACTGTATGGTGTCAGGCCATGCCATCAGGACAACCGCATCTATCATTTGCAAAGCCCAGTGGGACACCGAGACGCTGGAGACCGTCCAGTTTGGGTTGACTATGGAGAAGCTACCCATTGTGAACTCCCAGATCCCAAATAAAATGCAGATGTATACTCCGTACTTTGGCGAAATAAGCCCCAGCGTGTTGAACAGAGACCCATAGGCGGCTAGAACAAGTGTTGTGGCGATCCCTATCCCCAACCACACGGGAAGGTCGGAGAGCCGGATGATGCTGTCTCCGGGGCCGAGCACGGAGGCGACAATGCCGACCAGCAAAGCCAGTGCAATTACGTATGTTCCCGATACGGCTAGGTACCCCATCAGCCTGTATGCGATGAACTCTGACCTGTTGATGGGCTTGGATAGGAGAAGGTGGAGGGTCCCGTTCTCGGTTTCGTCTCTAACGAGGCCCAGAGACAGGAACAATGGGATAAATAGCCCCAGAAGGATGACGAAGGCCATCTTTCCGACTGCAATTACGAACATTCGGTGCCCTAGCTCTCCGGTGTACTCCTGCTCATCCAGGTCCTCGTCGACGTTGTAGTCAGCCGTTATCCCGATAACGACCCCATTCGACGTCCTCCAGATGACGTCGCAAAGTATGCCGTTGCCGTTCTCATCTACGAACTCTCCTCTTTCGGCGGCGGCGAGGCAGTCACCGTCATCGTCGAAGCCGTGACTTCCGGAAAGACGGTCCTCCGATGGGCAATCTCCTATTTGGCCGTCTAGATCTATGCAATCGATTCCATCCTCGTTGATGTACATCTCCTTTGGGTCCGGGGCCACGTAGAACTCCTCAGTCCAGTACCCCCATTGCAGGAAACCTCCCTCCAGTACTGTGTTTGTGCCCTCGCCTCTCCACTTACCTGCGGCATAGTATGTGTTTCTTCCATCCTCGTCGCCGTCACCCATGTCGCAAGCCTCGCCCCAGCTTATTCGATTGAGGACCCGGTCCAAGTCCCAGTCCGAGCAGTCTGTGAGCTGTGGCTCGCCGTTGTCATCGGGCCTCCAGTTGATGTGGGAGTCCCACTGTTCGCCTGAGTAGTTGTAGTCTATCCAGGTGGCCTCGAAGAATGCCGCACCCTCCCAGCTCTTGTTCTCGTAGATTGTCCTGACTTGGTCATTGGCGTCTATGTAGCTCTCGGGAACGTACGCGCTGGAACCGGGGTACTCGCTCGCCCCGTTCCAGAAGTAGTCGCTCGTCCCGTACTTTTCCTCCTGTCCCCTGGGATATCCGTCACCGTCCTCGTCGACGCTGTCGCCGTCGTTGTCTATCGGCTCGAAGGACTCCCTGACTGAGTCGACGTAAAAGATCAGTAGCAGGGCCATGAGCATGATGCCCACCCCCAGTACGACCCATGTCGAGAGTCGGTGCCTGAGCTGCCTCACTGTGAGCTCGATTATCGCTCCAGCCTTCCTGTCTAGTCGAGTCCAAACTGTCTCGGCGAGATCCCTGCCCTGTTTGTCCATCAGCTTGCCTCCCTGATCAGGTAGCCCAGAAGCGACTCGAGGTTGTCATCTGGGTTCTCAATGCTAGTGATCTTCTGATTTGAGCTGACTACTATGGAAGGAAGTAAGGAGTGCGCTGCTGAGAGGTCGTTTGTCTGTATCTCTAGCTGCCCCTCAGAGGGGAACCTGACCCCGAAGACCGGATCTTGGGAAACGAAGAGTCCGGCCATGCTCCTAGGGTCCTCGCAGTTAATCAGGATTCGATGTGGGTGTTTGTCGAGCATGTCCCTTATTGCATGAAGGTTGCCAATCGCTAGAAGACGGCCATTGTGCAGAATCACAATCTGCTCTGTGATTCTCTCTATCTCCTCCAGAATATGGCTCGAAACCAATACTGTCTTCCCCTGCCTGCCAAGCTCCCTGATCACACTCATTATGCTGGTTCTAGCGATCGGGTCGCAACCGTGAAGAGGCTCATCTAGAACGATCAGATCAGGGTCATGGACCAGGGCATGGGCTATCTTCACCCTCTGCCTCATGCCCTTGCTGTACTTTCCTAGCTCCTTGTGCATCACGTCGGTGAGGCCAACGAATTCCAAGACGTGCTTTGACCGGTCAGTAGCCTCCTCCCTTGTCATTCCATGGAGCCTTGCCAGCGTCGTAACGAAATCCAAGGCAGTCATCCACTCGTAGAGCTTCTCAGACTCGCTGACGTATCCCACCCTACGATATGGCGAGGTGTTTGTCCATGGGTCTACACCGAACAGCCTCACTGAGCCCTGATTTGGCTTTATTCGACCCATCATCATCTTGAACAGAGTTGACTTTCCTGCTCCATTTGGGCCTAGTATTCCTGTTACCCCGCCATCTATGGCAAGAGATACCTCGTTGATTCCGATGACTTGGCCGTACCATTTGGAGGCCTGGTCGATAAGCACTGCCGGCGGCTTCTGTTCGGCGATAGTCACTCCCTAGTCACCTCCAATGATGAGACCCTGCTTACCAAAATCCAGATAGAGATGCCATTCATTGCAATCAAAGACACTATCGAGAATGACACTGGGTGTTCGTAATTCAGGGGGAGCCCCAAGAGAAGCTGTCCGAGATGGGCAAGGCAATCATAAGGGCTGATTACGTACAAGAAGGTGGTCTCAAAGGTCCATTCCACAAGCTGGGAGACTATCTTGGTCCCGTAAATTATGCTAAGGAAGCCAATAGCAGCGAAGAACCTGCTTTGGCTTATGCTAGATAGGGCTAGACCGATTGAGGTGTATGTAATCACTAGTATTACGCCTGCCAAAATCCCAGAAAGGAACATTGGCAATGTGTCTGAGAGGTAGGCCCAACCCTCACCCTTGAAGACTATCGCGCTAGTGTAGTATGCGAAGTATGAGAAAACTATCACGAATCCTAGTATCACAGCGACGCTGGCGTACTTCATGGCCGTGTAATCAAGCCTGGAAACCGGCCTCGAGAAGTATATCGCACTGGTCCCGTGCTGCCGATCGTCGGAAATCATCCCCCCGACTACGATTGCTGTCAGAAGTGGCCACATACACAGGTTGCGTGGGAAGTACCCCAGTACCTGTCCCCAAAGGTTGTACCTGTTTATGCCCCACATCTTGTCGAAGAAACCCCCATCGTCTCCGAAAAGTGAAGAAAGGAATAGCATGGGAATCGGTGTTAGGGAACCCAGGAAAATTACCAGAATCATTAGGCGAACCATTGGGTGGTACTGCCTGTGGCCTTTGCCGGTGAAGACTCCGTATACGTGATGCCTGTAGATCGCGTAGTTTCTCATCCACCTGGGTCCCAGCTCACCCCTCCAAGGCCGGTAGCTCTGCTCGAATATCGTTCCCAATGAGGCCTCAGACCTAGCGACTATCGCGGTTGCCTCATCATCACCGTCTCCAGCCCCGAAGGCCACCTCCATGCGGGTTTTCCCACCCTCGATATCAATCTCCTCTGCCAATCAGGACTCCCCCGTGTGCTCAGGGGTCATGAGCTCTGAGCTTCCCTTGATCTCCGATCCGAGTTTCTCCATGACCAACAGGAAGATGTCTTCCAGATCCGGTTCGTATTCCTTCATCTGCCTGACCTGGACCTCGGCCCTGACCGCGGCGTTCAGGATCTTGTCCACGGTAGACTCGCTTTCAACCTTGATTCTGATTACCCTGCCGAGCCTTCGTGCCTCTAGCCCGTCGGTGGCCAGCTCCTCCTCCATCCTCGATGCGCCGCCCCAAATAACCACCTCAATCTCCTTGTCTACTTGTTCCGCGAAATCATCAAAGTATCCTTGGAGAACTATCTTGCCCTTGTGAATCATGACTATGCTGTCACATACCTCTTGGACGTCGTCCATCACATGGCTGCTCATCAAAACGGACCTTTCGCCCTCGACGACGGTCCTCTTTAGGGTCTGAAGCATGAATGACCTAGCTCTTTGGTCCAGGCCATTCGTTGGTTCGTCACAAATCAAGATTTCTGGGTCATGGACCAGTGCACAAGCGAGCTTCGTGGCCTGCATCATCCCAGTGCTGAATGTCTCTATTTTCCTATACCTCTGGTCCTTGAGGCCAACGTATTCCAGGACTTCGTGAGCCCTTTGGGTCGCTGTTTTGGAATTCATCCCAAGAAGCTCGCCAGCATATCTGACCTGGTCGACTGCGAATAGGTTTGGGTCAAGAGCATTGTATTCGGGCATGTATCCAATCTTCGATCGGATAGACTCGCCTTCTGTGCGGATATCGTGACCTAGGACCGTTCCCTCTCCAGAAGTCGTTGTGATTAGTCCGAGCAGGCATTTGAACAACGTAGACTTTCCTGCTCCGTTTGGTCCAAGGATGCCTATTGCTCCTCGGGGGATTTCTAGGTTAATCCCATCGATGGCCAAGTGGGACCCGTACATCTTGTTCAGGCGCTCGGTGGTGATGATTGGTGACTCATGTTCATCCGACATACGAAGGCCTCGACTCCCAAGGGAGTCAATCAACGGTTGAGCACTAGTCACTTGAATGAATCCCCGGAGCGTTCCGTTTCAATTTGGGTTCTTCATCGCCCCTTCTCTGACCTTGACTGCGATCCCCTTCCTCAGGAATGCCATCTCCAAATGGGAGGTTAGGGGCGTACCGTGGGCAACCAGCTCTCCCTTCGAGTTGACAACCAGGCAAGGCTGGCCGGGAATTAGGTGCGGATCTGCCCCTGTGATATAGCCGTGCATAACGTTCCTACCCTGTCCCACGAATGGAATCGCGTCATCAATCACGCACACGCGAGGAATCCCTGGGAAATCCTCGTCATCCGAATCGATACCGAACACAGGGGGTTTGGAGGTAATCAGCTCGTTGACCCTTCGGGCACCCTCCAAGGCCATTGAGATCCCACCATCAGTCAAACGTGGTGATAGGATGTGATCCCCCTTTGAATGGACATTGACTATTCGATCTGTCTTCGACCTCCTGGATGTCATCCCTTCGGTTAGCTTGCATGCATCGAGGGGGTGAATCGCGCAAAGGACGCTTAGTTTGTCGACTATCGAGCAACGATCCATCCATTCTCGGATTATTGACCCTTTGTCCGGATCATTGTCATACAGCTCCTCTGGGGAATACCTTGTCACCGGAATCCCCGATAGTCCAAGTTCATCTATCGAGTCTGTTATTTCTTCGTCATCGGGGACCGCATGCCAGATTGCCTCTGGGCCGTTAAGGTGGCACCATGGGGATACATCTTCCAGCGAGAAGGGAATGGGCCCGATTGGGGTGGAAATTAGAATTACGGTTTTTGGATTCTCAATTAGTAGGCTGATTACCGACTCCATGGACGTGATCCTCCAGGGGGGCGGGGTTCCCTCGATCAGCACAACCCTGTCGGGATCACCACCACTTGAGTCCCACCACGAGCCCGGAAACCTCCATCTCATCGCTAACAGGGCTTGCATGTGTAGGATGTGTGGTCTGTACTCGATATCTTCTCCTAGTGACTCCCCTCCCTGCCTCAGGGGATCTGTGGAGGCAATGAGTCTCAGCACTGAGTCACCCACAGGGCCCTCGTCTGGAATGTCCAGCTGGTCCTGAAGCCATACAAAGGCCTCCCTTAGGTAGGGAGAGGAATGGCTACGCTGCTCGGCGAGCTCCCAAATGGTGCCCTTTCTGACGGCCTCCCTGCACTTAGCAAGCTCTGATTGGGTGATTTCCAAGTTATGCCTGGCGAGTATTTCTGACCTTTTCTGCAAATCCATTGACTTGACCTGCTCCGGAGTGTGGCCGTGTAGAGAGTTGGAAGGAAATGGCCACTCGCTTATTTCCTCTAGTTTCACGGTGCCTTCGGGAGTCAGGATCCGACCGTCCCTCGCAAAAATGGCATAGGCAGCGCTGTCGAAAAGGTCAACTCCCAATGCTATTGACAGTGGGAAGAGGATCGGATGACCGCAACCAAATAGGTGGACAGGTCGATCTGGCGGCAAGGATGACTTAGAGGCTAATAGTATCTCAAAAAGCTCTCTGTACCTCTGTTGCTCCATTAGGGGGACTATGCCTCCCAGGGGGTGAACGCAGAAGCCCCTTCCTTCTGATTCGGCTTTGCCCATCGAAAAGGAGGCTTGTGCCCTAAGGTCAGGATGGGTCCCCCCTTGTATAGGTCCGTTTAGAAGCAGCTCACTGCCTGCCTCCGTCAAAGAGAGCTCTGATCTCTCTGAGGTTATTTCCACTGCCCTATCAAGTTCCTCCCTAGTCATGTCAGGGCGGCCGAATTCGTCCAGTATGGTCCCGATATCGACACCCATGTCCCTTTGGAAAGACACGATTTCCTTGGGGCCTACCTCAACGTCTCCGTAAATGTAGGATTGGAATGTTCCAGAATCAGTGACTACTGTTCCCGGGAAATCGAGCAGGCAGTGTATGCCATCAGCGAGTGCCTTCTCCCTAAGATCGTCATGCTTCCAGATTACGTAAGAATTTGTGATTAAGGCATCGACTCCGAATGAGTCCCACATCTCCCTAGGTTCGATAGTCCGCAGGTTTGGATTAATCACAGGGAGTAGCATTGGAGTGGTGATTATTCCGTGTTTAGTGTGCAGTTTCCCGATTCTAGCGGACCCGTCACGATGTGTTATCTCGAAAAGACCGAGGTCCTGCTCCCTGCACTTCTTGGGGTCAGGTCGCTCAGGCATGACCCTCTGCAGGGAGTCAGAGCCATCAATCCTCGGGAGACCTCGATTCGACCCTGAGGGATACGGAACCGTCTGATAGCGACATGAACACCTCATCACCAGTATTCACGTGGATCGTAGGATCTTCATCGAATCCATGAGCATAAGGCACTCCTAGGAGAGAAGCAGCAGGCAGTGTTAATGGGCAAACATCCCTGTTTACTATCGCACGGGGGCCTTCGCCGGTGTATATCAGGCCCATGAGGACAAAGGGTGCGACAGTGGAACCAGAGCCTTTTGGGTAGATGAGTATCGTGTCCTTGATTGCTACACCGTCTAGTGGGTGGCCGGGCTCCTCTATCATCCCAGTGTCTCTGTTGACGTACCCTAGGTATGTGATCGGAACATCAGTAACCAATGCCCTTCCGGAAACTTCCCACCGCGATTGGCTTGGAATGCCTTGTCCCTTGGTATCGAAAGAGGATTCCTGATGAGTCTTGGCTGTTGCGATGGCCTTAGAATGAGATTCGTCAAGATTCGGAGTTGGTCCTTCAACAAGATACTTGTCGAATGCGTGGGAAACACACTCGATAATTGGGGCCACACTGGTTGGCATCCTGTTGAGTCCGCTGGTAAGGTAGTGCTCGGCCTTGAGCGAGTTCGTTAGGATATGGTTGTACTTCGACCGGTTGTATGGTGTGACCTCAGGACAAGTATCTTTCAGGACAAGAGCCCCGGCCTCCTCGAGGAGGTCCAGAGTCCCATCTGAAGAAATCAAATCGTAATTCTCCGAGCTCATGAACAACCACAATCTTTGGTCACTGATAACCTCACCGAGCTCCATTCTGGCCCTGACGGCTGCAGCGGCCTCCCTGGCTTCCCCTACACTAGCCTGGGGACACCCAATCACCACTAGGTCCACCTTTCCCCTCGGAGCCAATTCCTCGTACCTCTCACGCAAGTCTTCCTCGTTGAAGGTTAGCTCCCCTTCGTATTGATCGACCTGAGGCGCATCTCCAGTTATGCCATCCGCCCATAGCATGGGGCACCCGTAGTTTGCGGCTGAAGCGGTCAGTGCTTTCTTCTTCTCGAAGCTGCCGTTGGGAAGTCCAACTATCCTTGGCATGGGACCCCAAGGAAGTTCCCATGTTGGCAAGATTTGCTTTCCTATCCAGTCCCCCAGAACGCTCCAGTCGGATGAATCGGCCATATCGCAACCGATGTTGACAAGTATGTTTGGCCTTCTGTTGGACTCGATATGTAGGCCCCACTTGGGAGCCCACCCTGTTAGGGCGGTTGCTAGGGCAGACAACCCAGATTCCCTATTAGTAATCAGTGAGGTATAAGAATTGGAAAAACAAACTGCATTAGACTCTGCCCATGAGCCAATTCCTACTGGAGTATCTACTCCCCTATCGTACGGAGTGCATGAGAGAGTTGCTTCAATACCCAGCTCAGAGTAGGAATGGACTATTTCGAACTGCTGCTCCAGAAAGTCCGGGTAATCAATTCCCATCTCATCCATCTTTTCGTAATCGCATCCTGCTGAATTAAGGGTGGTTGGGATGGATACCTTGCCGTCTGGGTCCCCCGATAGATCGGAAAGGAATCTCCTGAGGCCATGGCCCCCCGTGATGACGCTGACACCTGAGACGTGAGCGTTATCAGCTCGGATGAATTCTACAGCTCCAGCAGTGGATGCCAAGTCGATAATCAAACGAGCTGCCTTCTGCTTCGTAGGGCCATTGGCGCCATCGAGCATCAATGATAGCTCGGTAGGCACCCTCATACTTGCCGGTTTGAGTTAGACCCCTTGAATGCCTCGATGTAATGGGCCTAGCCTTGGTAATTAGCAACAGCCTTGTTCCCTCATCGGGGCACTCACAAAAGATACCTTGTCGACATGAGGGGTATTCTGTAAACCTTCGATTACTGAACGCAAATTACCTGCTGATCCCTTGACCTGGAGGAGGTCAACACACGCGTGACTGTGCTTGAAGCTACTGTGGCTGTAGGTTGAAACTTCAATGACGTCGGAGTGACGAAGGTCCACTAGCAGCCTCTGTCCATTCGCATGATCGTGCTGGTAGTGCACTACCAGGTGCCCCTCAATTATGGTCTTCTCTTCCATATCCTCTAAATCGCCCCTCTGCTGGATTTCAGCGAAGAAAAGAGACGCGTCACGTATGAAGCGGCTTCTGTTCTTGTATCCCGACTTCTTGATTAGGCTTTCAAAATCTCTTGCAAACTCCCTGTCCGCACTAAAAGAGATAATCTGACTCATGAAAACAGTTAGCAGTTTCTCACTAATAATAATTTTGAATAATGTAATTAATAGTCTTAATTAAATAGATAATAATTTCCGCCGCGGTCCATGAATATGCGAAGCACTGCTATTATGACGGTCCTGATGATGCTATTTTCAAGCATGGCAGGATGCCTAGATAGAACAGAAGAAGAAGAACCAACTGCCATGGTTTCAACATATCACGTTGGCCAGTTGGTGTCCGCTATAGCCGGAGACACGATGAACGTGGAAATGATGTCCACAACAAATATCCCTGTTCACGACTACGAGCCATCCGCGGCAGATCTTGTAAGGCTGCAGGAAAGTGACATTTTCTTCTACCATGGGTTGAACCTTGAACCATGGGTGGAGTCGGCTCTTTCTTCCCTCGGAGATAATGCTCCAAAATCGGTCCAGACTCATGCAATGCCCTCAGGAGAAATTGAGTTGGACTATGAATCGATGCTTGTATCTGACCTTTGCGAGCTACTAGCTGATGGTCCGTACGAGAGCACTACACTCGGTCACGAGGATCATGAGGGCCATGAGGATCACGCCAATGAGACCGAGGAGAACCACTCAGAGGAAGATGGTCACGAGGGTCACAACCATGCCGAAGCAGAAGAAACCATTCAGAATCCTGAGGGATGTCCAGCGGACACAGTGATCTCGATTTTCCACATGGAGGCTGGAGAGCATGTTTTGGAGTTTGAGGGGCATCACGACGAGACCTTCAATATGGCCGTTCTCAAGATGCCTGGCGGGCATGCCCACCACCATGACCACGGGCACGCAGGTCCATTCGAGTGGGCGGGAGTCTTCGAGATTGCCGACTCTTCCCACACTTGGACAATGCAGAAGGTCGACGGGGCCTACGCAGACCCGAGCATGCGCTTGGTGCTTATCCCGACCGACGCGGCTACCGAAGAGGCCATGGAGGCTGCTGAGGAGGGTGTTGGCGAAATGATCGAGGGAGACTCTTGCACTGTTATCGAGGATGGGGAGACCATGACCCCGATTGCCGCAGAAGGCTCATGCTTCGAGCTACACGTGGGAGTCGGTGACGACTCGACCTTCACGATCGACACAACGGGAGTTTCTGCCCTGGCAGCCTACGCCCAGCACGTTCCAACAGAATTCGAGCGTGACACCCACTACCTGGCAGACTCGGCAGGAAACGACATCGAGCCTGTCGCGCAAGAGGGTGCGGAAGGGCATGGGCATGAAGACCATGGTGAAGAGGACGAACATCATCACATGGTTTGTCACAACACAGCGACCCATCAAAACTATGACGCTACTGAGTCTGAATGTGAAGCTGCAGGCCACACATGGATGGAAGGAGGCGACGAGGGGGGAGTTTGTCATAACACAACGACCCATCAAAACTATGACGCTACTGAGTCTGAATGTGAAGCTGCAGGACATTCATGGATAGAGGGAGATCACCATGACTACCCGGAGATAGAAGCAGACTATGTTTCTCACAGTCTTTCTTTCCCTGAGGAAAAGGTCTGCTACGACATGAGTACCCACACGGTAAACGGCTCGATATCGAGTCAGTCAGAATGTGAAACTGCTGGACTAATGTGGACTGAGTCCACATCTGGAGGAAACCACACTGATGAAGAAGGTGAGCACGAGGCTGGCTACGTCGTGGTTCACATAGAAGAGGAGGGGGACTATGGATTCGCAGTACCACTGGATGTCGAGTTCTACATACTGGCGGAAGAGACAGGTCCATTCGAGTGGGCGGGAGTCTTCGAGATTGCCGACTCTTCCCACACTTGGACAATGCAGAAGGTCGACGGGGCCTACGCAGACCCGAGCATGCGCTTGGTGCTTATCCCGACCGACGCGGCTACCGAAGAGGCCATGGAGGCTGCTGAGGAGGGTGTTGGCGAAATGATCGAGGGAGACTCTTGCACTGTTATCGAGGATGGGGAGACCATGACCCCGATTGCCGCAGAAGGCTCATGCTTCGAGCTACACGTGGGAGTCGGTGACGACTCGACCTTCACGATCGACACAACGGGAGTTTCTGCCCTGGCAGCCTACGCCCAGCACGTTCCAACAGAATTCGAGCGTGACACCCACTACCTGGCAGACTCGGCAGGAAACGACATCGAGCCTGTCGCGCAAGAGTCTGTTGGTGGCCACGATCACGATCATGGAGGGCATGGTGAAGAGGGCGAAATAGAGGCAGGTGAGGATGAAGAGGCATTCAACTACGACCCGCATAGCTGGCTAGACCCAGTGTCTTTCAAGGAGCAGGCAAAGGTCGTACTGGAGGCTTTGAAGGAGGCTTTTCCCAGCGATGAGTCGGCATTCACGGCGAACGCTGAGGCCTATATGTCCCAGCTAGACTCTCTGCATGCGGATTTCCAGACCACGCTACCTAGCGATTCATCATGTACCGAAAACAAGGTAATAGCCAACCACAACGCATACAGCTACCTTGCCAAGCGGTATGATCTAAAGTTCATATCAATACATGGTCTTGATCCAGAGGGCGAGCCATCGGCTGCAGATATTGCAGAGGCTGTGGAAGAAATCAATGAAGAGGGGATTACTGTCCTTTTCATTGAGGAGTACACATCCGAGTCAGCCGTCGACAGCATAGTGGAGCAGACTATTTCAGACACAATGCCAAATGGCGTCGGAGTTGAGTACCTATACACGATGGAGATGGAGCCAAAGGACACAAGCGACGATTACATTTCCATGATGAGAAAAAGCATGAACAGCCTCAAAGAAGGTCTCGGCTGCTAACAATTTAGCAAATGAGGATCTCTCGAGTCGCCGGCGGGGTTTGGCATGAAGTCGTCATCCTCCGTCGGCCTGAAAACTCAAGTTGGCGGGGAGGACGGACTTCTTGGCATCATTTTCGAAATCACCATTCCTTCCCGTCAACAACCAAGCGTAAAGCAATGGTGAGGAAGTGAGGTAATGCCAGACCAGGATACTTGGAACATATTCTCGAAGATAAAAGGTAATTTGGCCAATATTAATCAAAACAATATAATTGAGAGTATACTCAAACTAAGGCAACTTTCGGTCACTAGGTCCGGAGTGAAAGTGGTGGAGAAAGTATCTTTCGATATAACAAAAGGTGAGTTCGTTGGCCTTGTGGGCCCTAACGGAGGCGGAAAGACCACCCTTTTGCTAACGATACTAGGCGTACTAAAACCATCCAGCGGGAGTCTCCTTGTCTACGGACACAAACCTGCAAGTAGCCAAAACCTAGGAAAGGTTGCATGGGTCCCGCAGACCGGGGCAAACATTCCAAGGCATATTCACATAACAGTAAGAGAACTGATTAGATTAGGAACGATCAATAGGAGCAACTTCTTTTTCAGAACTGGCAAATCTGGGACCGGGAGAGTCAATAAAGCCATAGAAATGGTTGGATTAGAGGATTTTGCCGATGTTGACGTTTTGAGACTATCTGGAGGACAGTTACAACGGGCTGTGATTGGAAGAGCACTTGCATCGGAATCGGATTTCATAGTCCTGGATGAGCCCCTCGTTGGAGTGGATAGGGCTGCAAAGAACTCGATACTAAGACTTCTAGATGACCTTTGTCACGACCATGGCAAGACTATTCTCATGGTTTCCCACGACTTGGCTGCTATTTCCCAGACAGCGCACAGGATAATCTACTTGGAGGGGGAGGTGCAGTTTGATGGCCCATCGAGCAAAATACCCGATCTAAATGAGTTAGCAAGCATAAGGGGCATTCAGAACCCCCATGCAATGAAGAGTCGTCGAACACCAATTGTCCACATAAAGAGGGAATGAGCATGGGAATTGGGAATTCGGTGATGAGTGCTCTGGGGCCAGTCTTGGAATTTATCGCCCCTGTAGTCCCAGGTGAGATTTTTCCTCATTTCTTTAGCGGAATTTTCCAGAATGCATTAGTTGCCTCAGTGATTGTGACCATTGTGGCTGGCATTTTGGGGTCATTTTTGATGATGAGGAACCTTTCGTTAATTGGTGACGGTCTGGCTCACGTTTCTTTTGGAGGAATTTGCGTGGGAATTGTCGTGGGCTCCACCTCCCCCCTGATTTATGCGCTTATTTTCAGCGTTTTGGCAGCGGTGTTGATTTTCGAAATGCAGAGCAGAGAAATTCTGACCGGGGATGCCTCGATTGCAATCTTCCTGACGGGGATGCTAGCATTCGGACTAGTTGTCCTTAGACTGTGGGGGGGGCGGAGTAACCATGGATGTAGAAGGATATCTCTTTGGAAACCTATTACTAATGGACGAACAAAGTTTGGACATAATTATCTATATCAGCATATTTGCGTTATTTTCCATCGCACTTCTTTACAATGGACTGCTTGCAACTAGCATAGATCCCATCGCGGCTCAAGTACAAGGAATACCTGCGCGCGGCATAGGATTGTTATTCAGTGTAATTACCGCAGCTGTTGTAGTAACGATGGTAAAAATCATTGGTGCTTTGTTGGTGACTGCTCTTCTTGTCACTCCAGCTGCCACGGCCCAGCAAATAGGCAATAGTTTCAGGTCTTGCTTGATTTGGACACAGGTGTTCGGTCACACATCAGTATTATTCGGTCTGTACCTTTCCTCCGAGATTTCGACAGGAAGTGGTTCTATGATCGCAGTTGTGGCGGCGACCATGTTTGGGGTCGTTGGGGCATACCAAAACATAGTATTGCCATTGCTTAATCCAGATAGCAACCAATAACGCCTGTAGATACGCAAAATAATATGCGACCGATCAATGGGGGGAATGGGCGAAGTTACCGTTCTGATAATCCAGAAAGGCTTGGTTTATTTCCTCCATGGTGTTCATGACAAACGGCCCATAACGAGCAATTGGTTCATCAATCTCGGGGCCTGCTAGAACCAGAAATTCTGAGGCTAAGTCGGATTTTATTTCTACTTCATCACCTTGCGACAAAAGGGCTAGCTCACCATTGCGCACTTGTTGATTCACACCAAGGCCAGGTGGGAATGGATTTTTTCTGACACGAGGTTGATTTACGACTGTTATTTTACCCCCAAACACGTAAATCATAGCATTCAACATAGGATCAATTCTTTGCATTAGACTAGCACCCTCCTCCGCTTTTACATGAATCAAGGTAATTGGGATGACAGTATCTATCGACGAAGTTGTGCCTAGGCATTCTCCTGCTATCACCCTAGCCCAGATGCCCCCATTTTCAACTGTGGGAGATTCCGTTGCAGGGATTTCTTGGTATCGAGGGGACATCATTTTGTATTTTGATGGAAGATTGACCCAGATCTGGAAACCATGTGTCCTACCTCCTGTTTTCTTAAAATCCTCATGGGGTTCTTCCGAGTGAATAATGCCCCTCCCTGCAGTCATCCATTGTACGTCTCCTGGGTTTAACTCACCCTTGTTTCCTGCACTGTCCTCATGCCGCATCCTCCCGTCAAGAAGATATGTTACTGTTTCGAAACCACGGTGAGGGTGCCAAGGGGCCCCAACAGCTTCGCCTGGTCCGTAATCGACTGGCCCCATCTCATCGATCAGCAAAAACGGGCTCATCACCCTGCCCATCCTTGAGGGGCGACGGACTGTGAATCCTCCTCCCTCCATCATGGTGTGGGTGGGGATTATTTCTACCACGCTGCGCACGACTCAATGTATTGTACATCGGATATAATCTCTAGTCTTGCCCATCGGGGTCGAATATGTTGGACTTCAGAATACTAGGAATTTCTAGCATTGTCTGGTACGCTGATTTCTTCGCCCATTCAACAATTGCTTCGTAGTGTGCTGGCTGATTTAGATCCCCCACCCAAATTTGCTGGCCTTCGGCTTCCAAAACCGCAACATTATGCCATGAGCATGGGCCGAGGCAATCTGATATATCGAGTTCCACGTGTTTTGAGATGTCATTTTTTCCCATTTCTCCTTAAGGTACTCGACGGGTACCTCTGAGTGCCCCTTGGATGTATTGCCGCAACAACATCCGTTGCACACAATTACTCTTTTACTGATAAAATCACTTCCTGTAGAGGGGGTTTGGATGTATGTTAAGAAGCTCAGATGGCTTTCCTAACATAGTCATCATTGTCTATAGGGACCCAAACATTCGACTTTTCCGCATTCTGAATTTCCACACGGTATGGGTTTCCCTCATCCCAGCACTTCAGAATCCTACCTTCGGTAAATTCTCCGATGTTTGCGTAGACTTTGTCTCCCACATTAAAACGTAGATCCTCCGCCTTGCAGTCCATTAAACCGGATTGCAAGGAGTCGTGATCTAGATTTCGGCCTATGAACACGAATCGGCATTCGCGAGTCTCGTCTTCCTTCCACTGAGCTACTTCTGAGCTGAAATTGCCAGCGAATAGCATGTGGACCCCCTGGAAGACGAACTTGTCATCTGTCCCCTTGACCGCAAGAACGCCTTTGTACCTAAACAGGTCCTCCCCATAGTTCTGGAGTAGATTGCCTATCCAGTTGTTCAGTTTGTTTACGTTTAGCTCACCCTCGAATTTGGAGCTGGTTGAAGTGACTCTTTCATCGTGTTCGTGCTCCGCCTCTATATCTAGGAATTCGGGGTCCATCTCCAATGTTTTCTCCAAATCAAAAGCCCCGATGTTGATAAGGTCCTCCGGATCGATGATGCTGTTTTCAGTGTGAAACATTGGGGCAAACTTGTTGATGGATCTAATTCTATTCTCGACCCGCTCTAGTTCCTCTTTGTCTACCAAGTCTATCTTGTTCAGCATAATTCTGTCCGCGAAAGCTATTTGCTCCACTGACTCGTTTTCCACTCCCTCGGGCTTTTCCTCATCCAGATGTTGGGTAATGTGCTTTGCATCTGCTACGGTTACTATGCCATCCAGTTCGTATTTATCTACAATATTCTCATCCACGAAGAATGTCTGAGCGACCGGAGCTGGGTCGGCAAGTCCTGTTGTTTCGATTAGAACTCCATCGAAATCCTTGATTCGGTCATACATATTGTCCAGCAATTCTGTAAGGTCCCCTCGTACGGTGCAACAGATGCACCCGTTCATGACCTCAATAATACTCTCCTCGGAGCTCTCAACCAGTATGTTTTCATCGATCCCAACGTCTCCAAATTCATTTTCGATAACTGCGAATTTCATCTTGTGTTCCATACTTGTGAGTATGTGATTCAGAAGCGTGGTCTTTCCAGATCCTAGGAACCCTGTCAAGACCGTCACCGGTATGCGTCGCTTTTCGTTATGAGCCTCACTCATTGCCATGTTATATCGGGCGTATGCGGCGCTATTAGTTATTTAATGAAAGCTATTAACAATTCTCAACTAACTTATTATTTACCAAAATGAGAATAGGTTTGAGCAAAATGTAGATGTTTATCTTCGCTGGGCCCAGTTTGTGGCTCAAGAGGTTGGGACTGGCGAAAAGGGCTCGTTGTTTCAAAATAAAATCTTCAGATCCTTCTTAATTTTCTCAATATTTCGTGCCATTTACGGTGCTGGAATACTTGTAATTACCTACTTCCTAGCGACCAGTGACGATTCTCCATTGTGGATCTCAGGTCTTTTCCTAATATCTTCGATGGTGATCTCCAGAATAATTTTCAGATGGATAAAGAGGAAATGGCCAGATTTATTCTAGAGTTTCAGTGAGGTTAGATTATTCTATGATTCAGCATTGTACCCGTAGAATTCTGCATTCTGCAACTCTGGCCTGTCTTGGGGCTTGACAAGTATGGTCCTTACCTCCCAGAGATCTTTGAAGATCCTATATCTGGCTGTAGCGTCGAGATAATCCACTCCACTGGTACCTCCTGTACCGGCTCTCTTTCCGATTATTCTCTCAACCATCCTTGCATGGTCATGCCTCCACTTTGCCATTGATTCCTCAAGTTCGACGAATGCGTCAATTAATCTTCTTGGCCATGTGAGTAGAGGAAGTTCTCTGTACGACTCTATGAACAAAAGACCTGCTCGGGCTCGGCTGATGCCCCCATCGGGGATGAGGAATGAGGATGCGGAAGCATTGGCAGAATCCAGCCTCTCCCTTGCGGCCCCTTCTCCTCTGCCCCCTACTGATTCCATTTTCTCAAGGGCGTCCTCACCGATTTTACGATGAGATTCAAGGTGAGCCCTGATGTAACCCTCCACAACATCATTGTCCCCTTCGTCCCCGAATTGGGACCCCATTATTGGGGTCCTCTCGATCCACCTCATTAGGGAGTCGTATAGGCTGTCTTCCTCTATCCTTGCCTCTAGCCTATCGAGTACTCTCTGATCCTCTTCCCCTCTTTCTGCAAGCTTCCTGAAAGCCATGAGTGGGTCAACTCCGAACATCCTATCCTCGACCTCAAGACCGAGTAGGGCTTCGAATTCCCTCATCTGGAATGATTCAAAGCCCGATGCAGTCCCTAGTTCGTCCCTAAATGCTAGGAACCCCTGAGGTGTAAGAGTCTCCAAAACAGTCCACTGGTTAGCCATTAGCCTGAATATTTCAGTAGTCCTTGAGAGGTGATCCACGGCACGTGGAACATCATCCTCCGGGACTGGAACTTGGGCGAGAATATTTCTTGCTTCGGTTAGCTCGGTTATTATTTGCTTGAACCATAGCTCAAAGGTCTGGTGGACAATTATGAAGTGCATCTCGTCTGGGGAGACGGTGCCCTCCTCCCCTTGTAGCGTCAGCAGATCATGTAGCCTCAGGTAGTCGCCGTAGGTCTTGGTTTCCGAGTCTCCGTAGTCGCCCATAGGGTGTGCATGGGGCGTGTCTTTGAAGGGTTGTCGCCGAATCGGAATATCTCATATGCTCTAATGCACTGGGGAAAATGTGACTGAATCGGGAGACTGGCGTAAAGACTCAGGGGACTCTCGCCCAGAGCCTGCTCTAGGACTCCTAGTTTCTGATGATCTGGAGATATCCGTTCCAGTCGAGTCGGATGCTGAAGAGTTGTTCTCTGTCATTGACGCCAACAGAGATTACCTTAGGGAGTGGCTTCCTTGGCTAGATGATATCTTGTCAATAGATGACGAAATATCGATGATAAGGAATTTTTGGAACAATGGTGATGGCTCTGTGATTTACGTTATCCGGCTAGATGGCGCCATAGTTGGAGTAGTGAGTTTGAACTGGTTAGACTGGAACAATAGGAGCTTTGGACTAGGTTACTGGGTCTCCGAGGATTGGTCTGGAAGAGGAATTGCGACTAAGTCTTGCTCGAGACTGATAGATCACTGTTTCTCGGATCTTGGACTTCACAGGTCGGTAATCGAGGCATCCGTTCACAATCTTCCGAGCAGAGCGATCGCAGAGAAGCTTGGAATGCGGCTCGAAGGGATTTCCAAGGACCGAGAGTGGTTATATGACCACTTTACGGACAGTGTGATGTATGCAATAACTCAACCCGAATGGTTAGTTAAAGTCAATGATGAATTAGCCCTTGATCGTTAATCTTGCACCCACCCGGCGGGAGGGAGGAAAGAACGTCTTCCTGTGAAAGCCCTGTGGATTTCGAGATCTTGTTCGCTATGCTCTCCTTCTTCTCCTTCCCTGGGACGATAATTGCCCACCTGTCGCAAATCTCAGATATGGTTTCAGGTACTCCGGAGAGAGGCAGGGGAACTCCGTTTACTACCGCGAGTCCTATAGCAATCTCCAGAGGTACGTCTCTATGCCAGTTCCTCTTCCCCCTAACTACAAATGATCCCTTGGACAATGATTCTCCAGTCTCAGTTGTCTTTGACACTTGGCTAGACCTGACATGAAAGGCAGTAGCGGCAGCTCCACCACTACCCCATGCCCTTGACCAACAGACTGCAAGTTGTGCTGCCTCCGCCAGAACTGGGTCATTGAGTTCCCTCGCGTCCTCCAGCCCCTCTCCCAGTGCTTGCGCGATCTGAAGTGATGGTATGCCCTCCGGCACTATTCCCCCGGGAGAATTGCCCCTAACCAGCCCATCCTTTAGCTTGAGGGAGCAGGATGGCGCTCCGTGTAAATCCGCATGGAAGTACAGATCTCTCGAGGAGAGGTGCTTCCTAACTAACACGTCATTCCCCTTGGCATCCTTCCCACCGATCATTAGATGTCCCCCTGAAACAATGGCCCATCTGTATTTCTCAAACCAGAACCGCCTTGCCCGCTTTACGCCTCTCAGCTTCCCAGAGGCTGCTTCCTTTGCTGCCCTCTTCTCAGCTCTCTCCCTTGACGTCTCGGTCTTGTCCAAGGCAGCTTGGGCACCCTTTGCTTTGTCCTTCTGCACCCTTGCCTCGTCAAAGTACCTCTGAGCATTCTGGTGAACGTTCTTTGAGACATCTATAGTCACGCTTGTCCCAGGGCCTCCTTCCTCATCAGGTAGGGACGCGATCACAGTGTGCTTCGCAGGGTCGACGCTGCCAATCCATTCGGAGTCATAGGCCATTTCTGCAACATCAAGCCAGCCATTTTCGTCGACAGCCGCATTGATCTGAGATATTATTGAGTCGACGTGTTCCCAATTATCTTGCAAAGCCTTGCCAAGCCTCTGGGTAATTGCTGCCCTCTCGTTGAACTTGTCGATTGCGGACCTTTGTTGATTGGCCCTTCTGGATAGCTTGGCGCCTTCATCCTCTGCTCTATCTCCCTTCTCAACTAGTTTCTCTTCCTCTCTTCTGATGAAAGCTGCCGCATCATGGGATCCGAAGACACAGTCAAAGGCGTAAGACAGATTTTGCACCTTGGAGTGGGTTTCGCTTGGCATGTTTGGAAGCTCGATTGGCGAAATCTCAATTATTCCAGAGGATGCTGAATCTCTATCAGACTCATTATTGCACGCCTCCCAAGAGGCCTTAGAGTCTGCATCGGAGAACCAAATGTTGGCGTCCTCGCCGTTATCAAGAGATTCCAACATATCGGAGAGTGCTTTTGCAAGTGATTCCCTATCCCTTGAAGACATAGAACTGGCCATAGAGTCCTCTTCAAGTCCAGCAGTGGAACATGCTGCTGCTGCATATATCCTCCCGAGATTGGCTCTGGACGCAAGGGTTCTGATGAGTGTGTGCTCACTATCTTCGAGGATGCTATCGATATCATCACTACTCATCGACCTTGGGTCCACCGCTTCTGGCGGGGGCCTGTACTTCACACCCTTCTTCAGAGATCTACTGGCGTACTTAGCGTGAGTGAGAGGACGGATTATCACGTCTCTCCCATCTAGGAGGAGAACGTTCCCATCCCTAAACAGCTCGATAATCAGGCTCAGCCTCCCTCCTCCGTGCTCGAAGACCAACCGAATAACTCTGTCAAAACCTAGTTGTTCGGCATCGATTAACCGAGAATTATTCAGATGCTTCCTAAGGATCATTGCAAACTGTGAAGGCTGTTGCGGCATAGGCCTGTCCCTGATTGATGCATATGCCCTGAGGCCCCTAACAATCACAAGATCAGTAGATGGGTGTCCTTTCCTGTTAAGTCTCAGAACGATCTGCTCATAGTGAGGCTGGTAGCACTTCCTCACCCTAGCGCCTATCATTCGAGAAATCTCCTTAACAATTCTTGAAATTTCGAAAGAAGACGACTGAGTTCGCATGCTAATCGGTTTGCTCGGCTCGACGGCCCTTCATCAGGGAATCGATTGAATAACTCCGAAATTAGCTAAGAGATGAGTGGAATTCATCGATCTCTTCTAGGACATCGGCCTCGTGTGCATACTGGTTTGACGGTACCTCGATAAGCCTGCAACCCGGTATTGCATCTACAATTCCCTTTACCTTGCCAAAGTCGTGAATAGTATCCGAATGAGCCGTCATAACCGCACATGGGACGTTTACAGAGGAGAGATCCGCGGGCAGAGAGTAGCCAATATTGGATCTTGTGGATAGCAGCATTCTTCTGACGTCCTGGTTCAAGAGAGTCCTCCTATACCTGATCTTCTGACCTTCCTCCTTAGTCCTCCTATCGACGACCCATGCCACAAAACCAATCATTGCCCTGTAAACAAACATGGGCATTGGCGTTAGGATGATCATCTTGGCCCAAAGTGGAAACTCAAAGTCGGGGTTTGGTGCCAATAGTACTGAGCTCCTTCCATCGAGAGCGCCTCTCTGGTATGCATCTATCAGTAGCGTCGAACCCAAAGAAGATGCGAACCAGTCAACTTCTGATTGATCCACTCCAAGTGCTTCTAGGACATTGGAAACATCATCGCAATGCCTCTCTATCGAGAAATCAGACTTAGAGACTCGCCTAGTTATTACGGCGCTGGCTTTCTCCCTAGTCTCGATGTAAATCAATTTTCTAGTCTTCACCCATTCTGAAACTAGTGGCTTCCATCCTTCGAACAAAGAGGCCCACCCTGGAACCATCACAACGGGACCAATTCCTCGCTCCTTTGGGTTTTCTGGCTCCCATACTATCACCCTAACTGAGACTCCGTTTTCGACTTGAATAATAATCTCCTCAGCGTTAGCGCCCTCAAGTTTTGGAGCACCCTCCCAAAGTCCTTCCACGGCCAGTTGGAAGGGGGTCTCTGTATCAGTATTCTCCATCTGGATGAGTCTGTTCAACGTCTTCGTCCGCCGGACGACCGTCGGCCCCCTCCGCCCGAGCTTCTTCTTCCTCCGCCCGAGCTTCTTCGTCCTCCGGTTGAACTTCTTCCTCCGGACGTTCTTCCTCCGGATCTTCTCCTAGTTCGAACCCTATGACCCCCTCTGGGACCCAAGAACATTCTACGACCCCACCCCCATTGACCATAGTGGTGGTGAACGACTCCAGAGGATGCCCCAATTCCTTGTTTTCCAGGGGCAGACTCGCCGATGACCCCGTTTCCAAGATCAGTGTACTTTGGAGCATTGCTGAATCTCGCGTTAATCAGCGTAATCACTAGAAGCAGGAGGAAAAAGGGCGTGCAGCATAACCATATGATGAATCCTGCCTCGCTAGGAGGATTCAACTGACTATTTTCCGGGTTTCCCTTCTCGTACCAGACATTTACCGTGCTTCCGAGCGGGAGCTCGTTAAACTCAACCTCCTCGAGGCAATAATCCCCCCATGTTCCAAGGAAAATTACATCCTCGTCTGAGTAAATCGCCCCTTCAGCGGTGAATTCGTAGACGACTTCGGCCCCACATTCGTATTCGTAGTAGACGATGCAGTCATAGTACTCATCATTGTAATCGTCATACAGGCAATCCTCCATCTCGTACTCTTCCTCCCACCATGCAGTCCCCAGGAGTACGGTTCCGTCATCGCTGACTTCCCAATCGGCCTCTAGGGATGATATGGCCATCCCCATGCCAAGGGTGAAGATTACTAGCATTGCAGACACTCCGATCGTGACAGCCTCCTCCCTCGATAGCCACCAGAAGCCAAGAACCCCTCCTCCGGTCTCATGGGCTATCTTTTCCTCTCGTGTTATTTCGCCGTCCCCATCCCTGTCAACTTCGTATACCATACGAGTGGATTGTTCGGAATGTGCAATCTTCCTCTTGGCCTCGGCCTCAATGGCCTTGGTCTGGGCAAGCTTCGCCTCATGCTCGGCTTGTTCTAACTCCTCCTTGCGGACTTCATCGTACGCAGAATCCTGTTTATTGGCGGCATCTCCCTCTGAGGCATCTCCCTCTTCCTCGGGCTTGCCTTCATCCCACCACCTATCTGCGCTAGGTCCCGGCATCGTTTCAGGCGAGTCGTCATGAAGTATTAACACCCCATCATCTTGGGTAAATTCGATCTGACTTAGAAAGTTCATTCCGAGTAGTGCATCAGCTTTACGCAGGTCCATGTCCAGCAAAACACCCCCACGCAGATCAGTCCTGACTTCAATATCCCCGATTCTAATCGAGTCGAGCGGCCCAGTCCAGGTTTCGGCTGGGCCCCCCGCTGTGGAGGAATTTCCCCTTCTCCAATTCCTCCAATCGAGACCAATTTCATCTGCCTTCTCATCAGTCATCGAGCATCGACTAGCACCAGTATCTACTAGGAACCTAATGGGTTTTCCATTGACGAAACCATTGACATAGTACATCCCAGACCTATCGGCCTTGATCACTACTTCTCTTCTAAGCACCTTTGCACCATTTTAGTGTGCTGATTGATTTGGTTTTAACCTTGACAAATACATTTACTTCGGGGTGGTAAAACCTTCACCCTTCATCCTCACTTCCCCTCTTCGTACCAATTCTTTGAGGTGCGAAAGTACCTGATCCTCCGCTAAAGCAAGATTGGCACCTGGGGTATCGGAATATGTTGATTTTGCGATGTCTTGCAAGGAGGTTTTCCCGGATCTGACAGCCTGGAGTACCATATTATGCCGTGACATTCGGTGAGCAATGTATTCATCGATTGTCCTACGAGGATTGGGTATGAACGGACCGTGCCCCGGGAAGAGCTTGTGTGGCTCCAGATCCCTAAGTCTCTCGAGTCCAGATATGTAGGCACCCATGTCCCCGTCACTTGAGGGAACCAGTATGGTCCCTACAATAGTACAGTTGTCGGCAGATACGATCCCTGGCTCTCCGACCAAACATATCTGCCCCGGACAATGTCCTGGTGTCTCGATTACCTCCCAAATGGATTCACCGCTGGGCCCTTTTAGTGATATTGAGTCTCCCTCTGCAAGACTCATCGAATCTGGACAAGATATAGCTTCCAGAGTCTCCGAACTCGCCCAGACTGGGGCCTCGTATAACCTTGAAATCAAGCTCATATCCCCTAGATGGTCCTGATGCCTATGTGTGAAAATTGTACACAGGATTTCGCTACCGTCGGCCTTAATCTCCTCTACCTTGGCCTTGAGCTCTTCGAATCCCTCTTCTTCCCTGATCGCCGGGTCCACGATAGCCCGCATTCCACCCCTCTCCCCTAATACGAAACAATTGGTGTGGGTAGCGGGTGGAAGGGTTGCAGTTGGGATTAGGACGCATTCGACACCCGGAGCATACTCGAATCTATGTGGTCCAGAGGGAGGGTCTTTGGCGAGGGAGTCACATGCCGACACAAGATCAGAACCTAGGTCCATTTCTGATATTAAGTCCCTGAAGATGGTCACAATGGGGGCCGGAATATGTATCTCATTTCCTTCCCAAGCCGAGATAAGGTCCCTCGGGTCCCACCACCTAAATTCATCAAATTCACTTCTCCCCGGAGGGAAAGAGGGCTCTGCCATAGAATCCTCCAACATTACATGAAAGAATAGATTGTGGAATCTCATCGGGGATTGTGGTGGCGTAATTCTTTCAGTGATAACATGACAGTCAAAATCAACTATCGATATATTTCCTGATTCGACCTCCTTTATCCAAGCTGACTTGTCTTCGCAGACCCTTTGTCGTACCTCATCTTCTACCTCCAAGAAGCCACCTTTTCCATCGGGCGATATCCCCACCTCCTCCACCATCTCCCTGAGGAGGGTAAAGGCCGCGAGTCTGTCAGACCCCCTATCCGCAAGTAACTGTGGGAAGTCCTTTGCTGATTTCCTGTCCACTCTGCTGATCCCTCCCCCGGGGAAAGACCAGAGATCTGGAAAGGCAGGAAGTTCGGGTGATCTGTGTCCCATCAGAACTTCATGGCCAGAGTCTGAGTTCCTGCTGAGCATTACTGAAGCGGAAGATCTAGGAGGAGTTGGCTCGGACTTCTTGAGTATGAGTCCATCGGGGGTCTCGTCCACGGGCGTTCGAGAGCATACCGGGCTTCAACCTCCCTATGATAACGGTTGAATACGAATGCTGAGGTAGAGAACCATGGCCGTTGTCCAAGGGGCAATACTTCGATGAAGGCTCCGGAGACCATAGAGGAGGAGTTGGAGATTATTTCTCAGGCCTTGGAAGCGGGCATAGACCCATTTCCACCCAAGAAGCCCCCTTCCAGATGGGCCAAGACAGCACTTGGATGGTTCATGGTGGTGATGATGGTGAGCTGGGTCTCACAGTTCCTTTACCAGTACGTATGACTTCAATCGTGTTCAATCATTCCATGTGTTGGCTAGCGCTAGATATCATTAGCGGCAGGCCAACGAAAAGTGCACAAATCCCGTTGCAAGCCACGGTAAAAATATCAGGAGTAGTTTCTAGTAGAGTTGTGACAATTATGCTGAGGACGACGCCGAGACCTAGAGTTCCCCATGCAATATGGACCCCAAGTTTTTTTCTCTGGGCTATCAAGACGCCTGACCAGATTCCCACTGATCCTAGGATAAGGAAAAACAACCCTATCCCAGCCATTATGGCCCCAATACCTGTTGCCTCGCTATCATCATATTCTGCACCAAGGCCCCCGAAAAAGGCACCACCAAGCAGGAATCCTAGACCAGCCAAGATTGGCAATATCTGGTATATTGCGTAAAATATTCCGACTACGACTGGAAGGGAGCTCTTGGTCTCATACACCACTTGTGTCTGCATGAATGGCTGAGTCTGTGTCGGTTGGCCCCCCAAAACCGGAGAGCTTTGGGGCTGTTGGGGTGATTCTTCTGTGTTAGGTATCTGCTCGTCCATGGTTGGGTGAGAAGGTGCCGGCTTATTGATTTTGGTAGTCCCTCCCGGATTCGAACCAGGGTCATGGCATCCAGAGTGCCATATGATGGACCACTACACTAAGGGACTGACAGTGTCCCGACTATGGCACGATATTTCAACAAGACCGACGGCCGCAGTAAATCAGGACCTGAATCCTGAGTTTACCTCATCTAGACTTTTCCTGCTGGGACGCTGCAACTCCTCAGGAAGATCAACCAGCGGCGTCTCGGTCAGGCCAAGTGTGTCGGTTGCAGTTGGGACCTCAGGATCGTAATAGAGCAGTCCGGTGACGTGATTGCCAGATTCTTCTGCCTCGTGAATCGCTCCTAGCGCCGAAACCGCGTTCTTGTAGTCGTGATCGGCTGCAATTGTCTCCAGCCTGAGAGTAGAGCCGTCGAAAAGGCTCACTTCCTTGTATTCGCCCTCGGGGACTTCTACCTCCTCTATCGGAGAGAAGTGTGGTATGTAGTCCAGTATGTGGAGGACCTCATCGTTCTCCTTAACGTAGTTGTAGGATTTGTAGGACTCATCGTTATTCGCGAAGGTGACGCAAGGCGATATTACGTCAATCACAGCCATTCCCCTGTGGCTCATAGCGGCCCGAATGAGAGCAGTTAGCTGCTTCTTGCTGCCGGAGAAAGAGCGAGCTACAAAGCTGCATCCTAGGTTTATGGCCATCGCGCACAGGTCTATTGGTGCCTGCTGGTTTGGATTTCCCTTCTTCTTCTTGGAGCCTTTTTCAACAGTAGCGCTGTATTGTCCCTTGGTCAGGCCGTAAACTCCGTTGTTCTCAATGATGTAAACCATGTCCAAGTTCCTTCGAATAGCATGTACGAACTGGCCAATTCCTATGCTTGCCGTGTCTCCGTCGCCCGATACTGCCAGGAAGGAGAGGCCCTTGTTTACCAGATTGGCTCCTGTCGTCACCGATGGCATCCTACCGTGGACTGTATTGAAGCCGTGGCTCTTGCCGAGGAAGTATGCTGGGGTTTTGGATGAGCATCCAATTCCGCTCATTTTTGCTATCTTCTCCGGCTCAATCCCGTTCTCCCATGCGGCCTGGATGATGACATTGGAGATTTGGTCGTGTCCACATCCCGGGCACAAAGAGGATTTGCCTCCCGTGTATTCTGACTTCTCGAGATCCAATACGTTGAGCTTCATTACAGTCATTTCACCACCTCTTTGAGCACTTCGAGAATCTTGTCCGCATACACCCTGGCCCTTGGAGGCATACCATCGCTGTAGGCGACACTGTTTAGCTTTGGCACCAGTTCAACGGGGATTTCTTTCCTCATAATTCCGTATAGCTGACCATCACGATTAATTTCCAAGACGATGGTAGTATCGTGCCTCTCCACGAATTCCTCAACTTCTGGGTGTAGAGGCAGTGCCCTTACTCTGCAGGTACTGACCGATAGTCCGGTCTGCTCTAGAATATCGTCGATCTCGACGATTGTATTTTCCATAGACCCAAAGAATACCACACCGACCTGCTTCTCCTCCTCCTCCCTTAAGATCGGGGCAGGGAGGGAAGTCCTAGCTCCGTCAATCTTTTTCTTCAGCCTGGACATTGCATCGTGATACACCTGAGGGTCTTCGGAGTAGACGCCCTCTTCATCGTGTCCGGTTCCTCTGTACAGGATGGGGTCAAGACCGCTACCGGGAAGAGTCCGGTACGGTATCCCGTCTCCATCCACGTCTCTGTACCTGCCGTAGTTTGCTATTGAGTCCATCTCTTCCTGTGATCGTACTATCTTTCCCCTGTCCATTGGGGAATCTGGGTACTGGAAGCCCGTAGTTCTCCACCTATTCATCCCCAGATCTAAATCGCTAAATCCGAATACCATAGTCTGGAACCTCTCGGCGTAATCGAAAGCCCGCCACCCAAACTCGAAGCATTCATCTACTGATCCGGGAATCAGGACGATGTGCTGAGTGTCTCCATGACTTGCCTCGTACAGTAGTGTAAGGTCCCCCTGTTGAGTTCTAGTAGGCAGGCCAGTGGAGGGCCCGACTCTGTTAACATCCCAAATCACACCCGGAACTTCCGCGAAGTAGGATAGTCCGATGAATTCGGACATGAGGGAGATTCCCGGCCCACTTGTACAGGTCATCCCCCTGCCTCCGGCCCATCCTGCCCCAATTACCATCCCAGCTGCAGCGAGCTCGTCTTCGGCTTGAATCACCGCGCAAGTGCTGCCTCCGTTGCCGTCACTCCTAAGATCTGGAAGCCACCCTATGACTGACTCTGCCAACGAAGATGATGGAGTAATGGGGTACCAGGAGAGCATGTTTACCCCCCCGTAGATGCATCCGAGTGCAGTTGCCTCATTTCCCTCGATCAGGAATGATTTAGGGTCCTTGTCCCTTGCCTCAACATTGAATTGGCACTCAAAATCCCAATTGTCCTTTGCAAATGACCTCCCCTCGGAGATCGCTTGAATGTTTAGTTCGACTGCCTTCTCCTTCCCTTTGAATTGTCCTGCGACCGCTTTCTTGATTGCTATCTCATCAATGTCAAGCAGATGTGCTAATGCCCCAACATAATACATATTGGCCATCAGCCTCCCTAGTTTGGGGTTTAGCTTCCTTGCCATCTTAGTCATGGGCATACCAAGCAAGGTGCAATCTTCCCTTTCTACTGGTAGCCTGACGTCTGTATTGTAGACTACAATGGTCCCTGAGTCTAGTTTTTCTAGATCCTCAAGCCATGTATCCTTATTCATTAGGATCTGTATGTTAGTAGTGTCCCCAGGAGCCTGATACCCTTCTTCGCTGGCTCTGATAATAAACCATGTCGGGAGGCCAGATATGTTGCTTGGAAATAGATTCTTTCCACTAACCGGAACCCCCATTTCGAACATAGAGTGTAGTATCACAAGGTTAGAAGATTGTGAGCCGGTACCGTTCGCAGTAGCGACGTTGATTACAAAATCGTTGACGACTTTCCCCATTGCTATTTTTCCCCAGCGCTGAGTCATCAAACTGCTGCTCGCAAGCCATCGGCGAAGTAAGAGGGTCTTATGCGTTACTATTATCAAGCCACTGTTTGTAAGCTATGTGTTTTCCGTTGCAATTTTGAATGATGGTGGTTTCGAAGGGTCGTGCCAATACCAAAGGATTTGCAGGATGCATGGGACCAATCCGTTGAATTAATCGAAGAAAAAGGAGACCCAGAGGCTGCTTTGGAAGTACTAAGGAGCGCTTGGGGGAGCATCGAGAACGAGAGCCAGAGGGCGAAGACTCTCACATTGGCTGCTGACGCCGGAACAGAACTCGGTATGAAGGATATCAGAAGCCAAAAGACCCTCTGGCAGAAAGCGTACAAGAATTACAATAAATCCCTCTCCATAGACCCGAAGAACAAGGATACTAGGAGGAAGATGAACAAACTAGCTTCAATGATGGACGAAAAATCGATATCCTTGGGATTGGGGCTCCAGATGTTTGACCAGGGTAACCCAACTCCACTTGGCCTATTGGTTATGGTTGCCTCTGTTGCTTTGGTGCTGACCTCGATCAAGGTTATTTCAGATAGCTTGTCTGATGAGGGAAACCCGCAAGTGACGCTAGACGTAAGGTACGTTCAGAACGGTCAGTCGGTGAATGGTGAGATTACTATCGAGATGTATGAAAATGAAGCCCCCAAACATGTGGAGAGTTTCCTGACACACACAAGAAACTTCCAGTATGATGACAAAGTATTCCACAGAGTAATTTCTAGTTTTATGATTCAAGGTGGCGATATAGAGAACATGGGAGGTTCGGGAGGGTATGCTGCTCACTACTATGGGTGGTGCAACGGCGAAGAGTTGCCCGAGGAACAGTGCTCACAAAAAGAGTACTGGACAATCCCCCAAGAACATGAAAATGGGCTCAAACACACTATGGGAGCCGTCGCAGCGGCACATGCTGGGGTGAATACGGATGGTAGTCAGTTCTACATCGTCCCCACGGACGGTCAGGCTGGACATCTTGATTGGGAGGAAGGCAAAGACTGTTCCTCACAAAGCTGCCACACGGTGTTTGGATACGTTATCTCCGGCATGGAGCATGTCGACAACATAAGCAAACTTCCTACTGATAACAGGGATTCCCCCTTGGACCAAGTCACCATTGTCAGCGCAAGGGTAACGAGTTAGGCTTCGGAGAGAAATAGAGAACTTCATTTACCACTTGCCCGGAGAAAATTTTAGGTGAGTAGTTGAGTAAATCTGATCCATTCGGTGCGACTTCGAGATTCGTGAAGTCGGATGGAAGTGATGGGAAATTCATTGATATAAACTCATTAAGTGAACATATTGAAGGAGAATTGGAAAATATTCCCTTTTCAATCAGAATACTCCTAGAGTCGGCACTGAGGAAATGCGACGGCTTTCTAATCGACGAGGAGGATGTCAAGAGGATTGCATCTTGGTCGCCCAAAATGGAACCTGAAGAGATTCCATTCAGCCCTAGCAGGGTAATTCTCCAGGACTTCACTGGTGTTCCAGCCATAGTAGACATAGCCGCACTTCGTGATGCTATGACAGACATGGGCGGGGACCCGAGTAAGGTAAACCCGCAGGTCCCGGTTGACTTAGTTATCGACCACTCAGTACAGGTTGATTTGTCCGGATTGTTCCCAAATGCAAAAGAAAGAAATCTCGAGATCGAATATGACAGAAATATGGAGAGGTATAAATTTCTGAAATGGGGGCAATTGAGTCTAGACAATTTCCGTGCCGTACCACCCGGAAGGGGGATAGTACACCAAGTAAACCTAGAATGGATAGCCTCTGTAGCTAGGGAGGAA
>CACGIM010000010.1 GCA_902573115.1 uncultured Candidatus Poseidoniales archaeon
GTTAATGTTGAAACTTTGTCTATGTCGGTTAGCTTTCCATCCTTGTCGAAGTCCTTAGCGTTAATTTTTAGGTCCATGTCCCAGAGAATTTTAGCCTTAGTTTTATTATTCATGACCCCTATTCTTCTGGGACTAAATGATACCCCACATACGGGTGACCACTTTGTGTGGTCTTTCCCCCTGCCCATAACTGCCGTTGCGTAGAATTCCAACATCTGGCCCTTGAGGAGCTTAGTAATGGGAATCGTCTTGTATTCTGCAGGGATTTCGAGGGATTCCTCTCCAAGGTATTTCAAATCGTCAGCAGTCACCCATCGACCCTCTTCGGTGCCAAATACAACGCAGGTGTAAATCATCTGACATTCCAAGCATCCTCGATCGGCCTCGACCAGATCCTTGCAGTTGGGACACTCATCTTGAAAGTAGAACTTATCATGAATCGTTGGGATTGGTATCATTGCTAGTCGTTGAGCTACCATCTCATCAGGAATTGGGCCCGTTGTCTCCCAAACCTCACCTTCTTCCTCTTTGGTTCCCAATTGAAATCTTACCTCGTCAATAGCCATCTTTGGAATATCAGTAATCAATGACCTCCTGAGTGCATTCGCCAAGCTCCTATCTGTTTCAGACAACAGAAGCTTAATGCTTTCTTCAGTTTCTTCCAAGATCTCGATTTTCACCATTTTTTCACCTCAACTAAACTCTTCTTCCTCTTCGTCCGCCCTTGCTCTTCGTCCCATCTGTGGGCATTGGGGTAACGTCTTCAATCCTAGTAATTCTAACACCGGCTCTGGTCAATGCTCTAATTGCCGCAGTAGCGCCCGGAGCACTGTTTGACCTGTTGCCACCTGCTCCTCTGTACTTGACGATCACTTGGTCGAATTCCTTTTCAGACAGCATCTCTGCTATTTTTTCTGCCGCTCTAGTAGCCGCAAATTGCCCACCCGAGTCGCTTCCACCCTTGGTCACCATACCACCTGAAACTTTGCATATAGTCTCAGCACCAGTAAGATCAGTTGCTGTGATAAGCACATTGTTGAACGTGCTGTAAATATGTAATATTGCCTTGTGACCCATCACTCCACTTCCTGCTGTTCATCATCGGATTCTCCATCTTCGGTCGGTTCATCCTCTGCTTCTTCTTCCGAAGTAAATCTTCTACTTTCTAATTCCTTCCTAAATGAGTGTTCAGGGTCTGCGAACGGAGAGCTAGGGCTATAGTTCAACGAGTCCTCTTCTTCTTTCAAAACGTGATATCCTGGAACTGTCATTCTCTGCTCACCGATACGAATATGCCCATGGACAATCAGATTCCTGGCTGATCTCATTGAAGGAGCTAGTCCCTTGTAATACACAACAGATTGAAGTCTCCTGGAGAGCATGTGCTCGACGTTGATTTCCAGCACGTCACCGATATCTGCCCCAGACTGAAGGAGTCCCTTTCTTGAGAGAGACTCTAGCAGCTGCTCTTTTTCTTTTGCATAGTGGCCTTCTGAAGAGTCAACCCTTCCAATTAATTTCATAGCTTGGTTTCGATGTCTCCTAAGTGCCGACTTCTCTCTCCAAATCTCCCTCATGCCACCCACCTTTTTGAGGCCAAATTGCTCTTTCAGGTCGTGTTCTTCTTCTATCCTTGCCTGTTTCCAGGGGTGAGTCGGCGTATGGGTACGAGGCCTAGAGAATTTTGGCTCACCCATTGTTCAACCTCACTTCTTCCTCTGAACGCCCAGCGCAGATCCTCTTCTTCCATTAGATCTCAGCCTTTGGCCCCTGACTTTGTGGCCGCTCCTATGCCTCATCCCTCTGAATGTTTTGATTTCAGCGAGTCGAGATACATCATCATCCTTTGTCATGCTAACCTCGTTAGCGATTATATGAGCATCTTCATTGGTTTCTAAGTCTCTCTGCCGGTTCACCATCCACCATGGTACTTTGGTAGCATACTCGTCAATAGCACCTCTGAGAACATCTTGCTCTTCTGAGGAAAGATGCCCTCCTAGCCTGCTTCCATCTATTCCGGACATTTTGCAAATCATCATTGAAGTTCGGATTCCAATTCCCTTAACCGAGGTTAGGCCATACGTAATTGGCTTGAGGCCATCAATGTCTGTGTCAGCTATTCTGACGATGTAAGAAAAGTCATCTCCAAGCTCTGCTTCGTCAACTTTTGGCATTACGGTTCCCCCGTGTTCACCTTTCGGTGGCCTTTAGGCGCCTTGGCGAAATGCAGTCCCTATTTTAATCGATTGGAGGGAAAATAATTGAAACAAAGCCTCACTCTTTGCAAACAACATACAACTTTTGCACTCCTGATGGTCTCTGTACATCCATATCAACCATGAACCCGCTCCCCCCATCTCTTCCCTTCAGTTCTCTGGAAATCCTTCTTTGTAGTGTTGGATGGATTTCAGGGTCCAAACTGCATCTAAGAGTGATTTTTCCTATCCCTCTCTTTGCGATGGAGGATGCCACTTGGTCAATGGTATGCAATTCTGGAGGAGAAAGCCTATGTTGGACGATCTTTCCAGATGCGACTACAAAACCCCTCACGTTTTCTTCCTTTGATAGCTCATCGGTGTGGATTAGAAGAGGCCTCCTCCCATCTGTTCTTACCCATGACGAGCCAGTTCCACCTGAAATAGCCGTATCGTGCCATGAATCCTGTAGGCCACTTTCAATCAATGCAGGGTCAACAATGGTTAGATATGCGCCCCTTGGAACTTCGAGAGCGCTATTGAATGAAATCGAGTTTGTCCCAGACCCTTCTCCCTCCATAATCGCCATGATATGTTTTCTACCTACCCTAATGCATCTTCTTGAATTTTCAGAAGAAAGAGAACCGACCCAAACAGATAACCTATCAATCCTTCCTCCCCCTCTACTTAGCCACTCCCAAGTTCTTGAAATTCCGGGAAACGTAGCTTCTAGGACCCCGTCAATCATTGCTCGTTGAACCGAATCTAATCTAGGTGACAAATCCAGCAAAACAGCAGGCCCCCTAGGGCCAATTTGTAGGTGAGGGCTCCAAGCCTTCAGGACTGATTTAATATCAGGCTTCATTTCCTCAATACTGTGGTTCTGCGCATCAAGAGGTCTTGCAGGATCGATATGAATCATTGCAATTGGAGGATGAGCTCTCGTTCCAGTCTCTCTTAGGCTAGACCAGAAAGTGGAGATAGCAGAGTCCGCATCTCGACCATCTCCAATCAGTACCCTATCCAAAGATCGCTGGACCTCGTCATCGGAATTAAGACTCATATTGGCGGCACAAAACCTTGCGATGTCTCTATCAAGCTCAATTCCCAATGCAGGTCGTTTGAGGACTCTAGAAAACGCAATGAGCTGAAGCCCCGATCCAGACGCTGCGTCTAGTATCACTCCTGCGGGTAGACTTCTGGGATCAATCTGACTTGCTCTTATTGATGCAATCGACCATGGAGTGGATAATCTGCGCATTTCGTCGGTCATAAAGAATGAAGGCTCTCCTTTGAGTGACGCCTTTGGCTCAGCCTTCTTTTTTACACTGGAAACAATCTTGTTCGAGGGGACAATTGCCTCATGCTCAGCCCCAGACACGAGACAACCCCGTCAGAACTCAGTCAAGTCACTTTCGCGAAAATCCCTAGGACACCGGGGCACTTGTTAGCCTCAATTCGAACCTCAACCAGGTTTCTTCTAATTCATGACCATCGCTATTTCCGTAAGCGAGATCAGGTGGAAGTAGGGTAGTCTGGCTGGTTCCAGTGCTGATACCAGGAATTAGCCCCCTATCATTGTCTATGTCCAGACCAATGACCGACCAGCAAAAACCAGAAATCGACCAATTGCAACCATCTCCGGCGATGTCGGCCCAATCACCACTATCCAGCTCATCATTGGAGTCCGCGTCCCAGAGTGTGTACTCAACAACGAACGGCTCCCCATCCTCGATATGGACATCCTTGTTCGCTACTCCCTGGTATACGTTCAAATCAAGCCTAACTTGAGCTTGCAGAACTGAAATGTGTGTAGCAGATATGCTGACTTGGCGCTCTGAAACCACTTCAATGAGAATTAATTCCTTAATCACGCTTTCATCTGGGGCTAGATCGTTGATGATATGGTAAGGCTCGTTAGTCTCCGAAAACAATACGCCACCACCACTGATTTCCAAGACCAGATTTAGCGACTCATTGCCCCTGTTGAAAATTGAAACACTCGCTAGATCTTCTTGGCCTTGATGCTCCCAGTCACATCTTAATTCTCCAGGATACAGGAAAGTGGAATTCTGATCCGAAAGAGACTCTGGCATGTCCCAGTTGTCTTCTCTGGGTAAACACGTGTCAAGGAGGAAGCCCACCTCCCATGACCATCTTCCCTCCTCTTTGAGCAACTCAACATCAGTAGAACCGAAGGATGCATCTATATCATCTAGAAAGCTCATTGCAGAAATTCCAATCCATACAGAAGAGAGAATAATCGAGACTCCTGTGAACAAGGATAGTACAAGCGCAGCTCTTGGAACCGCCATTCTGTTAAGTCCAAGGGGAATTGGAGGGTGCTCCACCTCGTCGGGTGTGTCCGATATCCAAGACCTCGTCATGAACAGTATGAATTGACCTTCCGTCATCAAGGTTGGCACTTCAGGACTAGTCCTTGGACAGATCCTCTTGGTTTTCTAGGCTCAGCCAAGCTACTATGCCTAGTTCTGCCGCAAAGATGACCATTCCGAGAAAGAGCTTGTCTGACTGAATTATTTCATTAGAGGCAAAAACCAAGCAGCAAAGAATAGCTGCAATAAGGTCAGTTAAGCCCCATATGCGCAACGATCTCCTTAGTTGGAGAATACCAACTACCCAAACAACCGTGGACATGAAAATCAGAATCATTGGTAAATTCAATCCACCAATCATTCCAAGATACAGGGCCCCTACTATTGAGAGGATATGACCATCAGTAGCCAACACCATGGTCCAGTTTTCTAGCTCTAGTGGAACAGTAATTGCGCATGCGACAATCATCATCAACCCCAAAACAAGAATAAACTCTCCAAAAATAGCAGATAGACTGCTATTCCAGGCCGTCAGCGCTAAGACTGCCAAAACTCCACTTTGGAGAGAAATACCTAGCCCAATGGGTTGGGTTGATGACAAGCTCCTCAGCGCTGCACTAGCTGAGGCTAGCAATCCAGCTGGGCCAAACGAAAGGAAAACTACGGCAATAGCCCTAATTCCAATTCCATAACCGCCGATTACCTTGTGTCCTAAACTCTCTTTCTTTTCGTAGACCCAATACTGCAGTAAGACACACAGAACAAGCAGTGATTCCAACAAGACCCACGGAATCGTAAAAGAGATCAGGTCCCCATTGAAAGGATCAATTGTAAATGGAAAGGAAATTCCCCCCAGAACAATCGATGCCATAAGACGAGCGCTTAAGATTGGAAATACGAACCAATCTATTGCGATCTCAATTCTATCCAAGAGATTCTTCTGGTGAATCAAAGAAATCATTACGAGAACGAGAATCAACACAGACGCCACTGCCAAGTCCAATAGCTCATTGGGACTGCTATTTACCGGGATAATGTGTCCCACGGCCAAGGCGAGGGAAATCCCCGATATCGAGACGGCTATTGGCATTTCAATTCCCAAGAAATGTGGCAAGCTTAGCTCTAAACCCCTAGTCCTATTTCTTATCATCACAACGACAACGCAAGCAAAGGCTCCAGTAGGAATTAGCATTAGTCCCCCTTCTCCAATTGCAGAGAAGATTACTGCCACTGACAATATTATCAGAATCACAAATAATCCAACCACCGGGTTATGGCTGAGATCAGAAGTAAGAAGCTCTGAAATATCATCAGCTTCAGTCTTTTCTCTACTTGATTTTCTCTTTTCGGCCATCTCAGCAATTCTCGGGTTGTATGTGCTCATGCTAGATGGGTTTGACTCATATCCAGTGATGCCTTCATCATTACCGAATTTTCTGGTTGAGGCAACTATCGAATCTCTCAAGGCGGCGGTTCTAAGCTCGGATCTTATTTCCCCTCTCGAAATAAGCCAGAGTGAAGAAATTACGAACATTGAGACTGAGGATCCCCTTGCTAGTATGCTACCTGAATCAATAGTCATGATGTTGGTAACAACAAGCAGAACTAAGGCTGCGGCTGCAGGCTTAAGCATATCATCCATTTTTTCTGCCCTGGGGAGGTAAACAAACAGCATTGCAGACGAGCAAATTACAGCAACAATCTCAACACTTGGAATTGACTGCCCGCTTGACCAATTCGAAAACCATGCTGGAGTATCCAGCACGTTACTCGGCTCAACTCCAGAAAGTGAGATTAGCATAGGGGCCGACATTACCGTCAGTCCGAGACCAAAATGGTCATCCTCGCCAAAGAAAAGTATGCAGCTCAAAGATACACATAGCAACAACAACATGATCTCATCAAGGCCATGCCTCCACTGAATCGCCAAGCTGGTTATCGCGATGACACCAATCATCACGTCAACTCTGCTGTTTCTTTGACCCATCACCTCGGCTAAAACGTGAACAACTACTAGGATACTGAATATTGCCACTATCGAGACTGTGGTAAATCCGCCGAATTGTCCTAAAAAAAGAACCGTTATCATAGGGAGCCATAGTCCTATGCTCCATAGGTTGAGGATACCCGAGTCTCTTAACGAGGCTGAGATTTCACTTACCCCCATGAATCTAGAAGCAAGATTTACTCCTTCACTACCCATTCTGACGTTTACCAGCAGAAGCAAAGCAGAGGATATGCCGAGATATGCCGCTAGGGGTCCCGGAGACAAGTCCACAAAACCGTCCCATTCAGAAATCTCGTTTGCGAGCATCACAGTCCTGAAAACCTCTTCTAAAAATCCCTCTACTAGCAGCCAACTCCATGGCAAAAGAACAGTCACTCCCGATAATGCAGGGGAATCCCTCTTGATTGCTAGAACGGCAGTACCGAGATGAAGAATTGATAAAGCACCAAGAAGAAACACCCCTCCATCCCCTCCTGACGAGCTATCCGGGACTAATAGAACCAAAATCGCTAGAACAACTACAGATCCCAGCCAGAGAACCCTGTCAGAAACGCTTTCTTGGTCCCTCAGAATTACGAATCCAGTGGATGAGGCACCAAGGATAGTGAAAATCTCAAAAGATGAAAATCTGAAAATCTGTTCCTCTGGACCAATCAATAATAGCAACACTGTTAGCACAATTCCAGAGGAGATAAGTGGGATAGCAACTCTAAACTTCTCAACTCCCCTCACTACTAGATATGACCCCCCAAACGACCCACCCAGGAAGGTCACTATCCCCAGAGCATACCCTAAGTCCTCTCTGTACGAAGCAACCACCAGAAAGGCTCCAACCATTCCTAGGGAGATAGAAACCCCCCATAGGCCAGGCTTTCCAAGCCCGAGAGTCTTGAAACTCTTAGAGAACCAGTTCTCCTCCCTTGCAAATCTGGCCGCCATCACGGCATTCACGGCAGAAACTGCCATCAAAAGAAGGAAAAGAAGCAATGGAGTATCCAATGGCAAAATCCTCAATTGGCCTAACTCAAAGCCAGAAGTCGCTGCATGCATGCCTATCCACAGGTTTGACGCGGCTATCCCGAGAGAGGCTAGATTCCCCGAATTTCTGTTGATCGCGATTCCGTGAAGAAGAATGGTGGCAATTAGAATCATAATTGCTACTCCCTCCTCGCCGAATTCAGTTCCCGCAGTAGACCCTATGGCTAGAAGAACGAGGGTGGACTGTGCTGCTATGGCATCGTGGTCATGTCTGTAAGCAACGAAAATATTCACTACAACCAATAATAGCAGAACCAACCCAAGATAAACGTCTTCTTCGATTATCCCCCAATGTCGGAGCTCAATTGCCAGTCCGTAGAGAATTTTCATTGAAATTATTATCCAGGTTATCCCTAGTAACCTCATCCTGTCATTTGGGACCCAAATCTCTCCCAGCCCGAAGCCAACAATAGCGAGTAGAGAGAGCACAAGAGTCCCAGGTAAAGGTCCAAAGGTCCTACCAACCTGAATGCTTATTGCACTGTACAAGACAATCATAGTCACCATCAGGATCCAGTTAATCCCCTTGTCTCCGTCAGTTGAGAATTGGGTAATCAGATCATTTTCAGGAGCGTAATCTACTGATCCATCGGGACTCACTATTCCTGGCGAATCTGAATCCTCCGGGGAGAATGGATCGAAAATATCCCCAATGGCATCATCCTCTGGAACATCTGCAACTTTACCCCCCGACTCGCTTCGCTTGAATTCGCCGATTGAAATGTCAAATGATCGTCTGAATTTTCGCTCCCGGATGAAATCGTCATCTGGCTCATCGGCAGGCATTGATCCTGCAACAAGGCCAGTATTGCATAATCACATCCCCTACAAGACCAGATTTACACATGAATGGGAATATCCGTCCCAATCTCCCAGCCGTAATGCTTGAAGGCCAAACCCCCCTCTCCGGGGTCGGGGGAGACTAAGGGATGCAGAGATCCTCTCATGAAACGGCAGTCCCGTTGTCCAGCCATGGAATAACTCCCAGTGGAACGGTTCACTGGAACTTGGAATGGGAGGATTTGCACTCAATTTCGGTTGAACTTGGAGAGTCAAGACTGACTTCACAAGGAGTTCTCTTAGCCGTAACGGGTGAGAGAACAGGAAGATCACCCAATGACAGATTCATTGTCGATGAAGACGGCATGGCAGAAGAAGTTTGGTGGGGGGAGGTGAATAGGCCAACCGCACCAGCAGTCTTCAAGAGACTACTTTTGAAGACCCAGAAACACCTCAATGAGGCGGAAAACTTGTTCATCAAGGATGCATTCTGTGGAGCCGATCCGAGATACAGAATGCCTGTAAGGTTGGTTACAGAGAAGGCATGGCACGCCTCATTCATGCACAACATGTTCGTTAGAGCCTCCAAAGAAGAAATCAAGACCCATGTCCCAGAATTTACAATACTGCATGCACCGGAATTGACGTCAAGCATGAGTGACGGTGTCAACTCGGATGTCTTCGTAATAATCGCACTCGATCGGGGACTAGTGATCATCGGAGGCACTCATTATGCGGGGGAAATAAAGAAGGCGATATTTACAATAATGAACCACATACTTCCATCCAAGGGCCTACTTCCAATGCATTGCTCAGCTAACACCGATGGTGAAAAATCAGCATTATTCTTTGGACTATCAGGAACGGGCAAGACAACACTCTCTGCAGATCCAAACCGAGCGCTCGTAGGCGATGATGAACATGGATGGTCTGACGAAGGGGTATTCAATTTCGAAGGTGGATGCTATGCGAAGCTTATTCGCCTTTCAGAGGAAGACGAACCTGCGATATATGCAACAACCAAGATGCCAGGATCAATACTGGAAAATGTCATACTGAACGCAGATGGCACGCCTGATTTTGACAACGGCTCACTTACACAGAACACCAGAGGTTCGTATCCAATTGAGTACATTGAGAACCGCACTATGGATTCGATGGCAGGGAACCCGAAAAACGTGGTTTTCCTCACTTGCGATGCATTTGGTGTATTACCTCCCCTTTCAAGACTGAGTCCAGAGCAGGCTGCCTACCACTTCATGTCGGGATACACTGCAAAGGTTGCTGGGACAGAGATGGGCGTCACGGAACCGCAAGCGACCTTTTCCACATGTTTTGGGGCCCCTTTCATGCCCAGGCATCCCAGTGTATATGCAGATCTACTTTCAGAGAAGATTAGAAAAAATCAAGCTAAGTGCTGGTTGATCAACACCGGCTGGATTGCCGGCGGAGCTGACGCCAGCAGCAGAATAAAAATCAAGTGGACAAGGAATTTACTTAATTCGGCCCTAAACGGAGATTTGGAAGATGTGGTTTTCGTCAAAGATGAGAGGTTCGGATTCGAGATACCCACGACCTGCCATGGAGTTCCCGAGGAAATACTTCAGCCAAGAGAAACCTGGCAAGATAAAAAGAAGTTTGACAACGTAGCAAACCTCCTTGCTCAGATGTTTATCGAGAATTTTGAGCAATACGCTTCGGGGTGTTCAGAGCAAGTAAGGAATGCTGGACCCAAACAATTGCTAATCGATTAATCTCTCTCTAGATGCTCTTTGGGCGTCCACAGCGCAAATAGCAGCCATGTGAACCACATCTCTTACACTGTCCCTACGCTGAAGAACGTGGGCAGGCCTAGAGAGGCCTTCCAGTATCGGTCCCGTCATCTCCGCTCCAGCTACCCTTTGCAGTAGTTTGTAGGCAATGTTAGCAGAAGCTAAATTAGGGCAAACTAGAACGTTTGCAGGCCCATTGAAAGACATAAACGGATAATCCTCCTGTATTTCTTGAACAAGAGCAGTGTCTGCTTGCATAGGGCCGTCAATTACCAAATCAGGATCCATCTCTCGAACCATCTGGATAGCCTCTTCTATCCTGTCTGTTCTCATCTCGGAAGAAGTCCCGAAGTTGGAGAAAGATAGCATCGCGACCTTCGGCTTGACTCCAAACCTCTTTGCTACCTTGGCCGTCTGGATCGCTATCTCTGCTAAAGTTCTCGCATCTGGATAGATGTTTATGGTTGCATCTCCGATGAACATCAGCTGCCCATTCACAGTCATCATGTACATGCCAACAATCCTGTGAGAGTCAGGCTTAGGCCCTATAACTTGCAGACATGGCTTCACAATGTCGGGATATTGGTGGGAAACTCCTCCTAGATAACCGTCGGCGTCTCCCATTCTAACCATCATTGGAGCAAAGTAAGTTGCTGATTTCAATTGCCTCACGGCATCTTCCATCGTCAGCCCTCTTCTTGCTCGCAGCATGTGCATCTCATCAGCATATTCTCCTCTTCTCCGAGGATCATATCTCACATCGATAGTTTCACAATTGAAATCAAGACCTAGTTCCTCCTTAACGGCTTCAATCCTCTTCTCCTGACCAAGAAGAATTGGCATGCAGATACCCTCCGAAATGCATTGGGATGCCGCCTTTATGATAGTCGGGTCCTCCCCCTCGCAAAACACGATCTTTTTCCTCTCCCGCTTAGCCTGGTTGATGACTGTCCTCATTATCGACCTGGTCAGTCCGAGCCTAGATTCCAATTCCTCACGATACTTGTCAGCGTCGAAATCTTCTCCTGAGAGTCTTGCAACACCCTCCTCCACGGCAGCTTCGGCGACCGCGCTAGCTTCCCAAATAAGCACTCTTGCATCAAACGGCTTCGGAATTAGATAGTCTCTACCGAATGACATCTGTTCCCCATCATAAGCAGAAATCACATCGTCCGGAACGGGTTGTCTTGCCAAACTCGCCAAAGCTTTGGTTGCTGCCATTTTCATGCCCTCTGTTATTTCTGTGGCTCTAACATCAAGGGCCCCTCTGAATATGTAAGGAAAGCCAAGAACGTTGTTTATCTGATTCGGATAGTCGGATCTCCCCGTTGCAACAATTGCATCATTCCTAATCGCATATACATCTTCAGGGGTTATCTCGGGATCCGGATTCGCAAGAGCGAAAATTAGTGGGTTTTCTGACATACCGTTTACCATTTCCGGGGTCACCAATCCTCCTTTAGATAGTCCTAGGAAAACATCAGCTCCCTTCATTGCGTCTCCTATACCACCTTCCTCAATATCTCTAGCAAAATGTGCTTTGTACTCGTTCAGCTCACCTGCCTGTTCTCTTGCCTTTGTAACTATTCCCTTCGAGTCAACCATAGTCAGATTTTCTCTACTGACTCCAAGACTTAGATAGTGTTTCGCGCATGAGATAGCTGAGGCTCCAGCACCAAGAATTGCCACGCGTACTTCCTGTATATCCTTGTTTACAACTTCCAGTCCGTTAATCAGCGCGGCACCAGAGATTATTGCAGTTCCGTGCTGGTCATCATGCATAACCGGTATGTCCAACTCTTCCACCAATCTCCTCTCGATCTCGAAACACTCAGGAGCACTAATATCCTCCAGATTAATTCCTCCAAAAGTAGGTGCAATTGCCTTCACGGCCTCAACAAATTGTTCGACATCCTTCCTATCTACTTCGATATCGAAGACATCGATATCAGCGAACGCCTTGAACAGAAGCCCTTTGCCCTCCATTACAGGCTTGCTGGCTAATGCTCCAATGTCCCCAAGTCCCAGAACGGCAGTTCCATTACTAACCACGGCGACAAGATTCCCCTTTGATGTGTAATTGTATGCTTTGTCGGGGTCTCCACCTATCTCCTCGCAGGGGTAGGCCACTCCGGGGGAATAAGCAAGCGAAAGCTCCCTCTGAGTACCATGCGGCTTCGTTGGGACAACTGTAACCTTTCCTGGTGGATTAGAAGAATGGTAGTTTAATGCGTCTTCGCGCAGTTCCTTGCTCCCCATGGGACCACCTCGGATATACCTGAATGACCATCTCCTATCATGCTATCCTATTGCTTATCGGTTGATTATCGGCCAATATGCACTCGATTGGAGTTATTTCCAAATCTTATGATTACAACTATGAGCAAGTCGCAGTCGACTACCCATACCCTTCATAAATTCCACATCGAGGGGCTCTAATCGATACATGTACGCTATTCGAAGATTGACTGAACCCAAGACCAAGGCAATCGGCCTTGTTTTTCTTATGATTCTATTACCTTGGGCCAGCACTTTTTCCAACTTTCAAAACACTAATTTTCTTGCAGAGGAGGAAAAAAACAGGGCCGACTCCTCACACGCAGCATGGGGTGAGAGCGGAAGTAACGACACAGGATGGATTACACTGGAAGCGAGTGGGTCTAACCTTGAGAATGGCACACCTGCGGTCGGCGACCTATTCCTAGAATTTGCCCCTGGAGCTGTAATCGATAATCTAACCCTGGAAATTGCAGTGAACGGTAGCGATGGGACATGGGTAAACCAGCCACAGATTGCAGTGATGAACCCTCAAACTAGTGTCTTAGACTGGAGTGGCCTTGGTGGCTTGGGACGTCAGAACAATTTCGCTGAGAATCCACCAACATTGGTCGGTGGAATTCTGGACTCATCCCTCAAACCAAATACAATTAGTGATGCATCTTGGAATATTCCCACAGGAATTGAAATTACTGACTTGGTTATTGAGGCTTTGAGGCCCGTGGATCCAAAACTTTCGCTTAGTCCGCTAGAAGTATCCCTTCACGGAAGTGCATACAACCATGTTGACGGTAGACTCTACCTACTGCTTGATGATGATCTTCTGCAACTAGATGACAATTCAATTAAGAGAATCATCGATATTGTTCCTGATATTAATGGTCGCTCCATATCTGCAGATCCGAACAGAGATAGGCTATACGTGGGCGACTCCACAGGGAATATAACCGCAATGAGGCTGTCAGATTCCAGTATAGTGGATGACTTCCCACGAGACGCTAATACAACAGATTCTGATCCAATATTGGCAGTAAATTCTGATATCTACGGAGTCCTTTGGGCCGTTTCCGAATGCAAGCTGAATTATCTGATGCCCTCAAGAAGCGCTTCATGGAAGACAGTGGAATTCTGCTCTGGATCTGAGCTTGAGACCCCTGCAGGATTGATCGTAAAAGGAAGAGAGCTTTTCTTGGCTACCGAGGAGCATGGGGTTAGAGTGATAGAATACAATGTCTCATCCACTGACCCTACAACAATTGTTCTGGAAAGGAATATCGTATGGGACACTGCGAACCTATTGTCATCTAACTCAATATCCGATATCGTGCTTGATAATGACCTTCTCTACATCGCCACGAAGGACTCCGGTATAGATAGATTCGACCTTTCGACATTGTCTTGGCTACCATCTTGGTCTTCATCTAACTGGCTCTCATCGGATGAGATCAACGGTCTGGCAGTTGCTCCTGGCTGGTTGTATATTCTAAGTGATGAACAAGTGCAGCCATACGACACAGAAGTGCTACTTTTCGGGTCGGATATTGAAATCGATGATTTGGGGCTCACTGAATCTGGAACGAGCATCATAGCTTGGCCAGGTGGGCTATCACGTTCCCCTTCAGACTCCTTAGCCTTGGTGGGTGACTCTTCTGGGAAGATTGGCCGGATACTTCTAGACTCACCCGATGGTTCCTTCTCATTGGTCAGCAGTCCTTCCATCGAGGATGCTGAGGTCACTGCAATTATCGATGATGGCGAAGCAGGTGAGTATTGGATAGCATCCGGAAGCGTCATCGATATTTTGGACAATCAGGACAACCTTTGGAAAGACCCCATAGATCTAAGCGAACTGTCCTCTAGTCAGTTGGAAATAGGTGAAATCACGTCTATAGTCCAAGATCAGGGAGGTTGGGTCTTTGTAGGGACCACTTCAGGTGGCGCACACAGATTGAGTAGCGTTGATGGGTCATATTTTGGATCTATACAGGGTCTAAACTCCCTCCAAGTCACGAGCATGGCATTCGACTCCACAACTAAGACTGTGGTAATTGGGCACACGGACTCTGGAGTCTCATTGTACTCAACCAATTCGAATTCAGTGACAGATACTTTTTCCGAGACTGCAGGCCTCGACTCAAACAGCATCAGGGATATTGCCACTAGGTTCGGAATCGCATATATTGCGACCGAGGAGGCAGGCGTCATGAGAATAGATCTGAGCATTCCCTCGATAATCGGCTCATGGCAGTCTCTTGGCGTCGACAATCTAGACTCTACTCCCATTGCAGTAAACGGGGATGAGATTTACCTGGGATTACCCGGTTTGGGGATTCTAATAATTGATAGGCTAACAAGAGACATAATCGATCTTTGGACTCCTGATGACCCCAACGGAATCCCAGACGAAGACGTCAACGCAATATCAATTGATTTCTTTGGTGGAATATTGATAGGATCAGAGGTCCAAAACACGGGTGCAAACAGCAATGGTGGACTAGCCCGTTGGGATGGAAGTAACTGGAACTACCTCCCTACGAGTATTCCCGGATGGAACAACGACCCATTCGAATTCTACGATGTAACCAGCGATGCTAACGGGGTGTATGCAGGAACGAATAGAGGTGCCTGCATGTGGAACTGGCCAACAGGAACTCAGACCCAATTCACTATGGAGGACTGCTGGACCACTGGTGGTGGCGGAGGTAATGGGGGCGGAGGAGATGGAATGCCATCCAGATTCGTCATATCTGTAGACCCAATAGGTGGAGACCTTCTCTATGCTGGAACCACCGAAGGAGCAGCTGTGATCAATACTTCAAATGGATCCATAGTAGAGGTGTGGACTGCTGGAGACGATACCGAGAGGTCGAGAGTTGTAAAATTCAATGACGTGTTGTACCTAGGTTTTGAAAATCTGGGAATAGGGCGTTACAACCTCAGCTCATCCCAATGGATGACTCCTTGGGACGGCTCACAGGGGATAATAGATGATGATGATGTCACAGCACTTGTCGAGGGAAGGCAGGAAGGAACGATGTGGGCAGGAGGAGACTTTGGCCTTACTCTGATAGACCTGATGAGCAACTCGGTGATCCTTCAATGGGACAGAGGTACAAACCAAAATGGACCTACTCTACCTAACTTCTCTCCTGCTGAGATTCTGATCGCTGACGACATAATGTATTATTCCCCCCAGAGGGCAAACTCTTGGAACTCGAGAGATGAGGTACACAGGATCAACTTGAACAACAACACATCTCTCCAAGAATTAAACGTTGGTCAGAAACTTGGATTCGAAGGAGTAATCCACGGAATGAATATGATCGGTGAAGAGATTTGGATTAGCGTTGTAGAAACCTCAGGATGGGGGGGTTCCGGAGACCCCGGTACTATCGTTCGGTGGAATGCCACCTCCAATCTATGGGAGGACGACCTAGAGACAATCGGAGATGTGGGTAGGGTAAATGCCCGATACCTTGGGGACTGCTTCCCCCTCAACACTTCCTGTGAGCTCTGGGTCGCTTATGGCGAGAACATCCTAAGACGATTTTCGGCCCAGAATATGACTCTCCTCAACCAGTGGAACGATGTTGACGGCAGAATCAGAGGGATGGTCGAGTTCGAGGGAGAATACCTATTTGCGAGCATGAACGGGATTCTTCGCTGGGACCCAGCGAACGAATCTTGGCTGTCATCATGGCTTCCTGGTGACGGGCTCCCAACAGAGTCAGAACTGGACTTTTATTCCATGAAAGTAGTAGGTGAGGATCTCTGGGCTTCCTCCGGGTACGGCAACGACGGCCATATCATGAGGCTCTCTGGAAACAATAGCAATTGGACTGTGTGGGAGGTGGACAATGGCGAGATTCCAGACGGATATGGGGCCGATATCATCGTTTGCCATGATATTGTGAACATTGCGATGGGCTTCACTGCTTGGCAGTGGTGGGTATCAGGAGGGGGTGTGGCCAGATTCGACTTGGGGGATCATGACGGTGACGGAATAACCGAGGAGTGGATTTCGCCAATCACGCAAGACAACTCGAATCTAGTAGATAGGGACGTCAGGGCTTTGGCATGTGACGAAGATAATGACGTCATGTACATAGGGTTCGACTCAGAAGACGTGGGAATAGATCGTTTCGACTACTTCTCAAACAATTTCCTTGGAACACTCACTACGGACATGGGCATCTCAGGCGACAAGGTGTTTCCCGGAGGGATGCTGCACGATGGTGACCTACTCTTAATTTCACATTACGACGGAGCAGGCGGAATTACCAGAGTGGTCACCTCTGGGTCGTCTGCATCATCAGGGCTGGTCATTGGTATGGGAATGGACTCTTGCTCCATCGTAAGGGCGCCATCCCTAAGTTCGAGAGAATATGCCATAGGCAGGTCGGGGGACCTATCTGGGATTAATCGAGTCGACAGACTGGATATTACCGGCCTAATAGAGGGAGGCTTCGACGAGTTGGTTGGATTACCCTCCGGAGTCGTTCATGAGATGATTTCCAATGATACCCATGTTTGGGTGACAGTCGGATCCTCTGACCAATCCTACCTAGGATCGACCATTCTTCAGGGGGAGCTGCTCGGCAACGGATCAGTTAACTGGCAATACGGATACGACTCGATTTTCGAGAGCATGAACGAGATCATGTTGATTGGACAAGAGATATGGGTGACTACAGTCGGGGGAGGGCTTTTCTCTGTCAATTTGAGTCAGAGGTCCTTCCAGCCTACCCCAGCATCTTTACACAACCAGATGGATGGAATATTTTTCAATGGAGGAGAGATGTATGTCGGCCTCATGGGATGGGATGGCAGCTCTGCTGGTTTCCAGCAATTCGATCCCATGAACAGGACATGGGGTCATGGAAGCCTAATTGCTGGTCTTCCAAGCAACATAGTAACAGATTTCGCTGAGTTCGAGGAGCACATCCTGGTGTCGACACATGGTGGAATAGGATTGTGGAATACGACTAGGAATGATTGGGACGATCCAATCACCACAATAGATGGGCTTCCAACCCCCATATCCAATCACTTATTTGTCCCGCCTAGTCCAGTTTTGGGCAATGGAACCGTTCTAATCGGGGGGCCAATCGGAATTATTTCCTTGGATCAGAATCTTTCAGTTTCTGGCTATGCAGGGAGGTCACAGGGACTATTGGGCGATTTCGTGTCTGGAATAGTGTACGCAGGCCCTGTATCGAGGATGGTTAACGATACTGCCACGGGGACTACTGCAACAATATATCACGATGCGGCTTTGTTCATTTCACACAACGGGCAGGGTGTTACCAGACCAGGAGCCTCAGCATGGGACCTATCCACCGATACCGCAAACGGGACCTACAACATCGATATGATCCCAAGCAATGATGTCAGGGCCGTTGAAGCAGACCAATGGGGCGTTCATATTGCCACCTCAAGCCAACCAATAGTTCACTGGAACGGAACTTCGATGATTATGGAGGCGGGACCCGGTGCATTGGATTTACAGGCTTGGCCAATCGTAGATTTGGCATCTGATGGGACTCACTTAGCAGCAGTATCATCAGGAAAAATTAGCATTCTTCGTTCATCAGGTGATCACGAGGTCATAAAGATAGGAGAGCTGGTTGGGGCAATATCGGCTGATGCCGATCCATGGTTCGGATTGGCTGCAATAGGCGAGGGCGGACTTCACATTTACAGGCCGATGGAGACACTGAACCAGATTGATCGAGAAGCACAGCGAAGAGCCGCTCCACTCACCGCGATATTTGCTGGCATGTCTGCTGAAATAACGGATAGCACAGTTCCTGGTATGTCTACAATACTAGTGGATCACCAATCTACAATTTCCATCCCCATAGATCCCAATCAAGAAAACTCCTCAGAACTTCTTTTGTTTCCGGGCTCTGTCACATTTTCCTCTCCTCAGAGAGGGGCCTGGGTTTGGGCCAAGTCTACGATATTAAACTACTCAGGATCATGGGATTTGGCTTCGCTTAACCCGCAAATAGAGGAGTCTTTCCAGAATGCTATCTTCAACACCCCACCAGGCTCCCCATCATCATATGTGCATCTACAACTACAATCCCCTAATGATGGCAAAATAAAAATCAGAGTCACCTATGATTGGGAGAGACTGGAGTCACCAACCCTAATGACAGGCCTATACGACAGGCCCAACGACGGGGGAGGGGTCCTTCAGGCTTCGTGGCTACCGGCTCAGGATTCTGCTTGGTCCGCATACAGGGTCTACGTTTGGGACTCCACAGATAACCCGGCGTGGACCCCGACAGAGCAAGACCTGGCTGGCATGCCGTCCTATCAGAGGATATCCTTCTGGTCTCAGACTTCGACAATTTTCACGACCGGGAACAGCAATGGATCCGAGACTCCACTTTCCGATCAGAGGCAGTACAGGGCAGCCATTTCAATTGAGTATCCGGACGGCACCTTAGGCGAGCCAATTTCGTGGGAGGGTAATGCCACTCCTAGCGATGAGGTTCCAAGACCACCTGAATGGCTTATTGTAGAACCTATATCAGGTGGGAACCCGGGAACAGTCTCAGCAGAATGGTCAGCATGCACGGAACTGGATCCGATGTATTCGAGGATTTGGCCAGTTCAGCAGGAGGTTTCCAGTGCTCACGCCCTCGCCAATCCAATCAACGTCGCGTTCGGGTCTGGAAACTCTACAGTTCTAGAGCTGGAGGGCAACGTTCCTTACTGGTTCGTGATAGCTTGTGTTGATGAGTCAGGACAGTACGATTCAGCAAATGCCACAGTTATTGGGCCGATAGTAACCGCTGGAGGGTTGAACGACGGAATCGCCCCTTCTCCAATAACAGGAACCACAGCGGAGGATGTGCCAGATGATGAGGGCGGGAGGATTTTGGTCACATGGGACCCCAACAAGGAGGATGACTGCTCCTACCACGTTATCTACATCCTTCCGGCTTCCGGATGGACTGCCCCATCCTCTGTGGATGGGTGGCCAATTGCCTCGTTTGTACCGGATTGTAATACGGAAGAGCTGATCATAGACTCGATAGGCAACTCGACCCTTGACAACGAAGTAGTATACTGGATTGGGGTAGTCGCTGTCGACGACTGGGGGAACAAAGATCTCGACAATGTGCAAGTCGTAGAAACTACCACATTCTCAGATTTCGACTCCATGCAAGGAAATCCTCCTGATCCGGTGTCGGGATTACAGGCATGGGACCATCCAGCGGACGACGGAACCGCTATTGACATCAGCTGGGATCGCTCTTCTGCACCTGACTTCAGCCATTACACCATCTGGGTGTCAGACTATCCTCTTGATGACCTAACAGAGGTATCGGCGGCTTGCGAAACTAGTGGAGCCTGCGGGCTAATCACTATCGATCAGAGGCAGATTGGAAACTCCCCGAGACTAGAGGTCACCGTGGGAAGCGCACTCTACGGGACAGAAGCCGACTCTCTTTCTCTTTCGGGAATATCCCCTGACATACCACTTTACGTGACTGTCACAATTCACGATGTTGCAGGGAATGTAGCTCTAAGCGGACTTGGAGAACACATGGCATTGGTCACGCCCATCGACAACAGCGGCGACATGTCTCCCCCGGACAGAGTACCAGCGCCCACTCTGGAGGATCGATCACCGGATTCCGGTAACGGAGTCTTCGTCTCTTTCGAGGCTAGCAGCTCAGAGGACATAGGCGAGTATTGGATATATGCAGTACCTGGATCCCCCTTCGATAGAACTGATGGGCTGGAACCTGCTCTTGTATTGGACAGGACAGAGTGGGACAAGACTCTGCTGGAGACGGTATCAGGAGGGGCTCAGATACAACCAAACGTCCCAATGTGGGTCGCCGTGGTGGCCGTCGACTCCTCGGGGAACTCGTGGACAGAGAATCTCGAGACATCCATGATTAGCCCAGTCGACGAGGAATCTCTCGACCCGGGACTCCACCTTCCAACGGTCACCGATGTCATAGTCTACTGGGACGAAGGGGATTTGGCCATAGAGGCCATTTGGGAGACATCCGATGACCCCAAGGTCATATCTTACTCGGTATACGCTAGCAATATGGAGTTCTCAGACACTAGGGATGCCATGCTAGTCGCATCTTCCATAGACTCATCCAACGTCTCATTCGACACCATCGGCCCTACCCCGGTAGACCCCTCGTCCACATACTGGCTCGCAGTCGTAGCCTCCGATGGGGATGTTCACAGATTTACTGTGGACTCTATCCGGGTCTACCCACTTACTGAATTCTCAACAGGAGGGCCGGGAGGAGATCTGTCACAGGATGGTGCATCATGGTTCGACCAATTGGTAGACGGTGATCTGAACATGTTCATCGCGCTAATTTCAGCCATGATGGTTTTGTTGGGGTTAATCATGATCATTAGACCAAAGGAGAGGGCAGCTCCGAAGCCTTGGGAGATGGGGACAATGGAGGTTGAGATAGAAGAAGAGCTTGCAAGGGAGGCAAGAGGAATTTCTGAAGAAGAGGAGATTGAGTCATCCGCCCTCCCTAGAACAGAAGTAGAATTCGAAGTAGAGTCCGAAGTAGAGTCCGTGGAAACAAAGCCGCAATTGGAGGAATTAGAGGAAGAATGGTGGAATACAGATACCTCTGTAGGTGAATTACTCCTGGAATCAGATACCGAGGAAATTGACCTCGAGAGCCTGAACACCCTTGCAGATGATCTTGATGAGGAAGAAGGCTCTGGCGACATCGATACATCTTTTATCGACGAAGCTCTTGATGACTGACACTGCCAAGTATCTAATTTGTTAAGGGCGGACCGTAGCCTTGAAGGAGCGGCAGCAGTTGGTTAGGAACGAGCCATATGCCAGTTTGCAGGATGTGCAAGCAGAATTACCCACAAAGCCAATTCATCAAGGGCAATGGCCCCAGGTATCAGGTCTGCTCAAGGTGTGGAATCGAGAGAGGACTAGTGGGCCAAGAAGAGACATCTGAGTATTATTCCGACGAAATCCTCAATGCCAGGCTATCGCTATACACTCGAAGGCACCTCCCCTGGGTGTCTGTAGTTTTGGGATGGTTCCTATACATCGCAATCGGCAGGGGTATCGAACTCTGGTCGGGCCTATTCTTCGGAGTACTTGCTCTCTCCACGATTGTTATTCCGGTACGCCACCTCATGGGGTCAGCCAGATTCAGAGCTGAACTGTCTAGAATTACCCCCTGATACTGTCACGGGAACCCGTTAAATACGTACTATGTCTCTCCATCGCCAGAGGGAACAGTGGGTTCCCTATGAAAGCCCGTGAGATTGGATGTTAGAAAAAGGAGGAGCCAGTACAAGAATTAGCAAGTTCGGAACACTACAAATGAAACGCAATGCTGCGTTTTTGATGTTAGCGGACACGCATACCGGCTCACTCATGACAACCCCCAGTCCAACGGAACAAAAATTTGGAAGTGAATACATAATGAATAATTCAAAGAAAAGCAGTATGATAACAGCCCTAATGCTGGTCCTCATGGCTGGGTCTACCGGCGTGGGAGCAGATGGATCGGACCCTCTTGATCCTTCAGACGGAGGAGCGGACTGGGACGGAGACGGTCTCACCAATGCGGAGGAGCAGCAGGCTGGGACTGACATGAATAATGCAGATACTGACAATGACGGCATGCCCGATGGATGGGAAGTAAACTACGGACTCAATCCCAACTCAGCCTCAGATGGAAGCGCTGATCCTGACGGAGACGGCCTTTCAAATCTAGAAGAGTACGAGTCCGGAACCAACCCAAACAACGCGGATACGGACGGGGACGGCACCAACGACGCCAATGACGCGTATCCAAACGATCCGAACGACGGAGCAGCATCAGATTCCGATGGAGACGGAATCCCCGATGCCTACGATCCTGATTTCCAAGGTGATGGGACCGGGGACGGCGGCACCGAAGGCGGTGGCGAAGGCGAAGATGGAGAAGGCCAGGGCCAGGGACAAGGACAGGGCCAGGGACAAGGACAGGGCCAGGGACAAGGACAGGGCCAGGGCCAGGGCGGCCAACAAGGACAGGGAGGCCAAGGTCAGCAGGGCCAGGGTCAAGATGAAGGCTCTCAATCAGATCAAGACGGTCAGCAGGGCCAGGATAGCGAATCCGGACAGCAAGGCAACCAGCAAGATAACGGACAGGGTCAACAGTCTAACGGCGGCGAGCAGAGTGGTCAGCAGGGAGAGCAAGAAAGTGGTGACGAGAACGGCAACAACCAGAATGGCCAGAACCAGCAGCAGCAAGGCCAGACACAAGGGGATAGCCAGGGTCAGGCCATATGCCATGGATTACTAGCAAGCCAGATACTCGACAATCAGAGGGACAATGGAAACGTCGACAACGATGGAGATGGAATCCCAGACGAACCCTATGACTGGGACGATGACAATGACGGCATCCCAGACGTAATGGAGGAATCCGTTCTTGCCTCACTAGACCACGATGGTGACGGTATCAAAGACAAGGATGATGACGATGACGACGGCGATGGGATTGACGATCGTGAGGAAGTTAACGATGGCGACTCATCAACCTGCATCTACGACCACGACAACGATGGCGTCTCGGACGACATCGACTTTGACATCGACAACGACGGAATCGACAATTGGGAAGACGTACTAGACTGCGACAACGACGGAACCGAGGAGAGGCTAGTTGATCTAGACGGTGACGGCATCACTGATGTGGATGCAGCTCGCGATCACGATAACGACTGCAGTAATGACGCTGATGACGCTGATGACGACAATGACAACATCCTCGATGTAGACGAGTTGGATGGAGCGTTCGGCACTTACAGGTACGACCACGACAACGACGGCTTGTGGGATAGCTACGACACCGATGACGACAATGACGGACTCTCAGATTGGTTTGAGCAGAACGACGGGTGGGACTCCACTGGTCAGTTCGACCACGACAACGACGGAATCCCAGACTACACCGATGATGACGATGATGGTGACGGGATACCAGACGCAGACGAGAACGATTTCGACATAATCTGATCAGAAGTCGAAGAGTGAAGGCTGGCTTGCCGACCGTAGCCGACCAGCGCCAGCTAGGCGTTCCAGTGCCCTCTTCATCCTGCCATCTCCGAAACCCCTCTCTTCCTGGAGGAACGAGCGAAGGTCCTCCTCAACTGCTCTTCCAGGGTCAGACACTGGGTCTTCTTTGCAGGGGTGGTTCAGGAAAAGAGCTCTTATTTCCTCTAGATTATCAGGTAATTCGAAGCCCTTAGTCTCCGCGACGGACTCCATCGTACCGTGCTTCTGGATGAGCTTTAGACCGGTCTTGGGCCCTATGCCTCTTATTCCGGGATGGAAGTCCGTACCCACCATTATCCCGAGGTCCACTAGTTGATCCTGAGTTATCTCATGTGTCTCAAGGGTGTCTGCCAGAGATATCCTCTCTGCCGCGAGAACCCGGCCGAACCTTCGAGTACCATGACTGGTGAGGTTTCTGACCATAACCGGGGAACCGTACAGCAGGGTATCCCAGTCTTGACTGGCCACAGCAGCAACCTCCCCCCTAGAGCACATCACGGCTGCAGCACCCTCAGCCTCCATGGGGGCCTCAACCCAGGACACTCCCATCAAGTCGAATAGCTGCTTGGTCTCCTGAACCATCTCTGGAGTGTATTCAGCAGTCTGGGGGCCCAGCTTCTTCGCTGACTCCATGTCCTCAGCCTCTATTGCTGCTTCCCATTTCGAAACAGCCTCGATCTTCCTCGCCTTTCTTTCGCCCAGGGTCTCCATCTTCAGATCGTGCGGCTTACCATCAAAGACGAAAACAGGGTCAATACCCTCGGATATCATCATTGTTGACCTGTCAAGAAATCCCATCAAGTGAGCGACTGGCTTCTCATTGTAGGATAGGGGCTTTCCATCGGGCCCGGTCATAGAGGTGATGAACTGGTAGGAGTTGAGAAAGACGTCAACTGCCACTCTCTTACCTGATAGATCACTGAGCTCTATTGCTTCTGGGCTTACCAGATCCCTTAGATTGCAACCCATTAGCCTGCCACCCCGCCACTACTGTTAGCGCTAGTGGTAGGGGCATATAGGGTTGAAGCCCCCAGCATGTCTCGGAGGTGGTATGCAAGTGCGGAGCCTAGCGATACTTGGTAGCGGCTGGCACCCTCCTTTGTTTAGGGAGGAGGCTAGGGCACTTTTGGGTCCAATCGAGGTATTGCACCAAAGGATGGCCTTTTTCACACAGTCAAATGAGGTAATTGATCGTATATCCGGGGCCTCACTGATCGACGAAGCACTGAGCTCCACATCCAGACTTTGGGTATACAATCAGAAGATTACTCCAGATGAGGTTGCATCACATGTGGCCGAATGGTCGCAATCTTTCCTTCCAGAAGGGACATTTTCGATTAGGGCCAGAAGGCTTGGCTCAGGTGTGGGCAGCCTCTCACGAAGAGAGATAGAGACAATGACAGGTGCTAAAATATTCAGTGAAACAAAACCAGTCAATCTCGAAAACCCCGATCACGAGGTTGTAGTTGTTCTAGCTGGTCCGGACAATAGTCCTAGCCAATGGGACGAAAGGGAATCTGGAGAGTTGATTCTCTGGGGCCTTAGGGACCCAGCATCAATAGGGACCTATAGCGGGCTTTCTCCTACTGAGCGGCCTTTCTTCAAGCCAGTGACCCTTGATCCAAGACTTGCTAGGCTACTTGTCTGCCTTTCTTTCTCACGTGGAAAGCCATCTGTTATCGTAGACCCTTTCTGCGGTACCGGGGGCATTGCAATTGAGGCTTCAAATCTGGGTCTGCAGGTTCTGGCTAGTGATTTGGACTCTAGGATGGTAGAAGGAACAAGAACCAACATGGAGTGGGTGTCAGGTAAATCCGAATATAGCGTGAAAAGGGGTCCAGCCAGTCAGGTTCACGAGATGTGGGGGAGTATACCAGGATGCTCTTTCGTATTTGACCCTCCTTACGGAAGAAATGCTTGGGCATCTGAGGATGGCCTCGATCTTCTGTTAGGCGCACTTGTCTCTGCGAGGGCCATGAGTCCCGATGGCACTGTTTGCACTATGCTTCCCTCTAGCCCAGAGGCACTCCATGGCCCTATTTCAGACTCCTTGCGGGTCATGGGTATGGGATGGGGTCCTTTGAAGGAGAGGATTATAGAAACTGGTTGGAAAGTTTCAGTGTGTTCCCCTGTCCGGGTTCACAAGAGCCTATCACGGTTAGTGGTGCTCTGCCACCCGGCGGATTGAAGATGGGTTGGCCGGGCTGGGATGAAGCGTGGGCGATTAGGGTAGTCTGGATATCCTTCCGGCCTTCGGAGCCGGAGACGTGGGTTCGAATCCTGCATCGCCCGCCAATTCAACGCTAATGTGCCTGAGCCTGCCGCCCCGCCTCTTCACGCGGGACATCCGTTCGAAGTCGAAGCGGACAAGCCCGCCCTCGTCATTGTAGGCAGAGGAGTTGCCGTCGCCGACGGACTCCATCAGAGTGCACAGGTCGGCCTGCAATTGGCTGAGGGTGCCCAGCGAGTCGTTGTGCGCGTCATCGCCTCGGTAGATTGATCTCAGCCTGCCTTGCAGAAGTCCCACCCCCTCGTCCCTGGACCTGCGCTCCGAGAGCTCTGACACGTAGGCCAGGATGGAGTCGTTGGACTGGTGCATGGAGACCGACCTGATGGTGTTGATGTCCGCCCCCAGCCGAATCATCGTGTTGATCGACCAGCGACGGTATGGGTAGAGCCCGTTCCTGCGCCATTCAACGCCCGACTGCCTGTGGAAGGCGGAGATGATGTTGTCGAAGTGACCCCTGCCGTAAGGGAAGAACCTCTCCTCCTCGGGCAGGCACTGCTTCCACTCCTCGATAGGACCCCACAGTGACGGGTCTATCCTCGTGGTGACTCTCTCTGGGGACCTCCCCTTGGAGACCACTCTGGTGACGCCGGCCCTCGTGACGTCCTCCTTTCGCAGCGTGTGGATCTCGCCAGTCCTACCGCCAGTCGACATAGCCAGAATCACTGCAGCCCTAGCCATCCTCACATGGCGCAGGCTCATCCTCCTCTCCCACTCCCCGGTCTTCCTCGACATTCGTAGGCCAGGCCGGGGCCTCTGCTCGGCGATTACCTCATCCGCGAACCTGAGCACCGTAGCCACGTCATCGTCAGTGGGGCACTCTAGCGGCTCCTTCGGGGGCGACTCCTCGCGACGTATCATCAGAAGCCTGCGTGAGAGGGAATGTTTGAACGCCTCCTCGGAGTTCAGACCCAGCGCCCCCCTCGCGAATACAAGGGCCTCCTTGATGCCCTCGTGGTAGTTCCTCTCGATGGTGCTGTGGCTGTACTTCCCTGCCCATTCCCGAGTCTCGGTAGCGACCCTCTCGAGGAGATCGGTCATTCCTCGTCCATTGATGTCTTCCACGACTCCCATCGGAACCGACAGGAGGTCTCCGATGACCTCGCAGTCGCGACGCTTCCTCTTCCACGTGAGGGTGGCGATGTCTTTGGTCATGTGCTGGAGGTCCACCAGCCTCCGATAGCTCTCGATCACTGTCTCTGGCTCTTTGCCGCGTTTGTCAGAAACTAGGTTTGTAGCCAAACTATGTTTGTGACATTTTTTCTTTCGCTCTGGGCGTCTCATGACAGAAACATGCGCGTTGTAGGGTATTTCAAGGTAATCCGTCCGTGATAATCCCCCTGAAGTGACGACTTTCTGCTGACACGGTATGACATTCTCCATGTCTTGGAGCAGTGCAACGACATTTTCGTGACATTTTCCCGACATGGGTCTGACATCACCATGTCGAGAGTGCCTGAAGAAACGAGCCGACATCCTGACACAGAGCCTAGGGAATATGATGCCTAGCAGTGCAAGGGTTACTTTGTGACCTATTCATCATCTTGGGTTCATTCATGGCACCCATTATGATGACCTTTGTAATGTATGATTTGCTGTTGAATCTATTCCGAAAAAAACGAGTTCAGTTCTTTCAGTTCGTCCAAACGCCATATCCTATCTTTCGGAGTTCTTCTGCCAGAGATTCTTCAGCTTCCTTGCTTGACTGCTGATCATTTTGTGGATTGTGGCGTCTGAAAAGCTTCTTTCTCAGGAGGTATTTGTTGTATTTGCGTATCTTTCCACTTCCTCTAGTGCCAATACTGCAAGCCTTCATTTCACCTGCCCCGCCACAGTAGCAGATGTATTCTTTTCCTTCCCAGTTGCCAACATGGCAGAACTGGTGTTGACTGGCTCTGCATTTCGGGATATGGGAGGTCATGCCAACATAGAGACATTCCATATCATCTACATAATCCGGATTGGCTTCTATGAACCAGTCACAACTAGCGACATCTTTCTGAAGCATTAGTGCGTAAATGTGGTACTTTCCACACGGCTTCCCCTTTTTGCATTCCATGCAGTGCTTTTGAAAATCTACAAATGACATGATTTTACTACGGGGGTTCTATTTTTATCCATTATGCACCTGAATCGGACAAAAACATAACACAAAGGGGACCCCTATAGATCGTGGAAGCATCAATGAGTAGCGAATATGATGCTCCCGAGTACAACGGTTGCTTTGTAACGTATTGATAACGCTGGGTTCTACCCACAAACCCCTTGAGACGGGCTTTGTCACTCAGGGATGGCCCAGTATGCCCTCGATGACGCTGTTGGTATTCCCGTTGGAATATGCGTCGTTCTATCCACGGAACTCAATGCCGATCGCATCAGCTATCTCTTCGGCCTTTCGTCGGTGATTTCCAAAACTGACAACAAGACCTGTGACATCAAGTTTCCACTCCTCTCCCTCGTTCGAGTGACCGTGGACAATATACCACTTATACGTACTAGTATCTCCATCCGCATTTTCAGATCGATATACCGTGTACTCTAGGTATGCTGCTTCGGATAGGGGCCTCTCCTCGGAAGATACGGGCCTCTCCTTGGAGGGAGGCGAGAACCTAGAAAATTCTTCGATGACCAGTCGATCGATGCTGTGCTGCACGCGCAGGCGGCGCGTTGACAGGCCGTTATAGAACAAGACCAAAAGGAACAATACAAACGGGATCAGACAGCATACCCTTGCGAGAATAGGGACATTCAAAGTTGAAGCAACATCATTCATTAACCATGGTATACCAATCCCTAGCAACATAATCACCAGGAGCCTAACGAAGACAGACAGAACTGGGACAGGGTCAGTTTCGAAATCCTTGTCAGGAGGAGGGCGGAGGGGTTCTTCGTTCATATCCGAACCGGAATCATCGGTAGCTGCGCGGTCTGTTTCCTCGGAGTGCCACCACTTCTCTTCCATTGAGGGGAGTATTCTTTTCCGATGCCTATTATCTTTATTTGAGGGGCCCTCCATGATATGGGCAGGATTCACGCTAGCGTGAAAAGTCCGTAATTCATTCCTCCGAGGAACCGGATTCTTCCGTAACATCTTGTTCTGCTGGAAAATAGAACATCCCCGTCGAGGGATCGAAGGAGGGCGTTGCAGGAGATGAATTGTCAGAGCCGAATCCAAACCTGGCAAAAACTGGTGAAAGTAGCAAAGACGCGCCTATCAGAAGCAAACCTATGCCGCAAATTTGGACAATCGGGTTGATCAGGCCCTCAAACCAGTGACTGATTGGTTCCACTTGCAGAACTCTATAGCCAAAAATCATCAAAATAAGCCCAAAGACACTCTTGATGGAGGTAGATACGGGAGCGTCACTGTTGGATACGGCGGGAGTCTTTTCTTGGGGATTTCCATCTTTGTGGCGTAAGCAATATCCACTTGTTCGAAATTCTAGGGCATTACAACCCTCGTAAGCGCATTTCCTTTCCCCCATATCCCACACTGCCTACTCTCAAAGATAGGCATTACTACGTCACCATCATACTCTCTAGGAAATATGTCGGATACGTCATAGAGGGGTCCATTATGATGCTCTTTGCCATAGAGGGGTTGCTAGTCTAACCCAGGAATATGCCCCTATACACAAGGCCCCATTTGTTACAATCAACCCTGCCTATGATTGGCCCGTCGGATAGTGGTCTCTACCGTCCTGCTTTCTACAATGCGCATTCAAAGCGAAAGTCGATTTGAATCTCTGTCCGCAAGCGCAAAAAATCAAATCGCCTTCCGAACGCCCAAAAGTCTCGTCTGGCTTTGACATCAATACGTAATCTGGTTTGGCTTTATTTGTTATCTTTGGATTCGCATCATGTAACAGTACATGTTTGCTTCTGGTGATACAGAAATTAATTGCTTCAAGATTCCTAATTTCCTCAATTTCCAAGCATTTTTCCAACAGTGGAATGAAATCGTGATTACCAGAAAGGGCGATGGCATAGCATGCATATTTTCTAATTTCGATATTCAGTTTCCCTTCGTCGTCGTCAAATGGAAAACCATCAGTAATGACACGAATCATAGTCTCTTGTGCAGATTTTGTTTTACATTTGCCAAACGTTTGGCAAATTTGTTTTTCACTACCGGACCTATTTACTATTGCTTTATCCAAATTTTCCAGAAGTATAACGAATGACTCTTCCGTCCCAATTTCGCCTAATGTCGACAATGTGAGAAATGATGGGTCAAGAGTCCTAAGAAAGGGCAATTGTTCATTATCTCCGTATCGCCCAATAAGTATCAACGCTGTTCGATCCCGATTTTCAGAAGCAATTTTTCCTAGCGAATCAGAAATAATTGATGATCGCACCGGATTTTTCAACTTCAGAATCTCTTCGAGAATCGGGTTTGGATTCTCATCATCTAACAGTCGTTGAGAAATTTCATTCTCCAGTTCTTTTTGTATAGATGGTTCTAGAGCCCCTACCTCGGACCCAGAGTCGAAATTGTTGTCGGAGGCAAGTAAGCCGACTCTGATTTTCTGCAGGAGTGTTATGCGCAAATCAAGGCTTGGTAACTCTTTCAAAATGTCTGACCTTTCTTCTTCCACGTTTTGAAAGAGATTGATTCCGACCTCTATTTTACGCAGAGCGGCCTTCCAAGAATGGTACGCTGACTTCTCGGACACCTCTTCTTCAAGCACCTTTTTCCAGTACTTCCAATCATTTTCGTACTGACTTTGTAGCCTAGAAAGGAACAAATCTTTGTTATCCCTTATTGCTAACAAATAGCTACTTTCCCCATTTAGCTTCGTCAGCCTGAGTAATTCAGATGCTTTGCATTCATCTTCATAGACGGCATTGTTCAATAGTGAAACTATATTTTTAAACGATTTAGAGTCAATTTCAATTTTTTCTCTAAATTTCCTCATGTTGGGAGGAAGTTGTCTGATGTAATTGCCGTACCCCTCTATTGAGGAAGCCCATACCAATTCTTCCTCATGCCCCCAAAAAAACAGCAGGTTTTGATCCGATTGATTTACTCTCATGAGCCAATTCTGAATCCAGGTTTTTGATGGAGTTTCGATTAGTTCCGAATTCTCCCTCCTCTCTTCTCCTAGCAATATTAGGTATAGGTAAAAATTGAATTCTTCAGAACCATATGATTTCCCTGCTTGGTTGATTATGCAGTCTTTCACTAGCTTAACCTTATTCTCCCTATCTTCGATATCGTAATCAAAAATGATATTTTCAACAAAGTAATCTAGGACTTCGAAGCGTCCTACTTGACCAATCATATCAACTGTCGAAAGCAGAAGTTCTAGGTTTCTGGTGTCTTGCTTCAAATCTTCAAATTTTTCTAAGGCGTTTTCGACTTCCTGATAAGTAGGATGCTCCTGGCCCCCTGTAAGAATATCCAGAATTTCATGCATTTCCGATAACTCTACCACAATATTCGGACATAGTAGTCCAACATTAACCCATTGAGGCCCTTCCAATCCTTCGCTAGCGTATGAGCGGTATCGCAGTCAGTCGGTATCTGTGATGCGTATTGTGGTCAGTGGGTTCTCTCCAACTACCCTGCGAGAAGTCAGTATTCTCAGAGGGGTGCTTGCCTAGTCCCTTTGACCATTATCAGGCTTAGAGGGGGCAATTAATTCTGAGTTTCAATCGGATATGTCTCCCAAACTAGTGAATAGACCCAGTTTGCCCAAGCAACCGTGTGAGTCTCATGACTGTAGCCCGGCGTTTGTAACATTGTGGAGGCAACTAAGTTCAAAGTGTGAACACAATCAAAACCTATTCCTGGAAAATCGATCGGAAGATATAGAGAAGATCCTGAAGCATAACTAGCCTCCCAGAGAAATGTTAGATTGTGTGAGCAAACGGAAATCATGCTCGATTCACTCCAATCAATACCGTATGTAAATGAAAAGTCGGTGCAATTATCTGAATTTTCCCTACACTCAAAAGTCAAGTTAATTTGCGCGAATAGAGAGTAGATTCCTACGATTTCCTCATCTCTACTTTGATTGATTTGTAGGGAGAGCATATTTTCAGCGTAAGCCGGAGCCTCACCGTTTCCCTCAAATAAGGGTACAATCCAAATGCCTTCGGTTGGCCTATCAGTCCATGTTGTATCATTATTGAGTTGGCTTGCTTTATCCTCTGCCAAGACTAACGATGTGATTGTCAATGCGTCACACTCTCCATCCCTAAATTTCTGGATGCCTTCAGAGCCATCAGCGATAGGTACGGATGTAAAACCGATATTCATGTCATTGAATCTAGACACAAGATCACTTTCGGCATTGGTTCCAATCCCAACACAAATATTCGCCCCATTCAACTGGTCTAACGAACCCGTACCGTAAGCATATCTGTCACCTCTTACAATTAGGGCGAGACCAACAGGATAATCATCGAAAAATCCTAAACCGGACTTTTCACCAGTTATCGATTTTAACGAGCTTGATTGCAAAATCGTGGTATTATAATGGTTAACAATAGTTTGTGTATTTGTTGTATTGTTGTTCTCTTGATTCACCGTTATACTGGTATTGTTCAGAAAGTCATCGATGTTATCGTCAATCAACTCTTGAATTTCTTCGGTTGTGAGGTCAACATTCACCTCTCCATCCGAGCCTGCACAACCAGCCAATGGGACTAGCAATAATATCAAAGAAAGCAAGTATGCATTGCCCTTCATGAAAATCCCAGTATTTTGCTTCAAATAAACCCATCACTCCATTTCGAGGTCATAGGGTTAGGTAGTCACCCCTCTGACACGCCGGCAAATCATAGGGTAGCGAGTTTAATGGGACTCAGCATGTCGGCAGGATTTCACCAAGATGGATCGACAGGGGAACCCACCCAACCGTGTCAATGCCATTCCATTATATTGGGTCTCAATGCCAAGCCCAATGAAATGGCGGTATTCTATTCGCCAGGGATGTCACTCTGTAATTGCAGTTATCCTACCTTCTACTGAGCTGTAGGTTGAGAGGTCTGGGAACTGCTCGATGTACTGGGATAGAGACTGCTGATAAAGAGCACCGATGTCAATGTAGTCGGCTTCCTTGTTAGGCCAGTCGTAGAACCACTGGTCTCCTCCGCCAGCGATGTAGTCGACTGTGACCAGATCAACAGTTGCACCCGATACCGCTTGTCCATTTTCCACGATCTTGGTACCGTCGTCGAGGGTCACGGACAATACTCGATCCCCTGGAGTCACCACGTTCCCGTCGTCATCGAGAACCAGTGGTTGCTTAGTTGCGTCGTACACGACTGTCATCCCAGCGATTTGGGCGAACCTTCCAGTCCCATCCCCATCTCTCTTCACGCCATCTTCTGTTGTTTCGTCGATTACAGTCTTGCTATATGCGTTCTCTAGAAGATTTAGCAATCTTTGGGAAGACATGTCTTCGATCATTACAAGTCTGTTTCCGAAAGGAGCGACGTCGAATGTGTCCTGTACTGAGAAGCTGTAGTCTGAGGTGCCGTCCGAGTTGACTGATGCTCTTAGGCCCCCTCCGTTGGTCATGGCGACTTGTGCGGGTTGTGTCCCGAAGGTGGATGCAACCTGTCCGGAGTACCAAATCATTGAGTCTGTGACGAGATTTCCTATGTTGGTTTCACGGGCCCTAATATCGTCCTTGGCCCCCCTAAATACAAAGTTGAACGGGTCACTGATCTTGATCGAGGAGAGACTGTCTGTGTGTGCTTTGACGGGATTTTCTATCATGTTGAGGGAGCTTGGATCTTGTTGGCCTGTGTATGAAACCTTAACTGGATTGCCGGTCAGGCTGACCTCTCCTCCATTGACGGAGACTGTTGCCTTGCCGTAATATTGGTACTGGCCCATTGCTGTGATGATTGGGATCTGGTTGCCATCAGCATCATCGACCAATACAGGGTATGAGTCGACTGGCGTGTGGCCCTCGTGCAAATCGGCACCTGGATTCGCCAATACCTCATCCCCTCCTCCAGCGACGATGATATCGATGTTCCTGAGCAAGGGTGCGAGCGCCTTGTCCTCTGAATATCCCTGTAGGTGGGAAATCAGTACAATGAGGTCGGCACCATCACTCACAAGCATCTCGGCTTCAGAATTAACCGCGGCCGAGACGTTACTGACATCCACCCTTCCAGGACTTGATATGAATGGAAGATTCTCAGTTACTGCGCCAATTATTCCTACCTTTACATGACCGTCTCCTCCGTTGACTGCCACTACGACCTTGGCCGAGGAAGCGAGTCTGCCCGAGTCTGAAAGTGACTTGAGGCTAGGGTCGTTGGAAACGTCGATGTTGGATGATAGGAATGTCGATGACCCTTCCGCAATTATGAACTCGGCAAGCGTTGATGGTCCGAAGTCGAAGTCGTGATTCCCTATGCATATTGCATCATATCCTATTGCGGACAGCGCCTCTGCATCGTAATATGTCTGAGGATTGCTTCTTGTTGAAGCGTCCCACTTCGAGCCCGCTAGGAAGTTATCACCCGAAGATAGTGTCAGAGTGCCATGGCCAGCTTCAGAAGAAGCCTGCCTGTCTGTGGTCAGAGCATGTATGAATCCTGATATTCCCGGCCTATCTTCCTCTCTAATTAGATCGGACTCTCCGTCGTTGTTATGGAAAATGTCGATGCTGTAGCTATCAGGTGCAATCGCACCATCCCATGTATTTTCGGACTCTTCTTCTATACACCCTGCTATTGTCGTGCTAAGGAGCATTATGGCGGCTAATGATACTGCGCTTATTCTGGACATTGACCTTCGAGAGATTTAGTGCCTATAGTCAATAACCGCTGGATTCTATAGAGCGTACTTTAGAGAAAAATATTCTATTCTTGGGACATATACTATGATGTTATGATAAATGTGTGATATTCCCTACACTACTTCATGCGGGTATCATGAGGCAGATTAGATGGCAATGTGGCGAATGCGGGAGAGGATCGAAGACGTGGGGTGGACCAACAGAGTCATGCTCTATGAATTTCTAAATTTCAACATTGTTGGAACTTTCAATTTCTTCTTCGCTTTAGTCCTCTATGAGGTCCTGTATTGGGTCGATCTATGGGCGGCTCACACAGCAGTAGCCGCTTGGGCGGTCTCAAGTGCTATAGGGAATGTAGAAGCTCACTTTATGCATTATAGATTCACGTTCAAATCTACATTTCCCTATTTTAGAAGTCTGAATAGGGCCTTTTGGACATATACGGGCCAACTAGTGGTCACTACATCATCTCATTATTTGATGGTCGAAGTTCTTCTCGTGCACCACAGAATTGCTTGGTTGGTCAATACCTGTGTTTTCGGATTCCTCAACTTTCTATTAATCAGATGGATTGCTTTCCCTCCTGAGTATGACCAGAAGAACTCGTTATGACATGGGCGCCCCTTGTTTATGCATGCGACATTGAGGGTAGCGTATCTACTGTCTTCCAATCCATCGATTGAATGACTCATACCCGGTAGCTAGGGTCACTCGATTAGCCCAATCGATTTAGTGAAGATTGATTGGGGTAGGTGACTAGAGTGATGACTCTATTGACTCATTTCGGCCCATTTGCTACCGTCCCAAGTCCAATTAAAGGAATCTTCATCGAAATTATCCTTCTTGGATAAGTTTTCTTTAGCCCACATTGGTTGTAAATTAGTATAGTGAAAACACATGATTCTATCCTCCTCTTTTGTTAGATCGAAGGATGCACAAGGTCGTCTGTGATCGATATGCCATTCCGATACATTGTCCCAACTCATTCCATCATAGAACATCGACTCCAAATGATTGTGGAGCTCTTCAACGGTACAGCCGACGAGATCCATTACTCGGTCTTCTTTCTTCACATTCTGATCTGTTAGGGCTGTTCTAAGTCTGACCTTCATCCGGTTGAGAATATGTCCGTGTGGATCACAAATCTCGCAGATGAACCTGAATTTTCCATGCTCACAGATTTGGCTGCCCTCACAGATTTTGCAATGAGTCCTCTTCACACCGTGTTCACAGAATGTCCCCCCTCCACATTCCCTACACCTGGTCCTGGGGATGTTATGGACGCATAAACCGCCTCCCCCGCACTGAA
>CACGIM010000011.1 GCA_902573115.1 uncultured Candidatus Poseidoniales archaeon
AGACAGGCACCCCTTCTTCGGGAACGTTCCGAAGATACTTCGGAACACCCGCCTTGCGCAGATATTTCTGGGCGCAGACCTTTCCGGGAACTCCTGAGAAACCAGAAGGAAGAGCAACTCCTTCAATTGAATCGGCCATCGAGCCATCAGGGTTCCGAATCTCGACGTCCATTGTAATCCATTCGAAAGAGTCGAAGGGGTCTTGGCCTGCCGAGGTAAATCGCCTCTCCACCACTAGGCCGCTTTCTGAGTCTAGCTTCTTATCAGATGACGAAATTTTAGTCTGCATTTTTATCTCACTCCCATTATTATACAGTCAGGTTTGGTCCCGCCTGTGCAAGGGAGTTGCATTTCCGAATGGGCGCCCTTTAATGATTAGTATTGAATCGACTATCTTTACCAGCATTTTAACAAAAATCTGAAAATTTCCAATGGAAATCTAACCGATGCTATTCCTCCATTCGCAGGGTCCAGTCAAGACTAGCTCCTGATCGAGTAATCATTATTCCAACGCTACAATATTTCTCATGACTGCTTTCAATTAGCCTACGAACCAGAGCTTCAGGAATATCTCCAGAAATTATGTAATTCATCTGGATTGATGTGAAAACCTTCGGGCTCTCCTCTGCTCTTGAAGCCTTTATCTCAACTCTTGCCGATTGTAGTTTTTCTATTCTGTGTTTCAGTCCATCAATAACATCAATTAGAGAGCAAGCTGCGTGACCATGTAGAACCATCTCCATCGGGCTCGGACTTGATTCTCCGTATATGTCGAATCTTTTTCCCGAGCCAGTTGTCCCCACATATCCCCCATCATTAGTCCAAAGAACCTCTCCGTCCACGTAGCTTCGAACAAACCCACCCCCTTGAAGGGTTGGCTTCATCTATATCTCATCACTCGCAGGCACGATAAAATGACTAAGACAGAAAGGATTTCAATTTCTGATGGCCGATTGGAGGTCCCGAACAACCCCACGATACATTACATAGAGGGGGATGGAATTGGGACCGACATCACGCCAGTGATGATTTCCGTCGTAAATTCCGCAGTACACAAGGCCTACGACGGTAATAGGAAAATAAACTGGGAAGAGGTCCTTGCCGGTCAAAAGGCATTCGATGCAGTCGGCGAATGGCTTCCCGAAGAAACGAAGAAATCCATGCGCCAGGGACTTATATCAATCAAGGGCCCACTTACAACCCCCGTTGGAGGGGGGATTAGGAGCCTAAATGTAGCTCTGAGGCAGCAGTTGGATCTTTTTGCATGTGTAAGGCCAGTTAGATGGTTTGAGGGTACTCCCAGTCCGGTGAGAGATCCTGGTGCCGTCGATATGGTTATTTTCAGGGAGAATAGTGAGGATGTTTACGCAGGAATAGAATGGGAGAGCGGAAGCGACGGAGCCAGAAAGGTAATTGATTTCCTTCAGGACGAAATGGGTGTTGACAAAATTCGATTCCCGTCGACATCTGGTATCGGAATAAAGCCAATCAGCAAGGAAGGAACTGCGAGAATTGTTCGCGCTGCAATCAAATACGCAATAGAGAATGATAGGAAAAGCGTTACTTTAGTCCACAAGGGAAACATAATGAAATTCACCGAGGGGGGCTTTAGGGACTGGGGTTACCAATTGGCCAAAGAAGAATTCGGAGCTACAGAGATCGATGGGGGCCCATGGTGCTCTCTTACCAATCCAAATTCTGGAAGAAAAATTACCGTAAAGGATGTAATCGCTGACGCAATGCTCCAACAACTGTTGACAAGACCAAATGAGTATGACGTTCTGACAACAATGAACCTTAATGGCGACTACATATCAGATGCTCTAGCCGCTCAAGTGGGAGGGATTGGAATTGCACCAGGGGCTAATGTCAACTACGATACCGGCATAGCAATTTTCGAAGCTACCCATGGCACAGCTCCGAAGTACGCGGGTCAGGACAAAGTAAATCCTGGAAGCCTAATTCTCTCTGCTGAGATGATGCTGCGACACATAGGTTGGGGTGAAGCGGCGGATTCGATTATCAAGGGTATGGAAGGTGCTATCTCTGCCGGTACAGTGACATATGACTTTGAGCGTCTAATGAAGGATGCTAAACTGCTATCTTGTTCAGAATTCGGTAAAGCAATAGTCGCCAATATGTAGGTTAAAACCATGGACGAAGCTAGGGAGAAGATGTTGGAGATTTTCAATCGTTCACTAGAATCGGATGACCCTCTATCTTGGTTTGAGACCCTCTACAAATACTCAGAGGAGGAAAGGGACCTAATTCCGTGGGATTGGAAAGAGCCCCATCCATATCTAGTTGAATGGGTGAATTCTACCGAATACCGTGGAAAGGCCCTTGTGGTGGGATGTGGTCTTGGAGAGGATGCAGCATTTCTAAGTAAGATGGGATGGGAAGTAACTGCTTTCGATATTTCAAACTCAGCTATTGATTGGGCAAAAAACCTGCATAGGGACGTTTCTGTAGAGTGGCTAGTGGAAGACCTACTAAAATTACCAAGTTCTTGGACTGCCTCCTATGATTTGGTCTTGGAGGTGCATATTATCCAGGCCATTCCGAGAAAAATAGGAAAAATAGCCTCAGAAAGATTGGCACCACTAGTCTCCGAGGGCGGCCATCTAGTTTGCATAGGTAAATTGAAGGAAACACCCGATGAAGAGCCAGGCCCTCCATGGCCCCTTTCTCTCGATTTTATTGAGCGGATAGGGAAAGGGTTAGAGCAGGACGAATTATTAATTTCTAATATAAAAGGCAAAGAATCAACAAGATATAGAGCCGTTTGGAACAGGAAAAAAGCAACAAGCGATTGATTAGCCAAATCTAAGTCAAGGTCTCTGCTCCGAAAAACGTGGATTTGGTCAGAGTTGTAATTATCACACTCCACCCAATTGCCGCGTTGGTACTAATTTGGATATTTTTCAGTCAAAGGAAGTGGAGGGAAATCTCATCAGATCTGAAGGGCGATGAAAGAAGGCAGGCCTTAAATCACCACGAAATAATGGGAGATAGAATACTCTTTGCTAGCCTATCGGTAGTAGTAATAGCATTCGTGTCAAATGCAGCACGGGGAGTTATAGATAATAGTGACGCAACAAGTTACCTAACCCCTAGTTTCCATGGGATTACCGGTCTAATTGGGTTGTTCCTAATGTACTATCTGTGGAAACTAGGAAGAAAAACAAAGCACCTAAAAGGAACTAAACAGGACTTCACTTCGACACGGGAAGCGCATGGTAAGGTTAGCGACCTACTGGGAATACTTGTGGTAATACACGCCTTCCTTGGTTTTCTCTACCTTCTAAATATCCTATGACAGACTAGAGCTCCACATTTCCAACCATGCGGAGATATTTCTTTCGATGTCACTCTCAAGTACCTCTCTCTCCTCAACTACTCCTTCTCCGATGGGTTTGATTCTGCAGCCACAAGCATTTGCGTGACCCCCTCCATCAGGATCGAAAAGCATTGCAAAAGCAGTTAGATCGAATATCCCACCATTAATGTGCAGAAATGAATTAGTGTAAAATGACGCAGATACCGGATATCTATTATCGTCTCCGAATGACCCCCCAAGGTCTCCATGCACTACAATGCAGGCATCGCATGAATCACCCGCCATAGCGGTAACTTGGTATCCGTTTGATCGCATCCCCAGGCCGTCAAGCCTTACTACTGCCAGCCTATTTTGCACTATCATTCGTTCTTCGATTGCCTTTTTCAGAGCTTCACGCTCTGCTCTTTTCTGCTCCACTACGTCGGAGATAACTGAATCAGCTAGAATCTCGTCAACTCCAAGCCCATCACTGAGAGATCTCATAACTTGCATTGCTGTTTGCTTACCGCTATCGATGGCCCAACTTAGCCAAAGCACAGGGGACTCCGACAGATACTCTTCTCTGTTTATTTGCCCACTATCGAGCTTATCAACCCAGATTAACAGATTTTCAAGATCTGTAAGGTCCACTTTTTCAGAGACTAGGTCGAATGCAATTCTTGCTGCGGAAGGGGACTCTTCCCAAACTACCACAGGACCCTCCCCGGTAGCCTTGTGAGGTCTGTTTGATTGATGGTGATCTATACACAAGCCACAATCCGGGTGATTGGGAAGATCACATACCGCAGTCCATCGGTCAATCTTATTGTCCAGCAAACCAGCCCTCAACTCGCCCGGATGGCCGAATTCAACTTCGGCCTTCTTCCACCATCTAAGCAGGATCGCAGCTGTTACTACCCCGTCAAGGTCGCTATCTGTGACAATCCTCCGTATTTCCAAGTCCAGCGGATGCTTCTCCATCGAATCTTCGACTGGACGCACATCATTTGTGGTTTCGCATCATTGCACGGAAGGTTTTCATCCTTGGGCGCCCCATAGTGTTGATATGCAAGGCAAACCAGGTACAACAGAGACCTCATGCGGCTTCATTCTTGTTAACTTTGACAGCATATTGCTCCTCCAATATCCTCAGGGTCACTGGAGCTTTCCGAAGGGCCATATCGAGGAGGGGGACTCGGACCACCATTCTACCGCTCTGAGAGAACTAACTGAAGAAACAGGCATATCGCAGGTATCGATTTTAGAGGGTTGGAGTCAGATGACAGAATATACATTTTTCAGAAAAGGAAAGGAAACTCCTAAGCAGGTTTTCTGGTATCTAGCTGAGACCAAGGAAATGGATGTCTCATTATCACACGAGCATACTAACTATCTTTGGCTTCAATTCGATGAGGCAGAGAAACAGATTACATTCGAGCAAGAAAAAGAACTTCTACTCTCAGCAAAAACATTCATGGAGAAGATTGGGAAAATGGTCTAGTTCGAAACCCCAATTATTTTCAAATGAAACACCAATTAACAATCCCGCTTTCCAAGTGGTGTCCATAAAACCTCCTCTTCTCCTGTATTTTTCGTAATCCACCTCGCAAGCACAAATAGCCAGTCTGATATTCTATTAAGGTAGAATATCACCTCGTCTCTTACAGAATTATCACCTTCCTCCTCTCTAACAAAACAAGCCTCTCTCTCCGCCCTCCTTGCCACAGTTCTAGCTACATGAAGGAAAGCCACGGGAGCTATTCCTGTGGGTAAAATGAACGATTCCAACGGGTCAAGCTCATCCAACCAACTGTCCATCTCCGAGACTAGCCGATCACACTCTTCTATGCCGATTAATATCATTTGCTCGGGTAGCTTACCGGGTGTGCAGGCACACTCTCCTCCTAGGTCAAAGAGCTCCTGCTGAACTCTTGACAGTGCTTCTTCGGCGTCATTTGGCCTATGGAATCTTGTCACACCCGGCATCCTACCAAGTTCCATTCTCACAACCCCAATTTGTGAATTCAACTCGTCAACAGTACCGAACAATCCCACTCTCTTGCTCTCTTTTCCTACCACGGATCCGTCAAGTAATGAGGTCTTACCACCATCACCAGTACCTGTGTGGACCCTATTTATCCTGACCATAAACTTCCGAGGGGGTTCTCGCTTTCAATCGTACTCAAGCGCTCTTTGCAGAGGCCAACCCACTTTCTATGGCATCTATCCAAGACGAATCGACTGATTCCCAACCCCCTAACTTTTCCAGCTCCTCGAGATTCTGCCTCTCTTCTTTGGAATTTCCTAAGTGACGATGAATAAGAACCAGTGCAGAGTAGCTCATCGAATTTATCCATTGCTCCTCCATATCCCAAGACCGCTCGAAGTGGGAAATTGCTCCGTTAGGACCCAAAATTAAACCTCTATGAATTTGCCTCAATCCTGATTTAGACCAGGCAATTCCAGGTATTCCCAACACCAAGCCTCTGAATGCTAGGTATAATTCCACAAACACCATCATGCATGCTAGCATAAACGATCCAATCTGCTCTGCCTGACTGGCAAACTCCCATCTCGACGCTAGCAACGAGATCCCTCCAACGCAGAACAAAATACCTGCTAGCGGTGCAACAATAACATCCATCTTCGTTATACTCATGTTTCTTATTCCCAAGACAACGAAGGCACCTCCTAGTACAACAGAAACCACAGATGGTAAATCCTCACTTGCCTCTCTAGGACTAGTGCTCGTGATCCATAGAAATAACGCCGTGGCTAGCAGAATCCAAGCAAACCTACTAGCTACCTCGGGAAATGGCTGCAGTCGACTAAGATAGAGGGAGTACGAACCCAACAAACAGAATAAAGCAATCCAAAACAACATCTTAATCCTCCACTTTGCTACCCCATCCAGCAAGCCAAAAATTATCGTCATCAAGGATTTTGCTCCAACCTTCGTCATCTACTTCCAGCAGGATCTTTCCTCTTCTCTCGAGCCCCTGTAATTGCGCATTCCCCATGTCCCCATTTGAGTGAGATAACCTCCATTGAGACCTCATTATCTCGACATCTTTTTGTCCCTCAGGCCTACGATTGTAACTCTTCTCGCAAATCTCTCGCAGCTCTTGAATCCACAATTTTGACCCCTTAATGTGGGGCTTATCGCTTACGAATTCCTTCTCCTTTCTGAACGGCCACCATCTCATACTATTGTAAGCGCGCTGTAGCTGACCTGTATTGATGCTTTGTTAATCCCTAAGTGCGATAGGCTCCACGAGCTACTATGGCAAGAGTGGTCGTTCATCTAGATTCAATGCCAAAAGACCGGTCCTTCGCAACGATTGTGAGGGATTATGAAGAAAGACTCAGTCTTATCGGAATTAGCTTAAAGGCCCACGACACCACAAAAGATCCGAAAAACTACGAAAAAGAAATTACAAAACTCTCTGGTAAATTAGTGTTACTGGATGAAAAGGGTAAGACGATGACTAGTCTGCAATTGGCACGGTGGCTGGAATCTACACAACTCGGGAGAGAGACTACTCATATTGCAATAGGGCCACATAATGGATTTTCAGAGCGAGCCAAGGAATCAGCAGATTCCCTGATTAGACTGTCATCTCTAACCCTAACACATGAATTTTCAGCAGCATTGCTGATGGAACAACTTTACAGAGCTTCAGAAATAATCAGAGGGTCACCGTATCACAGAGTCTGAGGCTCTAGTATGATACTAGAATCGCTCTGTGATACGAATCATGATTTTATTAGGAATCGATTCATAAGCATTTGAACATGCCAACAACCCTAGCCAGCGCTGGGATGAGGATTCTATGAGTGAACATGAAGGAAGAAAGGAAAGTAAGAGGGTTTTGCCCGCGATCACATTGGTCACTTTGATGATATTGAGCACACAGCTCATGATTTTCGAAAAACCCAGCGTTTCTGTTGAGGAAGAGGAAAGCATTGAGCCTTCAAAGAGAACTGCATATCCCCAAATGGGGCAGGTCTCCGCGCCTGTCCAAGGAGACGGGCAGTATCAACCGGCTACTACAAACCCATTCCAAAACCCGGCATTCAGCCCGTTTTACAATGATGCTGCTTCCATCTATGGCAAGGTCTCCGACCTTTCTGCCTTGGGTTTAGACCCCAGCTACGGCTTCTTTCTTGAGGAGACAAACACCGATGATCACGATAACGACGGGATAAACGACCTTGACGACCTTGACGACGATAACGACGGGATAAACGACCTAATCGAAAGGTTTGACGGATGCTATGGGACTGACCCATATGATCACGACAACGACGGCATTCAGGATGAATTCGACTGGGACGATGACAACGACGGAATCCTGGAGGGCCCAATAGACTATGATCAGGGAAACGATCCATGGAACGTCACATCTGACAGGCATGTCGATCCAAGTATGATTCATCCATGGACCGGAGGACCGGTAGGTTTTGGCTATCTAGTGGATCAAAATCCAATGGACCACGATAACGATGGAATCACCGATGAGGACATAGATGGCTCGGGAAGAGGATCATATGACGAGGACGATGACAACGACGGTAGAATTGATCAATTCATATGGCCATGTGACTTCGATTCGGATGGAATACAGGACTATTTTGACGACGATGATGATGGTGACGGAGTACTCGACATCAATGACGTCCACCCTTGGGACTCCACCCAGACCTCACAGATTTCCACGGTCCAAGGCATACTCTGGGATACTGCCGTAAGGTGGAATGCCACTGACTATTCGCAATATGTCGACGGACTTGATTACGTTGAGCTCCACGCTCTGGAGCACCCAAGAGAGCAGAGCTTCACTGAAATTTTCGATGGGGACCTTGACGGTGATGGAATACCAAATTTCCTTGATCCGGACAATGACAATGACGGATCACCAGACTCTTCGGATACTGATGACGATAATGATGGCCTAGCAGACATGTATGATGTGGATGATGACAATGACGGAATTCCTGATGAATGCCGACAGCTAGATACTAATTCTGATGGTCAGGGGGACTATCCCCTCGAGGCATTTAATGGGTTTTCAGTGGCTATAGAGACTCCGGGTGAAGATTGTGAGATAGACTACGACGGGGATCTGGACGATGATCGGTTCAGAGCCATCGATGCAGACTACGATATGGTTTGGGATTGGCTAGATACTGATATGGGTGGAACCGAGAGACCCGACAATCCAGTCTGGGAAGCTACACCATGGGACTTAGATAATGATGGCTTGAAGAATGAGGACGACCCATACCCGCTCAATGACTCGGCTGAGGTAGCCTCGTGGGACTGTGCCACATTGGAGAACCCAAACCCGCAGAACCCAAGCGATAATTGTATTCTCTGGAGAACTTCCTACACCGGTTTCAACGACTGGGACGGTGACGGGGTAAACAATTGGGTTGATGTCGATGATGATAACGATGGTATTCTCGACTGGTTGGACATCGATCCCGACTGCGATTTGGATAATGATGCTTATCTCCACGAACTTAATGGTTCCATGTTCAGGGATGACGGGCCAAACGATATCGACACCGATGTGGATGGGGACGGGCTGCAGAACGATGAGGACTGGGACGACGACAACGACGGAATAAACGACTTCTTCGACCCGGATGATGGTAACTGTGGAATTGTGGATTCTGACAATACTGACAATTTCTTTGGAAATAGCTGGCCTCAATCAGACGGTGATGCTATAGACGGCTCCGAGGATAGTGCGGCTTATGCTGCAGTAGACAACTATTACTGGAATATAACCTGGGGCTTCAATCCGTTCAACTTTGATAATAGCTTCATGCTAGACTACAACGGATACGATGACAGCTCATTTCCACCGACAGAGGGAACCATCCCAGAGATGTACTGGTTCCTAATGATGAAGTGGAGTCCGTACAATGGAGACAATTTCTTCGATATCGACACAGATGGAGACTCACTAGTAAACGGAATCGACATAGATCAGGACGGGGATGGCCTTCCAGACTGGTGGGACCAAGACGAGGGTAACGATGGTATCTTGGATGTAGATGATGTAAAGATGGGCGGGTCTCTAGATCGAAACTCTTGTGGAACTATAATATTCAGTCCTATTCAAGAGAGGTGGTGCGGATTACAGTATGCATTCCTATTCAAAGTACCACTCTTGACGCCTACCCAAACGGGAGGTAACGTGTTTTCGGTCCCTTACAGCACTCGTCCTGATCCAGAATGGGATGATGGCGCATATGACGGATCCAACCATCCAAATGGCGATTTTAGTTGCATATCTAACTGCTACTGGTTTACTTTCGATCCAACTAGCAATCCAACCCCGTCATCGGCAGTTAGCTATCAAGAAATGAGAAACAACAGAGATCTCTGGATAACTTACATTGGGATCGGACAGAATGGTGGAAACCTTTTCCAATGGACCTCAGATGTGAACAACAACTTCTTCCCTGACGAAATTGGCGACTTGTTAAATGATGATGTAGATCCAGATATTGACTGTGGGCAACCGATTCCGGACTTCTCCTGGACTCCCACCTGCATGTTCAACAATACCAATGACTTGGATGATGATTGGGATATTGTTTACGATCACTTCGATGTCGACGACAACAACAATGGGGTCTGGGACTTTCTTGAAGTGGACTCTAATAGTGACTTAGACGATGATGACCCCGACTCCTTCAATCCTCCAGTGAACGAGCCGTTCTACTTCGTGGGTGACAATTGCGAGGATGCAGATGATGATGGTCTGGACACAGATCCTGATGGAGACGGAATTTATCAATCAGTATGGGACAAAGGAGTCCTGGGACAGGCCCTTCTTTTCCCGGAATATTACGATGTCGACAATGACAATGATGGGGTCCCGGATGGGGAAGACCCAGACGATGACAACAATGGAGTCTCAGATGCAGCTCAGGAACTTTTCCCTGGATGCTTCACAGGAGAGGAGCAGAGCACTTGGGACCACGACAATGATGGGATAGTGAACTGGGCGGATGATGATTGGGATGGAGACGGAATCCCCAACTCTCTAGAGCTCCAGAACCTCGTAGATCACCAGGGAACTGCAGACGCTTTCGACGATGTGTGTTGCCTCAACTTCCCCGTAGCCCCATGGGACCATGACAACGATGGAATCAGAGACGACATAGATGAAGACGACGATTACGATGGCATGAAGGATGAGGACGAGGTGATGCTTTGGCCTTCGAGGTTTGGAATGGAGTCGACCAATCCATGGGATCACGACGACTTTGGAGGAGGGGTCGGCATAGCAAATCCAACAAACAACTCGACTGGACCAGACTACTTCGACGTCGACGATGACAATGACGGTAGGGAGGATCTCGACTGGAACAATCCATCACTGGGAAGCTGGTCAATTCCTTCCAACAAGACTGAGGAATCTTCCGGTTCTAGCTCCGATTGGGACTCTGATAATAACGGGATATTAGACGACGATGACAAAATTCCGACTAGGATTACACTATCCACCGAATCAATATTATGGCTGGACGAAAACAGACCTTCAATTTTCAATGGAACTGTTTTCTGGCTAGACGATACAGGCTTTGTCCCCGCCCCCGACATACCAGTCCAGGTACATATTCGCTACATTGAAAATGGCACCTCAGTAATTGAGACGATAGACGTCCTGACTGATTCCAATGGAGATTACGTCGTCGGCCAATTCCTATTCCCAGAGGATATCCAGGTTGGTCCCAATACAACGTACGAGGTTTACTCTGAGGTTACTGAGATGTTCGTCCACGACTACAGCTCGACTCTTGAAGACACAGATGGGGATGGTCTGGGTGACACTGGCTTCCCGGTTGAAGTCAGAGCCAATACGACAATAGGATTCGTGTCAGGTCAAAGATTCAGAGCTGACGAACAACCCTTGAAGCTCGACTTCAAGGTACACTACACAGCCGATTATAACAGAGGAATATTCGACAACAGACTAGCTTTTGCGCCAGTTTCTTTCACAATTAGCGACTCTGGAACTCAATTTGGGAACATCACTCACCCTACTGTTTACGACGGTTATGGAAACGGTTACAGAGCTGACTCTGGCGGTTGGGTTTCATTGGCCTATAACCAATCATTGGATCGGTGGGAGCAAGTGCAGTGGAACTCACTACTAAACAACGGCGAGGGGATTCCAACTGGGGGGTATGAGGAGATAACTTGGAACCCCTGCTCTTCGAATAATCCAATTGGATCTCATTCTATCCTCGGTACTTATGAATACAGAAATACAACACTCCCAGTTGGTGATTACAGCTTCATCGGGTTCTCCAGACCTGATCTCGGTGGATGCTTAGACGACGCATATGAATGGCCATGGGCCCATCTAGAGGGCTCCAAGACTGACACATTCTACATCAGAGCCATGCATAGGATGTACGTAGAGGCGGAAATGTACGTTTCATCATTTAGACCCGTCTACTTCTGGGATGCTACACAGTTCACTGGCTCTTCCTTCGGAGCCTGGAGGGCATTGTTCCACGCCCCTTCTCTGGTGAATGCGGGAACAACTTTCTCGGATGCAAGCCTAGGCAAGTCGTATCCGATCCTATGGGACGGGACTCCGTCAGGGTTGAACGGTATAGCAGGCGGCGCTCTTGCAGGGTTCCTCTCCTCTAACGGTACGCATTGGACAATCACCATGCAGAATGGTGCTGACTTCGACTCGCCTCCATGTGGCCCAGTCGATCCGTTGGTTCCGAACAGTGAGGTGAGGTGTGAAATAGTCCCAGAGATGTTCACTGGAGAGACCATCAGAGTAGTCGGAAACGTGTGGAATCGAACCTTCGTACCTTGGACTCAAGACGCGATCGCCCTCCAAATGGATATCGATAACAACGGTGTCTTTTCTGGTAGCCTCGAGACGGCATATTCCAGAAGACCAAACATGGTCGAGGGACTAGCAACATTCGACTACAACTGGACATGGTTCTCCCAGTACCCAGCAGGAACATTTGGAGTAAAGGCCGACTTCACCTTGTCTGACTACTACTTCACAGGAGAGCAAGAACAGGTACTCGCTGCCACAGGAGCATATGGGAACGTTACCGTCATTGGAACTACTGACTTCCAGTTGAACTCCCTTCCACGCCTTTACAGGGGCCAGAACACCACTGTCGAAGCCCGTCTTATCGACAACGCATTCCAACCTGTGCGAGAAGTCCCCGTAAACTGGACATGGTCAGGGGATCTGACCAGCGGAGTGGCAATAACTGACAACAATGGTGTTTTCAAGGTCAATCTGACAGACATAGACACACTCGGAAACTTCTCACTAGGATTTACCTACATGGGAGACAGTCTTAGACAAGGGAACTCAGCCGAAGTCAGCCTATGGGTAGTTTCAAGGACATACATCAGCCTAAGTAGTGCTGGACCCAACGTTGCCTATAACGGGGATGATTGGCGGCTTTCTGCGGTTGTTCTTGATGACAACAAGACTCCATTTGAGAAAGATGTCGGTGGCGCTGTACTCACTACTTTGGGCGAGGACATGGGTTGTGCTCCAATCCAAAATCAAGATGGATATGACCTAGGAGGAAACGTGACAATAATCTTCGAGGGTGTAGATTTCGAGGATAGGACTCACAGGCAAATAGTGAATAGGACATGCCCCAAGGATGGGAAGATTGACTTCAAAACTACCCTAGATCCCCAGCTCTTGAAAGACGACCCCTTCTCGTACTTGCCTGACGGATTTGGCCCGGTCAATGTTATCATTAGATTCGAGGAAAATCTCCCCCACGAAGGATGCGGGCCAGTGACTTCAGAGATGCTTACTACATCCGGTGCGTGGGACCCATGTGCCACCATCCTTAACAGCGACCACTTTAGGAAGGTCCTGCAATTCCAAGTGGATGGGTTCAGTCTCATTGGCAACACCAAGCTGGATGTCGATCAGCAGATAGTCTACACATCTGAGATTGACCCTGATACTGGACTTATTCTGGAGAAGCCGATGATTGTCACCGGTCAACTAACAGACGAGCTTGGTGGAAACCTTTCCAGTAGACAAATCCGAGTTACATATGAGATGGGATCGATGATCTTTGATCCAATCGAAAACAGAATGAAGTTCCGGGCAGGAGACGATGGTATTGGAGCATGCATCCCCGGAGCAACAGATGAAAACGGACTATTCGAAATAAACTGCCCCATTTCGGGCGTGGACGCTGGAACTGCCAAGGTCAATGTTGAATACAACGCTTGGGACACTCTCAACAATGACAGGTACAGATATAAGAATAAGACACAGGTAATGTTCTTCCCTGTCTTTTCTAACTCAACCCTAGAGGTATCAGAGGTCGGCCCATTCAGGTCTGACTACCTAACTTACACTTTCCCCAATGGCTCCGACTTCCAGGTACTCTATCTCAAGGAGGCCTTCCACATCAATGCCAAGCTCTCCCAGTCCAATGGGAAGCCAGTGGGGGGGGAAGTGCGTCAACATATATCTAGACCCAGATGTGAACACTCGACCTATCGCTACAGCATTCACAGCAGACGGAACAGGGCAATTCATTTGGTACTCAGCCGATCCCGATGACAATCCTAGCAGACGGGGCGTCGAACCTAGTGGAAACAAACTCGAGGGGTTCAGAACAATAAGGGTAGCATACGAACCGGAGAAGTACATACCCGGAGGATGCGACTATGAGGCACTAGAGCCTAATCCAGTACTAAACAGCTCTTTCATGGATGTTGAAGTTCTGGTTAGAAGTAAAGTCGACATCTTACTGAAAGAGCACTGGGCGAGCCCAACGGGATATCTGGAAGGAGATATCATCGAGGGAGAGGTTGCTATTCTAAGGGACAGACTAGACCTTACAGTGGAGGGTCAGAGAGTGGAGTTCCATAGACAGTTCTGGAACGGTTCAGGGTGGCAGACGGAAAGAGTGGAGATCCTGATTACTAATGAGAGAGGTTCTGCAAACTTCTCTTTCCCATACACAGGAGAAGAAATACCGGGCCATCCAGAGTGGAGCGCGCCTGATGGGAGATGGAGGGTCCTAGTCCACTTCGAGTCTGCTGATGAGAATCAGCCTTATTTCGTGGAACAATGGCTGAACAGCACACCTTCGATATCTCAAGGAAATCCCGAAATTGACGCCAAAGCAAGCTTCCTAACAACTCAAGTTATCGTTATCTCAGGAATCGCACTCTCGGCCATGGTCTTGGTGGGGACAATCATGTACAACAACTACCGAGAACGAAGGAAAGTGGAGGTTCTGAGAGGAATTTTAACAGACGCTCTAATGTCACTGAAGGCCTCGAATAATTACATCGAGGCTATTTTCTCTTGCTATAAGGACCTCATAAAGTACTTCAGAATGAGAGGGGCTATGAAAAAGGTCTTTGAGACCACCAGAGAGTTTGAGGATGTTATCAACAAGATGCTTGGAGGAATTGTTCCTCCCGAGGAGATCGATGGTTTCTTTACGATTTTTGAAGAGGCTAGGTATTCAGACCATGATATCGGCTCCGAGGAGAGGGACAGGGCCATACAGATTTTCCAATCTATGATTGGGAGAATGAACAGGGCGCTGGGAGAGAGTATGCTATCCAGAACATCCTCAACAGAATCCTCCCTCTACGGACCATCGGTCAAAGCAGGACAGTTCGTTGATGCGGAGGGCCAGGTTAGGTTTGCTGGGGTCGACGACTCAGTAGACAAAGACGGATTCAAGATATAGCTATGCCAATATCGCACTTGAAACGCCCCTACGGGGCGCCCGCAGGATTCATAACACCGACTTTGGTGGCCGCGCTACCACATATGGGGGCGAAAGCTATGGGCAAGCTAGAAAGAAAGACCAATTCGTCGCTAGTAGCCCTCATAGGGGAGCTAAAGGACCACAGTAGGTCTACAGGATCCTCCATCTGGAGGGACACCGCATCTAGGCTGGAATCAAGTAGGAAGAATTGGGCTGAACCAAACCTGAGTCACATCTCAAGGCACTCACAGGAAAAGGAGACAGTTCTGGTCCCAGGGAAGGTCCTTGGAAGCGGGGAAATTAACGGAAAGCAGACCGTCGCCGCATTCAGCTTCAGCGATGTGGCTAAGAACAAAATTGCGGCTTCAGGTGGCAGAACGCTCAGTATCAGAGAACTTATGGAAGAAAACCCGAAAGGAAAGGGGGTGAGGATACTTGTCTGAGCCAACTAAAGTCTACGACGCTTCAGGAAAGATACTAGGAAGACTTGCAAGCCAAGTCGCGAAAGAGATGATATCTGCAAGAAAGTCTGGTAGCCAACAGAGAGTTATAATCATAAACGCTGAAGGTGCTATAGTCTCGGGGCCGAAATCCAAGGTCTTCAAGGATTATAGAGCGAAATACAATCTAAATCATGCTAGAAAGGGGCCATTTTTCCCGAGAATGCCTGATAAGATCATCAAAAGAACGGTCAGAGGAATGCTACCTTACCAGAAAAACAGCAGTGGAAGAGGGGCATTAAAGGATTTGAGAGTAATGATTGGGACGCCTGCAAACCTCTCTGGGGAAGAGCTCCCAGAAGACCACCAGTGGGGGGATACTGGCAATATAGACCGATCCCCTCCGAACAAGTTCGTTAGACTAGGGGACATAAGCTCCCACTTAGGCGTGGACGCTTCAAGATGGGGTGGTGAATAAAATGGCAAGAAAAAAGACCGGTACTAAGATCGTAAACACGAGCGGGAAGAGAAAGACTGCAATAGCCCGTGCGACTCTCAAGCCAGGAAAAGGAAGAGTAAGAGTAAACGGCTCGCCGATACATATCATGGAACCCGAGCTTGCTAGGAGGAAGGCACTAGAACCATTGTTGATTGCAGAGGCTATGAACAGGACCGATCGCGTGGATATCGCAATTGACGTAAGAGGCGGAGGCCAGATGGGACAGGTAGACGCGATTAGGACAGCTATTGCTCGAGGGCTAGTCAAGTACAACGACGGAGCCGAGGGCGATGATGAGGAGCTAAGAGACGAATTCATTAGATTCGAGAGGAAGATGCTGGTAAACGACCCGAGGAGGAAGGAACCGAAGCATCAAATGGGCCGGGGGGCTCGGAAGAAGTGGCAGAAGTCGTACAGGTAGTGAAATTATGCTTATCCCAGTTAGGTGTTGGAGTTGCCACAAGGTTATCGCGCACAAGTACGATGAATTCAAAGATGCAGTCGAAGAAGGAGAAGATGCGGGACAGGTCTTAGACAAGCTTGGCTTCCCGCTCTATTGCTGCAGAAGGATGTTCGTTGGCCACATAGATCTGATTGATGAAGTAGCACCCTTCAGCATCGATAGGCAGCAATAGTCTCCGTCAGGGCTTTGACCAATTGCTTCTTCGCAAGAGGCCCAATGGGGCCTGTAGGTTAGTTTGGCCTATACTTCGCGGCTGGGGGTCGCGCGACCCAGGTTCAAATCCTGGCAGGCCCACCACGGGCAGTTTCAAGGACATCGGCCCCTTTGGATTGACATGGCTCAGGGTGCTCCGTCGGTGCCCGGCTCCTCCCAGAGAATACAGTGGCTCGCAAAGGAGTTGGAGAAGCACTCAGAGCTATATTACAATCAAGCCAAACCAATCATCTCTGACTCAGAATTCGACTCAATAAGAGATGAGCTTAGACAACTCTCACCCAACCACCCCCAGCTAAGTATTGTGGGCTCTGACCCTCCTCCTGGATCAAAAAAAGTTGACCATTTGTTCAGGATGATGAGCCTTGATAAAGCTACAACTGACCAGGAAGTAGCTCACTTCGTCTCCCAGACTACTGCAAATGGTCGAAGATTTGTATGTCAACCAAAGTTGGATGGGTCTGCCCTCTCCCTCGAGTATCGTAGAGGACGCTTGGTTACAGCAGCAACAAGAGGGAATGGTAAAAGGGGAGAGGATGTAACTTCTAACGCACGCAGAATGATCAACGTCCCTAATAGAATTCCTTGGGAGGGGGACTGTCATGTAAGGGGGGAGGTAGTCATGCCTCTCGAAATATTTGACAAGAAGTACTCAGACGTAGCCCCAAACCCAAGGAATCTCGCTGCCGGAGCCCTTCGTCAGAAATACCTAGACGTAGGGAAGGGGAGCCCTGAGGACCTAGTGTTCCTGGCATATGGGGTAGAATTCCCAACAGGCCAGGATCGCCATCCAGATAGTCCAAAACCTCCCGATTTTAAACTAGACTCTGAGATCATAAGCTGGATCTCCGAGATGGGAATAGAAGTGGCGGGAGATACAGTTGTATCTGGACAGGACGACGAATCAGTGACGGAATCAATAATGCGTACAACAAGAAGTTGGTTCCAATCCAGAGACTCAGCAGATTGGGAGCTTGATGGTGTCGTCATAAAGCTAGATCGTCTAGACAAGCGGGAACTTCTTGGTGAGACCGCCCATCACCCCAGATGGGCATTGGCGTGGAAGTTTCCTCCAGAAGAGGCAGTAAGTGTTCTGATGGAAGTCCATTGGCAGACCGGCAGAACGGGAAACGTTACCCCAGTATCTAGGGTAGCCCCAGTCGTAGTTTCAGGAGTGACTGTGGAGAACACCACTCTCCATAATAGAGGAGAGGTCGAAAGATTAGGAATCAGGATTGGAGACAAAGTCAGGGTTGTCAGGAGGGGGGATGTCATCCCCAAGATCACAGCGGTTATAGGGCCAGCAAAAGAATCTGATTTGCGGGGAAGAACCCATGCAGATGGAACCCCATTCTCAGAACCTCTCCCTCATAGATCTTCAATATCGGCACCAGAGAATTGCCCAAGATGCTCTAATCATCTAATAGAAGATGGTGCATTTATCAGATGCACGAATTTAGATTGCCCGTCCAGACTAGAAAGGGCAATTCTGTATTGGTGTAGAAAGCTAGGGATGGACGGAATAGGAGAAAAATTGGCCGAACAGCTTTGCTCAGCCGGACTCGTCAGGAGCCTTGGAGACCTATATAGGCTTGAAAACAGGCGGGATGAGCTCATCTCGCTGGATAGAATGGCCGAGAAGTCCGCAAGCAATATCCTAGAGGAGCTTAGGTCTACTCGTTCAATGACTCTCAGCACTTTCATCTCCGCTTTAGGGCTCCCACGAATAGGTCCCGAGATAGCTACTCTAGTATGTTCGGAAGTAAGGACTCTCGAGGAAATACTAGCCATGACCGAGGACATAGGGCCATCTATCGAAAGACTGGTATCAATAGACAGAATTGGGGATACAGTTGCTAGACTTTTACTCGATGGCATCTCAGAAAGGAAGGAGTCTATTTTGGATCTTTACCAAAAGGTCGACATTATCCAGGAGGAGTCGAAGGTCCAAGAAGGAAAACTCTCAGGATCGAGCTTTTGCATAACTGGGACTCTAAGCAGGCCTAGAAAAGAAATCTCCCTCTCCATAAAATCAGAAGGAGGCAAAGTGGTCTCATCAGTTTCAGGCAATCTAGACTTCCTAGTAGCAGGTGATTCCGCCGGCTCAAAGTTGGAGAAGGCAAGGCGCCTAGGTGTGAGGATAATCTCGGAGACCGACCTTGATGAGATACTGGGTGGTGCTATACTGGCAGAAATTCCGCCCGATAGGCAACCAACATTAGGGGATTTCTGATTAACCGTACATCCCAGTATTTGTGCTCGCACTCTCTTGTGGTGGATTAAGGTGCAGGGACATCATATCCCTAATTTGACCCTCAATCCTCTGAGCTTCCTCTAGAAGAGGTTCCGGATCAAGATTTACCGCGGGAAGCAGCCCATCCATGCATCCTATTATCCTGGCAGCGGCCCTAGCATCCGGGATCACTCCTTGGCCGATCTCTCCATCCGATTCTGCAAGTATCGCTAAGGCATCAATCTCTCTTCTCCTACATTCTCCCATCATGACCCCGGTCATGCCCCCAACCACTCCATGTTTCAGAAGAGGCACTCCGATGCTCTTGATCAGAACATGGCTCGAGTCTGTCGACCCAATTCCCAACATGGAATCCATTCCTTCATCATCGTCGAAAATACTGTGACTGCTGTCGATTCCGTGGGCAAATGAATCGATCATAATTGTCGAACTTACTCCTGATTTTACAATCCAGTCGATAAGGCTGGAAGAAAGAGGCAAGCTCAATTCTGAAGGAACTTGAATCTCAGAAGCGATAAGCACAACCTTGTCGCACTTGTCCATATTGCATATTGGTTCACCTGCATAGAACCTAACTGGAGGCAGAGGCTTTCCATCCTGAACTAGGCATACGGGGGGTAGATTCGGATGACGGACCCCACCCACAAGCTCCAACTCCAGCCTTTCTACCAAGAAATGTGCAACAATGCTACTTACGAATCCCACAGAGGGGAAGCAGCTTACCAAAAGTGCCCCTGATGAGTTGACCTCGTCCCCAATGTCAATCGTAGGCCCCTCCGCCATGGTGCTAGTATCCACTCAATGGTGTTAATCGTTGTCACTCATCCGCATCTACAGAGGCAGGAGGGATTTGGAGATAGAACACGTTGCCCAATCCCACCAGCTATCTCCTTCTTCTTGGAACAGATATGAGGAGTGCCCAAGAAAGTATTGGCTTTCCAGACAAAGGTTGCCTAGGAAGGCTAACATGGCTGCCTCAGTTGGTACCGTAGTCCACAACTCTGTCGAGGATCTATGCAACCTCGACCTTCAAACAATGAGTGAGGGAGAGTCCGACTGGCTTCCTGGTATGGCCAAGGATGTACTTGACGGGCATTGGAGGGCAGAGAAGCAGAAATTCAACAACACTCCTAGGCATCCTAGATGGAAACCTGAACAGATTAAGAAGGCACAAGATGGACTGATTGGTGCCCTTAACATACTACTTGCAAAGGCAAGGATGCCTCAATCGTCTCTTTCAGAGGTTGAAGTCGGGACATGGAGAAAGGTACAGGGAATTGTATTGGGAAACGAGGACACCTTGGTTTCGGAATGTGGGAAATTGATGGGTAGGCTGGATCTGCTGATTAAGGACCAGAAAGCCGGAGAAGCAGAAGCGTGGATTGTTGCGGATTTGAAAACCGGAAAGCCTCCAGAGAGAGAACTAAATGAAAAAGTTAACAGGCAACTAAGGCTATACAGGGATCTGATTATACAGAAAAATACAGACCACCCCCCGATTCATGCGGAGGGATGGTACTCCGCTAATCAGACTGTCCATAGGGCAAAGGGCCCCTCTATTCTTCAGGAGGCCTATGACGCATGGGAGAGGATGAGACCCTCTAGGGAGCCCCTTCCAGCTACTCCTAGTGAAATGGCATGCTCATTCTGTGAGTGGAAGGCTTGGTGCCCCTCTTGGTGGGTAGCAATGAAGGATGGTGATCTTGCACCGGGTGGTATGTTCAGAGATGAGGTTGTAAAATTAGTTAGATTTGACCGGGAGTCTGGAGCGGCGTTATTCGAGAGGGCACCACCAGTCGGGGTAGATGGGGATGTCGCGGGTTCGGAACATAGGTTCGGAGCAATCCTGAAGGGTCATGCATTAGAAAAAATGAGGGAATTAGAGCCTGTGGATAGTAATACAGTCCTATATCTCGGCAGCGCAAGGTTAGATGGAAAGATAATGCATCTGGGGGACTGGTCGGAAATCCTGCTATGGGAACCACTACTAAACTCACTGATGGATTGATTCGAGGAATTCTTCAACGCTGCTTTGAAACATTTCTGGATTATTAGCCATGATTCTCCAGAGAAGGAGCAGACTTGCTCCGGCATCCGCATCAGCACTATGCGATCTTTCCAGTCTAATTCCGTACCTTTCGCATAATGAACCTAGTTTGTGGGGGCGAGTCAATCTGAGTTTCCTAGCCAATATAAGTGTGTCAATGATTGCATATGGGGCAGGAGGCTCCACCCCAAACCTAGCACACTCGACCTCGATGAATCTCCAATCGAAGGCAATCACATTATGGCCGACGATAATAGCTCCTTCGGCCATTTCTCTGAAGCTATTGATATGGTCGCCAAAATCCGATTCGCTTGCAACATCGTTGCTGGAGATCCCATGAACATGGGTAGACTCTGTAGGTATACTAACTCCAGGATTAACTAGGGACTGAAGACTCAGATGAGTTCCGTCAGCATCACTTCCCACCAATGCGTATTGAACGATCCTGTCAAATCTTGGGTTGAATCCTGTAGTCTCGAGATCGAGACCTAATACTCTGAATCCCTCAAGCATTCTAGGAGCCACGCATGCACTCCTATCGGGACCGTCCATGAACTATCGCAATTGGCATCTCAACCCTAGGAAGGCCCAACACTCCTATGAGGGACGGACGGCTGCTAGAACCATGGAGTCTAGCGCCACTACCACAAGTATGCTTATTTCACTCTTGATAATATCATGTTCACTCTCGGGCTGCGGGGGAATAGGTCCTGGTAGTCCAAATGCTAACCTCACCTCGGATCAAACTACTGTAAATGCAGGCGAGTCGGTTAATTTTGATGCACGGGCATCAACCACTCCGGACCCCACGATCATCGATGAGTTCAGATGGAACTTTGGAGATGGGGAAATAAAAACAACCAAACAGGGAGTAATCAGTCACACATTCCAAGCCTCGGGTACCTTCGAGGTCACTGTAGAGGTATTCAACGACGAAGGTACGTCAGACGCTGCAAGCATCAGCATCTTCGTGAATGCTCTTCCTGAGATTATACTAAATTTACCTGATTTCGTAAAGACCGGACAAGAGGCAAGACTTGATGCCAGCGAATCCTTCGATCCGGAAGGAGGCGGGATACAGGTCACTTGGGATTACGATGTAAACACGGACTCCGATGGTGATAGCGACCCCCTAAACGACGCGGACGCAATCGGGTTAATCACCAAGCTAACCACGACTGAGGCACGAAACGTGACTGGTGCCGTGACCGTGACTGATGATACCGGTGCATCAAACACAACCTCTTGGACACTAAGAGTCATCTCCCGCTCATTCAGAGTTGTCTGGGAAGAGGCCTATGTGGACTATGACTGGTCAGGTTACCTCGATCAGGGCGCAACCCATGAAATACAGTTCCAACCTGGCGATGGAGCGAGATTGATTGAGTTTAGAGCAACATTGTCCCTATCGCGAGACATACTTCCAATTACATGGCCCGAAGATAATTTCACTCTTGAGGTTGATCTGCCCTCATCTGGATGGTCATACAGCGTAATCACCAATCAAGATAACATCACAGAGAACTCATCAGCTACAATCGAGAGAAACGAAATGAATCCCCTACCAGAGTCCGGATATACGATATATTCAGACTCCAAAGAAGCCGTTATTGAGAATCTCTTGAGCGATCCTGATGGGAGGTTTGGGCAAGGTACATGGGCCTTTGAAATCACAGCGCTGGAGTGTGATCCAGACACTCCAATAGACGGTGTGGACCCTGACCAAGGGAACGATTGGACATTGGAAGCCAACTTCCTCGTACTGATCCTCAGAGTAAGTGAGATTAGTGTCTGAAAACAGATTGCCCGAGCGAAGGCCTTTGAACTACTGGACCCTGCCGTTGACATGGTAAAGTCGATGCAGATAACTAAGGCCTCGATAAGAGGGCGCTTGGTGATAGATCTAGAGGCGAGTATGTCCGACCCACAGGATCACGATTTCTCCCCTAGAGCCAATATCGAGGACAGCATCTTGCACATTTCCAATGAGGGGGATGAGGCATCCACATCATTCGAACTTGACTCTGAGCAGATCTCCGTCGCAGAACGTGACAGAATGATAGAAATGAGGGTTAAATTCAGCGTTGAGGGCATGCACGGAGTACTAACCCACAAAACTCCAATGCCGATGACGGGTCCTAACGCCAAGAAATTAGCAGAGCCTAGGTGGAAGACCCTACTTCCACTCTCGATGTGATATGAGGTCACCGTCGGGATTAAGCCCGAGCTTGGGCTGCAACGGCTACTGGACCCATAGTGTAGCCTGGATATCACATGAGCTTGCGGAGCTCGTAACCCGTGTTCAAATCGCGGTGGGTCCGCCAATAAAGAATCCGGGAATAGCTCCATTAGTGCGATGCCAGATGAATGAACATGGAGAGAGCAATCCCAATTTCGATGATAATGACTCTGTGCCTCGCCTCCTTTGCCGGATGCACGGGTGATGACGCCAATCTAGAGGAGACAATTAGTGAACTAGAACAACAGGCATTGGCCGACGAAGAAGCACGAGCTAATCTTAACGCAACCATAGCTTCGATGGAGGCAACCATAGCTCAGCTAAACACTGATATAACCACCCTCCATACCCAAATCACAGAGCTTGACTCACAGATTTCCGACTACGATTCTCAGGTTAGCCTACTAAACCAGCAGAACATCACCAAGGACCTTCAAATCGATCTAATCCTAGCCCAGTTATCAGTCCTTAACTCAACGAAGGCGACTCTGGAAAGTCAAGTTTCAGCCCTAGAAAGCGAAAAGTCCGAATTACAGATCGAGGTTTCCTCCCTCACCGCCGCGAATCAGATTTCATCATCGAAACTCTTGGATCTCCAAGATTTGGCGTCAGAGCTAAACGCGACCATAGAGCAATTACAGAATACCATTTCAGAGATGGAAAGCGAAGACTCATCGGGAAATCCCACAAGCACCTTGGACACCATAATCTCCAGAGGGTGGATGAAGTGCGGCGTGAAGGAGTCCCAGTACGGAATGGGATACCTAGACTCGGCCACTGGTGTGCGCTCGGGACTGGACATCTCCTACTGCCGTGCGGTGGCAGCAGCTATCGGACTGGACCCAGATACCGACGTTGAGTACGTCCTAGCGTCTGGATCGGATCGGTTTCAGATGCTGGCATCCGGCACAATCGACGTTCTGATCAGGACCACGACATGGACCGCCTCCAGGGACGCCAATCTGGATGCGGATTACGCAGGCGTGAACTTCTACGATGGCCAGGGTATGATGGTCAGAAGCGATGCATATGCATATGGAAACGGCTCACTGCACCAACTTGAAAACGCCAACATCTGCGTGGGGGTAGGGACCACTTCTGAAGGCAACCTGCTTGGTTGGTTCGAAACCCATGGCATAACCATCTACCCTATCGCAGTAAATGATGTGTGGGAAGCCCAACAGAAGTTCAGGGATGGTGAATGCGATGCATGGACTGGTGACACGTCAGCATTGGTCGCGACTAAGTGGCAGATGGATAATGACGAGGACTGGGCAGACTCCGACACCCACAGTGAAGTTTGGATTGGAGCAGAGCAGATGTCCAAGGAGCCGCTGGCGGCTGTGACCAGGGACTATGACTCAGAGTGGAACGAAATCGTGTCATGGGTCTGGTATGGGATGATCACCGCCGAGGAGTTGGGCGTCACCTCTGAAAACTATGGCACCATAGACTACTCATGCAACTCGGGAGATTCCAATTACAACATATGGCTTTGCAGGCTTCTTACCCAAAACTTTGGTCTTGGAACCACAGATAACCCACTACCTGGAACTTGGATGGAGGACGTCCTAGCGACTGCAGGCAACTACGGTGAGGCATACGACGACGCCTTCTGCGCTGGAGATTACGATGGTCACAGCGGTTCCGTGGCCATGAACGACTGCCTGATCTCCCGCGCTGGAACCCTAAACGCCCTCGTCTCAGAGGGTGGTATCCAGTACGCCCCCTCCATGCGCTAGGGACTAGCTAAGCCTAACTAAAGCCAGCTCAAGTAGCCGTCGCTCGAAATATAACTAAACAAGCTTCTCTATTTCTTGTGAGAATAGAATTAGCGTCGGAGCCCACAATCCCACGAAGACCCCTAGCATCTCTTCTTCCATTCCGAAGTAGATGTACAAGGAACCCACAATCGATATTGCGCTAGCAGCTAAACCCAATTTAGAAATCAGTCCTTCCAAAACAGTAACCTCCGGCCACCTAGTTGAATGACTTGCATATAATCTTGTGTGAGATGACTATTCCCCATGACTACAATCTCGAAACCCACAGGTTATGTTCAAGAGTTGAAGTTCACGCGCAGAAATATGGCTTTTGTCTCAGAGAGGAGAGTCGATTTCCCAATGGTGGACTTGGCGAAAATAGTCTATTACCCTAGATTCTGGGATTTAGCCCACAGATTCTATGAGGAGTCATGGGAGTTCTCATGCGGTTTGCATTACAATGAGATTCTCTCCGAGAAGAAAATCGCATTCCCATTAGTCCACAGTGAAGCCAAATTCATGCATCCGATTTCCTACGGGGACACAGTTAGGTGCTCGATCACTGTATCGGATATAGGAAAAACATCAATTTCTTGGCATTACGAATTCAGAAACCAATCAGGAGTCCTCTGTTGGACCGCAGATCAGATCACGGTCTGTACAGACATGGAAGAGATCGACAAAAAAATTCCAGTTCCAGAATGGATTAGACAGGGGCTCGCAAAACTATTCTGATTAACTACTCTTTCGGCCACTTCTTTGAAAGAGCCTTGGTAAGTTTCTCATCCATTATGGCATCCCACCAGTTGGCTTCCCTCCACACAGCGTACTTGCCCCTTATTCCTCTCATGTCCGCCCCGTCAAGCCTAGCCCCCTGGAGGTTTGAAAGTCCAAGCCTTGCCTTGACCATCCTTGCGCCCCTGAGGTCCGCTCCATCGAGTGCCGCTTTCATCAGGTTCACATCTCTCATCGAGGCATTCCTAAGATCTGCGCCAGAAAGGTCTGCTCCCTCCAAGTCAGCCCTATCTAGTACGGCTCTGCGTAAATTAGCTCCGGACAGGTCAATTCCTCGAAGGTCCTCACCAACATGAGAGGTAAAAGACCAGTCTTTGCCCCCCTCTACCATTTCATCACCTGTTCAAGGAGAGTTTGTCTAGGTGGTCCCTACCAGCCTCGGTAAGTACCACGAACCCGTTTTTTCTAGGCCTCCGCCTTGGGTATTCTAGCAACGGCCCAACTCCACTCGACCCTCCTTCCAACATCCTCTTTATGTAAAGGGAAATATTCCATTTCTTCACAGACCTCTTCGTCCACTTGCGAGTCTCTTCAATCAATCTTCTAAGCTCTCTTGGCTTTGTGACCTCTTCTTTTTCTACGGACCTCATGTACTGGATCGCTGCGAGAACTACGTCAGACTTTTTCTCTATTTCACAAGAATTCAGCAGTCTAGCGAAAGAAGAACCGCGATCTGGGAAGCCACTAATTCTGATTGCTTCTATTGTGCTCTCCAACGCCTCTTGTCTAGCTATTCTGACTCTTGAAAGAGTGGATGACCATGTGTCCTGAGGTGTAACTTTCAACCACCTATCACTCGCTTCCCTAGTGTAGTCAGCGAGATTGATCTCCATTGACCCAAGACTGAGGTACAATCCCCCCAGCTCTTTTGTCCGATCAGAAGCCATGAGCTCTCCAGATGGCTCATACTTAATCAGGTTATTTTTGTACGTTTTTCCTTAACAAACGCTGGAACTGTGCAGTAGTGAAATTCAAAGAGCGCCACCATAACGAAACGTCATGAGCGAAGAGACCCAAGGCGGCTATCCGCTAGTCCTACATTCTGAGGCCGACCCTTCCAGCTTGGGGGGGACAGCAGTATGTGGCTTCTCAACAGTAGGCTCAGTTGGGGTCATCGCCACCTCACATCTCATCAGCTCGCTTGAGATGAATCCCATGGGGACTGTATTGCATCCCCAATTCCCTGCAATTGCCTTAATACACGACTCTGTGCCTAAACACCCAGTTCGTGTTTACCAAGGAGAGGCAATAGGTGTATTCACATCGGAAATACAATTTCCAAGTGAGCATGACGTCTACTTCGCAAACACAGTACTTGAATGGTTCACGAAAGGGGGCTTTGAAAGGCTTGTTGTCATAGATGGAGTGGTAAGCAACGACCTAGGAATCAAGGAGGAGAGTGAGTTGTGGGGTGTGTCTTCGACCCCACTAGGCCGAGAACAGCTCGATAGCTCCAGCATACAAAGAATCCAACAAGGAATAGTCACGGGAATAGCAGGATACCTCATAGCAGAGGGTGAGAGGAGGGGGCTTGACGTCACTGCACTCCTCGCAGAGTGCAACCCGATGTACCCAGATGCCAGGGCGGCACTAATTGCCGTCGAGGGACTAAGCGAGCTATCTGGAATCGACGTCCCAATAGGCGGTCTACTTGAGGATGCCAAAAATATCGAAGAGAAAGTCAGGGAAGCATTCGAGAGGGCTCAGGCCGCTGCTCTCCCGCCTCCGGAATCAGACGATGACGATGACGTTCCGATGATCTACTAAATCGAGTAAGGATTTCAATCTTCAAATACACTGGAAATGAGGTACATGGACCTATTCTTCCACTAAAAGCTTCAGTGAGAAATTAGCACTAGGTTCAATGTTAAACTACAGTGAATCATATCATAACTGAGTCTGATTTCGCGACGGATTAATGCAGCCTGCCGTATACGGGAACCGAACGAAAAACAATGCTATCTTTATGATTCTTCTAATGGTAGCAACACCAGCACTAACGCTACAAACTGGACTACTGGAGAAGGATTTAGCTCCGGAAGAGCTCGAAAATTCAATTCGTAGCACATCTGGCACCACACCATTGCCAGATTGCTCGCTAACGAACGTCAATGTTACTGAAGTTTACCACGACTCTTCCAGTGATTGGATCGAGATTCACAACTCCGGAAGCGCTGACTGCGATCTAGGGGGATGGCACATAAGGGACGATGACACCAGCTCCGGAATGGTCCTTAGCAACGGGACAAACATCACATCAGGAGGGTTCATGCTTTTCGAAAGAGGGAATGGCGACTTCTCCTTCGACATCAGCTACTCGGACTCCCTGCTAATCTCAACTAGGAACGTATCAACCTCGAATGCCGCAGTCGTGACAACTCTGGACTACTACGGGAGGGACAACGAGGGTTACTCGACCAGCAGGGATGGCTCTTGGGAGCTTTGTAATGGGGTTTGGGACTACAACGAGCCAGACGAGATGACACCGAACGCCACTAATCTGTGCGCAGGAGAGCCATTCATGCTCTACGTTCTGGAGTCAGATGGGTCATGGACACAGGATCCTGACACCATATCCAGCGGGGACTCCACCCTTGCATGGGACACTAGCAACCTAGATGATGGCCAGTCCTACTACATCTCCTTTTCATGGTATACCGACTTCAGGTCTCGCGGAGAAAGCTTCACATTCACCGCAGACGGCTCATACTTAGAGTTCGACCTCAATATGGATCCTGATTGGACCTGCGATGTAAGGGTTGATGCCTACATCCGAAACTCCACCTCGGGTGTCAACATCGAGTACTACGATGAGACCATAAACGTCAATTGCGGTGAGGAGATTACAGATCTTAGGGTCAATGCTCCATACCCCCTATCAGATGGGCACGACCTCAGCTCAGGGACCTTCGCAGGCACTGCTGGATTCCAGGGTGGGAACCAAGATCGCACATACAGAACCGTTTACACCGTCGAATTCGACGGAGACTATGTCGCATTCACAGACCTTGAGTGCCCTGAGGGAGACGATGAGTGCTGGGCAAACTACAACGTAAACGTACCCGGTCATGTATGTGATGTCGAATTCTCGGTTTATGCGTACGTATTGACTCCTCACCAATGGATGGAGGTCGGTTTCGATCAGAAGGACTTCGACGGGCCCTGCGATGGCTCCACTGGGGAAGACACCTCGGTACTGAGCCTCTACGCCATCATGGATGATGCAAATGGTGGACAGAGCTGGCTCGAGGTCAACGACGAAAACGATGAATTGAACACTTCAACCACCAGGCTCCAGAACTTCTACTGGGACATTGACCAATCGGCCAATGGGACAGGCATTAGGCTCTACTGGTACTTCGAGAATGATCAGGTCATGGATGACTACTTCGTTTACGATGGTCAGCCAATCTACTGGAACGCTTCCGTTCATGTCACCGATTGTCACCCAAACGTTCACGCCTACCTATACTTTGAGCTCCCCGACGGCGGCTCGAAATACGTAGACCACTGGTCTGAATCGTTCGTCACCGAGTGCGAGGACTGGGGGGACGTCAATCTTCACCTCCACAACATGACCTACTCCGGCTCATCGACCAACAACGGCTCAAACGACTTGATCTGGAACCTCTCCAACCTCGAGGTTGGCGAGGATTACGTATTCGAGTGGTTCACCGACCGTTCGAGCTCTTACACAGCCGATGGAGAGAGCTCGCTCTACGGTGACTACTACAACAAGACGGTATTCACTGCAACATCGAATTACACACACCTGAATTGGACCCTCGAAACCCCAGGGGAGTGGTGCGACGTGGATGTAAATGCCTACCTATATGCCGATTTCGATGAAACGCAGGAGTGGTGGGACGAGGATGATGCGAATGACGATAAGTGGACAACGGTATCCAGCCACGGTTTCGACCTCGATCCAGTCTGCGACGGTACCGAAGTGGTCCCATACGACCCAGTCAGCCTGTGGCACCTCGACCAAAGCAACAACTGGGTAGAGGTTAACGAAACGACAAACCTGTCTGTGGGTATCCATCAGATGAAGTGGGAGGTCAGTGGAACAAATGCAGGACAGAACCTCAAGCTGAATACAAATATCGAGGCCTACCTAAACAGCTCAACACTGTACTCCTACTACGATGGCACAGGGGACTTCAACGTCATGTGGGAGCTACCCATCGCAGATTGGTCCTGTCACATTGACTTCGAGTATGACCTGTACTTCCGAACACACACGGGAAACCAACACCGGATGGACCACGAAAACGGCGATCCTGTGATTGACGGTCCTTGCAATGACGCAGTAGACCTCACGGACGACATAGCCCCAGAGTTCTCCCTGTCGATCGTCGACACGGACGATTCACTCGATGACCTCGATGAGGTAGCAGAACTGGAAGAGGGAGACAACACATTCAGATGGGGCGTGGAGGATTCTCTGGACGGGTACGAACACTTCATTACCATGCATCTGAGATATAACGGAAAAATCCAGGAAATCAGGACCGAGAACTTCTTCGGCGACACAACAGACGTCAGCGGCGACTGGACAGTTAACATAGACGAGGACGCCTGCGACCTCTACCTTTACTCCGAGATGTACGTTAAGGACTACAACGGATGGTTCCGGTCCGGTACTCTCTCCGAGCACTTCGGGTACTCAGGAAGCTCCACGAATTGCGATTACGAGGGCTCGCAGATTACATTTTCCAAGTTGGGCTCCGACGGTACCTGGGACAATGATCCCGAGCTCTTGGAGTCCGGAGTCAACCAACTCAGGTTCAACATAGGCTCGCTGAGCCTGACGGACAACATGACCTACTACATCAGCACCTACGTCCAAGGCGAAGGGAGCAGCACTGCGAGCTACAATACCTACTTCAACGTCGGAAACCCCTCGAACCCGAGCTATTCAAACTACGACGGCTACGAAGGCGAAGACATCTACCTCAACTACACCGTCAACGATTGGACCTGTACCTCACAGGCCTACTCCCATATCTACTACATATCTTTGAGCGGCAATTGGAATACCTATGCCTCCATGCCAACTAGGTACTTCCAGAACTCCGACTGCGATCCTGCCGGGGACATTTCGGTGTCCGCGATACTCAGTGATGGTTGGGAGGACGAGCTCGAGCTAAACAACAACGGATGGGACATCCCATCGGGAACCACCGACCTCTACTGGAACATGACGGACCTGAACATTGGGGAGAGGTACTCGATATACTTCTACGCATATGTAGACGATGAGTACGTCTACAGCAACGCGGGCGAAACATGGTATGCTACCTCGGATAGCCACTCATGGCACTTCGACTTGGACGTAGAGGAGAGCTCGTGCGACGTCTGGGGCTATGGAACTCTAAGGATCTGGAACGATGGCAGTATGAGGAATCTAGAGACAGTCTACTTCTACGCAGACGAGCCGTGCATCGCTCCTTATGACTTGTTATTCGAGGACGCATCCTCTTCGACCGGATGGTCTGACTCGACCACATCCACCCTTCCTGAAGGGACCGTCCAGATGATCTTTGATCTGTCGAGCATCGGTCACGGCGACTACGAGGTCGACTACTACTGGCATGGCGACAAATCGGGAGGACACGGATGGTACTACGACAACCAATTCACTGTCAACGAGACCATCGACGGATACTATTGGAACATGACTCTCGATGACGAAGACTGCGAAATCTACGTCGATGTGCGAGTGTACGAAATCTCCAACGGCAATAGTGATCGGGTAGGAGGCACCTACAGAATCGATTTGGATGGGCCTTGCGTCCTTCCCGCTGTCCTTGAGATAGACCCAGAGGAAGATGGGACCTACGTCTCAGCAGGCTCTGAGCTATTCTCGGCAGGAACGAACGAGATGAGGTGGAACCTCGACAACCTAGAAGTTGGTAGCGACTACAGGGTGAACTACTACTGGAGGGCACCCTCCACCCAAGGCAACGTGCATTTCGACCATGACTTCACGCATGACGGTTCCCACATCGACTGGCACCTAAACGCCACTATATGGGACTGCGAGATTTACGTCAGGGTCTACGTTTACAACGACTCTGCAGGAGGCAGCCAGATTCAAAGCTGGAGCAGCTACTTCCACCCCGATGATTGCGTCGACGGGGGCCGTGCAGTATCGCAGGTGAACAGATCCTACGGATGGACCGATTCATACTCCAACTCGAACGTGGACAACGGATCTAACGAGATTAGGTGGCGCATACATAACCTGGTGGAGAACCAGACCTACCAATTCGAGTGGCTAGTCTTCAGGAACGATGACTACACCAGTCACCACCACTTCGAGTTCAACTCGACCTCTTCTGAGCATACCCACGAATTCACCCTCGACGTGGAGGAGGAGATAACATGCCAGATTAGGCTACGATACTACCTCTACGTTCTGACTGACGAGGGAACCCATGTCGAGGTCCACTCCGGCTCGGACTACCTCAACCCCAATTGCAACTATGAGGCGGACTTCAACCAGTTCCCCCTCCTTGTTCTGGATGACAACGATACCGAGGACACTTCCGATGACTCTTGGGCCACCTCGGACCTCATCGAGAACGGCGACCACACCTTCAGGATAGACTTATCCGGATTGGATCAAGACAGGGAATACAACAGTTGGGGCCACATACGCACCAACTTCGACCAGGAGAGCTGGAACTGGGGTAGCTTCTACCCAGCGGACAGGGAAGACTACGTGGAGGTGGAGATGACTGTCGACGAGTGGGTCTGCCAAGTAGAGGCCTACCTATACGTGGGCATGTACCTCCTGGATGGTGAAATGATCTACATCAAGTCAGGGACGGAATACACCGACTCGCCATGCGTCAACACCGGAGACGTGGAGCTAGAGATTGACTCCGAGGATGTCGGCTACGACATGGGACTGGAGAACGGATCAAACGCCATGTCATGGAACCTAACGGACCTAGTGGCCAATACCACCTACACGTTCGAATGGAGGGTCCAGTACAACAACGACTACGTGAGCTACGTAAGTGAGACTTGGAACACAGGCGACAACTCAAGCGCCCTGTTCGACTGGGAAATGGATGTAGACACCTCGACAACTTGCAACGTGAGGGTATACTATCGGACATTCGTCGACATTACAGGCTCTGGCTACTGGGCCGAGATGGACAATGGCAACTACTACGAGTCCTTCAGCTGCGATCAGTACGTCTACCCAGATGACCACTACGTGAGCATTGAGTTCGACGTCAACGGTACATGGGTGGAAGATCCCGATACCATGCCATATGGATTCGATGTTGTGCAGCTAAGGTTCGAGAACATGAGCGAGGGGGCCAACTACATGTTGTACTTCTCCTACTCCGGAACCGGGTTCAATAGCAATTCGGATCACATCTACTTCACCTACGATGGTGAGCCCATGGACATCGATATGCCGATAGCTCCCTGGGCATGCTCGATATCGTACAACTGGTACCTTCAGGTGTACGACTTCAGGTATGGTACCTCATCCAGCACCGGCTACAACAGCTGGTGGATGGGCTCGGACAGCGGATCGCTTGACGGACCTTGCTTGACGATGAGCTATGACAGCTCAGACTCGCCCTACTTCAACGTCACAGACGGCTCAGGCAGCGAGATAAGCACCGACTACGAATTCTCGGAGACCAACAACACTTTGCATCTGTCCGCAGAGAACCTGCAAAGCGACTTCCCATACTACATGGAGGCGAGGGTTTACTTCAACGGATACTTGAACATCTTCGACCAGACCACTTGGTTCGGAAACAGCACCGTCGGCGAGGCTCTGGCAGTCGAGTTCGACGTACCAGGGTTCGTC
>CACGIM010000012.1 GCA_902573115.1 uncultured Candidatus Poseidoniales archaeon
TGGTCATTTTCGTCGAGGCGGTACTCGACTGTGGTAGCACCATACATCTGCGGATACGCCATATATGGTGGATAGTGGGGCCCCGGGGCCAAAACTTTGTCCCCTTCCTCTAGGAACGCAGCGAAGATAACTTGGAGTGCTTCGGTGACTCCATGGGTGATGTATACATCGTCCTTCTTGCAAGCCCATCCTTTGCTGGATTCGGCATTTGCTATCGCTTGACGCAATTCGGGCAAACCATAAGATGGACCGTAGCCATTGTCTTGTGAGTCAAGAGCTTGCTTGTAGGCGGAAATCATGTGTTCCGGGGTAGGGAGTCCATCATAGGCCAGAGGATCCCCTATATTTAGTCGAATAATCTCGTGCCCATTCTTCTCTAATTCTATAGCTGGTACAACTACGTCTCTGATTGCATATTCTATTGCAGCGGCTCGTTTAGATACCTCTATTCGCTCCGACATTAAATCACAATCCGAGCAGAACACGAGCTTCTGCTAATGCCGCTGGTATGCCATCGGGCTTCGATCCGCCCCCTTGTGCCATAGTGGGGCCACCCCCTCCCCCGCCATCGATATGAGCTGAAATTGTATTGAGTATTTCCAATGCATTGTGATTCCGAGCGGCCTCGGTTTCCTCGGTACAGGCAACAATCAGCTTGCCCCCGCCTTCCTTAGTTCCTAGAATTGCTAAAGTTGGGACTGATTTGTCCCTAGTCAGCTCACTGAGCATGGACATCATTGCCTTCATATCTCCAGATATTTCCATTATTGCATATCTAATTCCGTTTACCACTACTGCACCATCGCCCCCTCCGGTGGTTCGCAACCTAATGATTTCAGCTTCAAGAGATTCTATTTTCTTCTGTTGTGACTTCCACTCTTGGAAGAATCTACTAACTGCAGTTGGGAGGTCATCTGCAGAGACGCCAAGTATCTCACTTGACTCATTCAGAATCCGGTCTTGGTTTCGGGCATGCTCCCTTGATGTCTCCCCTGCCACGATTTGCAGACGCTCCACCCCGTCTTGGACTTGACTGGTGCGGATTATGCGTAACTCGCCGATTTCTCCAGTAAGGTCATGATGCGTGCCCCCGCAGGCTTGGACATCGTGATCGCCGATTTTTACCACTCTGATTTCACTGAATTTAGGAGGTCCACCTTGGTAAAGCTCGAACCCATAGGTCAAATCAGCTTCCGACCTTGGTAAGAGTGTCTTCTCAATCTTTGCGTTAGAATTTATTATTGAGTTTGCATGGTCTTCTATCAGATCCATTTCTTCTTGACTAATTCTTGAGTGGTGGGTCAAATCAATTCTTGCATATCTTGCCCCTTTACTGGAGCCTGCCTGCCAAATGTGGGGGCCAAGGAGTTTTCTTGCGCTGCCGCCCACTATGTGGATTGCAGTATGGTGATCCATCAGTTGTTTTCTTCTAATCCAGTCTACCTCTCCTTTGAGGTTTACTTCATCTATGGGGCCGTCAGTAAGGTGTATTATTACCCCATCCTCAATTTTTGTATCAACAACCTTTACCCCCCCAATAGATCCCTGATCACCCAATTGCCCGCCACCTTCTGGATAGAACAAAGTTCGATCTGAAATAACGAAATGAGATGGCGGATGGGTGACCTCTGAGGAAAGTCTAAGCTCTTGGAGCTGAGAATGTGATAGTTTGTCACAGAGGATCAGACCAGCTTCAAACTTGGTTCTGCGCGTATCATCGTAATATTCCCTAATCGTTGGAGAAATTCCTTGAGTCGGGAAAATCCTTTTTTTAGTCTTGGCCTTAGATTCCAATTTTGTCCTTTCGGCATTTCGTGAAGCCATATCAGCAGCGAAACCTACTCTAACGACCAAATCTTCCCATCCGGCTGCTTTAGCTATTGAGACAACCATCTCCGGGCTCAATCCCCTCTCTTCGGAGAGTCTGAATAGGGTTTCATCAGGTACTTCGATAGACTCGATTGGCAAGTCCTTGAGAGCAGTACGTACCGCTGACTCTCCCTTTCTCAGCATCTCGAAGTAGCGTTTTTCCTCAAGTGACAGGATTGATATGACCTCTTCTCTGTTTTGGACGAACTTAGAGAAATCCATGTTTGTATCCATATGGTGGTTCCCTAGGTCCGCTAGAGAGAGATCGATGCTTAATTCGTCCTTCATTTTACATACTCTTCTGGAAAGCATCCTGACAAGATAGCCAGCCTTTGAGTTGCTTGGAACTAAACCGTCTCCCAACATATTGCAAATCGCGTGCATATGGTCAGGAATAGCATATATCGACGATAGTGGCTCTGTTAATCGCTTCAGTTCCGGTACCGAGATGTCAAGACCAGTTTCCCCTATTCGCTCAGATAGTTTGACGTAAAGTGAATCGACATCCGTCCCTACATCGATATTCAGAATTCCCGCCAATCTAGAGAGCTCTGCCAGAAGACTATCAACATCTACACTTAGACCCAGTTTGGATAATATTTGATCGAAACCAGAAGCCTTCTTTAGCCAGTCAATTGATTCGGGGTAAATTGCCTCGTAGATGGTAGGAGTTCCTGCAGCGGCCCAACAAAATCTCTCAAGCCCATAACCAGTATCTATGATCTGCAAATCCATTTCCCTGTAATTTACCCCTTTGATTGTGATGTCCCCATGATCGTGCTCTTCGAGATTCATAAATACCAAAGTGGCTAGTTCTAAGCCGCCCACAATCACCTCCAGGGCTGGGCCAGCATTCCCCCCACCTGACCAAGGGTTCTCCACATAAGTCAGATCCAAGGGGTCGATCCCGAAAGAGTCAGTGAGCATCTCATCACAGTACCGAACGCACTGGTCAATCCAATATACGACATCGTTTTCCTTGGGCCTATTGAAAGCGTGATGTGCCATCATTTCGAAAGTAGAGAGATGTCTGCCAGACCTACCTACTGCGGCAACATCAGTAAGCCTGATGCAGGGTTGACTTATTCCCAATGGATTAGCAGGGGGAGGCACCAGGCCACCAGTCACGTGTGGTTGGAAATCAGCAATGCTAGCAATAGTAAGGTGGATATCGTCTCTCCACCTAGCGACTATGGGATATGGATCTATTCTGACGTGTCCTTTGTTCTCAAAAAAAGTCAAAAATGCCTCCCTCATTGAGTCTTTTAGATCCTTACCTGTATTTTCAAACCCATCAATTATTGGATTACCAATGAATGTGTAGGGATCCTCGTTAGTGTCCCCGCAGGTGTCTCTTGAGCTATCTCGAGTCCAGAATCTCGCACCAGTTACTCTGCAAATCTTGAGAATATGTCCGGATTCTTCCCAGAAGGGTATGTCGATCTCCCCGAATCTCACAAAACCCCTCTAACCCTCCCATTTAATGACTGGTCTTGAAGTCAATGCGAAAAAAACTCCCGGTGTGTTGAAAGGAGGACCTTTCTCCTTGACCCAATATGGAGGGGTGGAGGCAGTTTCTTGAGCCGGAAGGCGATTCTCGGATGAGAATAAAAAAGCGAGGGCGGATGCTCGTGGATGCAGTTGTTATTGGTGACAGTAGACACGTTAGCAATTGTGATGAGAAGTCCTTGGAGCAACTGACGAACAGTGCAGCCCTGCCAGGGGCCGTCGGTGAGGCATGGGGTATGGCTGACTTCCACCGCGGTTATGGTTTTCCAATAGGTGGAGTTGTTGCCACTGACATCGAAAACGGAGGGGTTATTTCACCGGGTGGCGTAGGCTTCGACATAAACTGCGGAGTCCGTCTTTGCTCGATCGACCTTGGTTTAGAAGATCTAGCACCTCTGACGAGGAAGAAATCGGGTAGTGGGAGCAAAGAGTTTGGAAATCGACTAAAGGCGAGGATTCCCTCGGGAAATAGGGGCAAGAGTGGAAGAACTCTTACAGAGAAGGAGCTAGATCAGATCTTATCAGAGGGAGCCAAAGCAGCTACAGAAATCGGCATAGGCTACGACGAGGATCTGCCTATGATGGAGATGAATGGTGCTCTAGAAGGAGACCCAGATAGCGTCTCTGGAATCGCAAAAAGAAGGGGTTTGGGGTCCTTAGGATCAATTGGAAGGGGAAACCACTTCCTTGAGATCCAGGTAATAGACGAGATTTTTGATGAACACGCAGCAAAGTGCTTTGGCCTTAGCAAGGGGAGGCTAGCAGCGATGATTCACACGGGATCGAGAGGTCTTGGTTACCAAGTCTGCTCTGAACACGTCAAAAAATTGGAGGGCAAATTCAAACGTTCTGATGGAATTTGGAGATCTGAAGAATTCGGAGTTTCGATACCTGACATACACCTCGCGTCTGCCCCATTCCATTCTGATGATGGTCAATCATACTTTCGAGCAATGAGCTCTGCGGCAAACTATGCATTTGCCAACAGAAGTAGTGCGACTCATCAGCTTAGATCTGCGCTTAAGGATCACATGAGGTCGGAAGTAGACGTAGAGGTGGTTTACGACGTATGCCACAACATAGCTAGAGTTGAGGGGCACGAGATCCATGGAGTCTCGTGTAACTGTGTTGTACATAGAAAGGGAGCCACAAGAGCGTTTGGAGGGGACAGTTTAGAGATTAGGGGCAGATTCTCCGGGGTCGGGCAACCCGTACTAGTTCCCGGAGACATGGGGACTTCCTCCTATGTTATGGCTGGACCAAAGGAAGGGACAAATATGGCATTTGGATCATCTTGCCATGGAGCAGGAAGAGCACTTTCAAGGACCCAGGCAAGGGAGATGATAGATGGGGCATCTGTCAAGAGGGAGCTGGCAGAAAAAGGAATCTCGATTTATGAGACTCACGAAAAGTACCTCTCGGAAGAAGCTCCGGCGGCCTACAAGGATATAGATGAGGTTGTCAGACTTACCTCTGAATCCGAGCTGGCGAGACCTGTGGCTAGGCTAAAGCCACTAATCGTAATCAAAGGTTAGTTCTACTTTGAAGTGAAAACAAGTTGTACATCGTTCAAATCTTCCATCACGAAATCCTCGTACTTGGTGTTGGACTCTCCATCAACAGTCATGGTGATGTCGAACTCTTCCCAGTCCGAAATGCCATTCGAGTTTACGTCGAATTTCCTGTCCTCGGTAAGGGATGGCGAGTTAGGCCCTTCCCTTGCCCAGACCTCAAAAAAGGCCCCCAACGGAACGTTCATTTTGGATGGAGTCTCTATGTGTAATCTCGTTGATTGTCCATTTTCACCAGCGTCATGAACGTGAATCCACCTCATTCCTTCCCTACAGCCAACCTGATCTATGCCTGTGTTAGCTGGTATTGGCATGAATTGCCCGTCAACTGTGACCTTTAGCGATGGATGATAGTGTTCAGAAATTCCCACATCACTGTGCTCCAACCCACCCAAACATCCATCCGATACATCCCAATCTGGTTCTGGTTCAAAAATATCTGGGCTATACAAGGCCACGCCGATGAATGCCACGGTTGAGAAGATTGCGCCCGTCATCATGACTGTCCCACCAGTGCCTAATCCCAGTCCCTCGCCGACTCTGAATAGCCACATCTGGCCCTTATCTCCTGCAACCATAGACGCCCGAAATGGGCAGTTCTATTGAACTATGGGGGCCGCGGAGCTTTGTGGGCAGGGTACTACTACCGGATTACTGGGACGAGGCGAAAGAATTCCTCAAGAAGTCCGATCAAACTCTTTCCGGACTAATTAGCGAATACGAGAATCCCAGTTTGACCTCCAGGGGAGATGTATTCCATACCCTAATTAGGTCAATTATCGGGCAACAAATTTCCGCTAAGGCTGCAGACTCCATATGGGCTAGGTTTGAGGAAATGGTTGTAATGATAAATCCGGGTTCAATCCTCTCTTGCAGCCATCAACAGCTGAGAGAATGTGGACTCTCGAATAGGAAAGTAGAGTACATACACGGTATTTCCGAAAGATGGGAGGTTGATTTTGGTTCTATCTCTTGGATAGAAATGGATGATGAGGAGGCCATATCCAAACTTACCACTCTAAGAGGCGTAGGTGTTTGGACTTCCGAGATGATTCTAATTTTCTCTCTGCTTCGTAAAGATGTATTCCCCCTAGGAGACATTGGAGTAATTAGGGCAGTAGAAAAACTCTACAATGAGGGTGGCAGAATGGACATAACTATGATTGAAGAAATAGCTGAAGCTTGGAGGCCCTACAGGACTGTTGCGACTTGGTATCTCTGGAGATCTATCGACTCTGAGCCAGTAGTGTACTAATCACATCGAATAGCCCGTTCTTGGGAGGTTTGGTATGGCTTGGGCGGTACCGGATTGTACTCCATCAGCCTCCTCCATGATAATCGTGAGCAATGTATTGACTAAAGCCCTTAGCTCGTCGACTTCCTGCCTCATCTCGTCCAAACTAGAAGAATCTGACAATAGCGCATCCCACCTGAGGAATCTCTTCCTCGATGTCTCAATCGTGACTTTAGTCTATAAACAAGACAGTCCGATGAAGTGAAAATGCTCTTTTTCTTAGTAATTGGATGGGAAGCCGTCAACCTCGATAGTCTGGATCTGGTACCCACTCGTTAGAGTCAGAATCCCACAGCCAGCCCGGATGCTCATCATCCTCGACTTCGTAATCGTCGTCATAGTACTCTTCTCCGGCTCCTTTTCTCAAGACGTAAAATGCCCCTCCCATCATCGAAATGACGATTATAGAAGAGCCGATCACCCAGATGGTGATTTCTCCCGAATTGTCATCTTCTCCGACCGGGGAAACATCGATACCAGAGATCTCCACATTCCTGTAATTACTGTTCTCGAAGTCCCCATCCACCACCAGTACAAGGTAAGGCTGTCCCTCCTTCCAAGTCTGATACTCGAATTCAGCCTTAACGCTAGAGCTCCCAGGAGGGAGGTAAACCTCAACTGGGCCATTTAATAGGGTTGAGATGGATGGTTGCCAAGTACCATCCAACTTCTGCTCATACAATCCGACGGTTAGCGTTCCACCATCCTTTCCTGGGTTTTCCCAATATGAGACTATCTTGAGAGTCTCCCCCACTAGTGGGTTTCTCGTAGGTTCTACCACCTCCCTCGTGTATTGGGCCTCAAACTCAACTATTCTGAGGGTCGGGGATCTTGGGGTATCGGGACCACCTAGTCCCGAAACTGTGTTTCCTGCCTTGTCTGTAGAGGAAACCCAGAATGCGACCCTGTCCCCCTCCAGTAGATTGAACTCTAATTCGGGAGTAAAATCCAGCATGCCTTGGTAAACATGCTTCCCATCCTTGCTGGAGATCCAAGGCAGCTCCCCCGATGACTCTGTGCCTACAACATATTCTCCGTTTCTCTGAAACACCCATGACACTTCCAAGGGACCGTAATTCATCCCAATCTCTTCCAAAATAGTCACCGTAACCATGACTTCATCCATCGTATCAGTCTCAATCACAGTAAGGGAAGATTCTGGGTATTCTTCTACATTGAACAGAGCTGTAGGAGATTTCGTGTCGACCGTTGCTGAGGCTTCCGAGTTCTCCACGGAATGTGACTCTCCGGGAGTATTGAACAATGACAGGGTTAAAGCGGTGGTGGGAACTAAGGGTTGAAAGTCAGGTAGGGACATCTCAACGGAAAAATTCCCGTTTTGGAATACTACTGCGGTTGATTCGTAAATTCCACTGCCATATAACATGGATATTCTCACCGCGAGGCCCTCATCAGCTTCTACTAGTCTCTCTCCAGATCCTTCATGGTAGATCGATCCGCTGATGGAGAAAGCATCGCCTTTGCCAAGAAATAGGTCTATGCCCAAGGCGGGAACGATGGGTTCGGTGAGATCCTCAGCAAATATTGGTACTGCGATGATTCTGTTGTCTAGCCTCCAAGAAAGAGAGCTGAGCACTTGTGATTCTATCTGCTCGAGCCCATCCTGGACAAGAACCCTAGGCTTGCAGTCAAAGTCATCCTCCGTAAATGGCATGTCCCATGACATCCTGAAGCGAACGCTCAATTCCGTTACCGAGTCAGTAATTTTTTGTGTCGAGGAGCCTAAGGGATCAAGCATGCTATTATCAGGGGTGGATAGTGATTCAGTGAATGGGTCGTAATGGATTACACCGTACTGGTTAGAGTATCCACAGAGATATATCGTGATATTGTCAATTGTTCTGAAGCCATTCGGCTCATCTAGTCTGACCTTGAATGTGTGATTCTTGCCAGGGATCAAGAAATAGTCTATGCTATCCTGTGTTTTTCTGTCTAAGGAGAATGTAGACCCTCCGCCTGACCCTGTGCCAAGTCCGGCACCAGCAAATTCGACCATTATGTCTTCAGCAACCACAACTGATGCCCATGCGTTCTCCGCTCCCGGAGAGCCCCCTGATCCTCCGTCTTGGTAGCTAAGTCCTGCCCAGTCGGTACCTTCCAAGTAAAGGTGAATCATCTCATTGTCCAACTGAGATACGTCGATACCTTGGAACTGAATTTGTTGTTCACCGGTCAGCCCTTGGCTCAAATCTCTTATCTGGAATTGATATTCATTTTCATCTGCAATGCCATCATCATTAGAATCATCGATCCCAGTTCTCCAATATCTAAGAGTTAGTGAATCTCCCCTAGCCTCTGACTCACTTATGGTCACATACGGGGAGAAGGGGACAGTGGGGGGGATTACCATGCCGTCAACCGGTTGCAGCCCCACTGGAGTCTGAACCTCTATCGGACCTGCTATCGGTGGGCTTCCATCCACTATTATCTCAACTTGTGTGGTAATACCAGTAGCATCCTCTGCCCCATTAGCTGAAGACGGGCCAACACTGAGCATAATTGGAGTGAGGGACAGATGATCGATTCCAAGCGGGGATGAAACTACTCCTTGGAATACCCCTCCTTCACTGGACTGGAGTTGATGAATTGTTCCGGATAAATTCAATCCGACTGAGAAATCGCTAGATGATGGCCTTTCACCTTCGGAGTCCTGGAATCTAACCGTTCCCGAGACGTGTAGATCACCGCCATCTAGGATTGGGAAAGGATAGAATAATGTGTCTTGGGTGTTCGAGATCAATCTTCCATAATCGTCTCTTACCTCAAAGAAGTCTATTTGAAGATCGTTTTCCACGGCATTAACTCCAAAACCGCTCTGTGAATTTGCCGGCCAAATAGTCTCTCCAAGGGCATCATTTGCCCTTGCCTCCCACAATATGTAGTCAGTGTCATCCCAACCCCAATTAACGTTGAAAACCCAATGTACCTCAATATCTGCATAACCATCACTATGAATTGCCTCTGTGACGAAGCTGCCAGAGTAACTTAGTGGTGCGAGGGAGTTCCCGGATGTTTGGGAGAAGGACACTGCCTGGGATCCTGCACCCCATAGCCCATCTGCACTGTTTTGAACTCTGAACTCAATTGAGTTCCCGTCTGAGGAGCTTCCAATTAGGGTGATCTCAGCTATTTCCGAGTTATCGAATAGGTGGTGATGACTTGTCACTATTTCCACATCTTCTCCGTCCGGATAAAGGGTACTGGGAACAGAGAAGTCCCTGTTTACAAACAGGTAGTCGAACAAAATAGAGCCATCAATTGAAACTGCACCGTAATCCGAGGTGACCCCAATGGGGATATCGGCTTCTTCGTCTGACTCTTCCGACGGGAGTGAAGCAATGTAATCGGCTATTGGTCCTCCCAAACCAGAGACGTTCTCAAAGAACTGGTATCCTATTCCAATGGTGGAGATGCGAACATTCTGAGCGGATGTGGAGGAAATGGAGAGTGGGACTTCGACCCAATTCCTGGCTGTTTGTGAGTCGGTAAGACTTGGGCTGAGAAGACCAATGCCCGATATCTGGGCCATGCTTAGTGAGGTTATGAAAGGAGAATGTCCAGATCCTCCTGACACAGATGACCCGGCCACAGAAATGGAAACGGGAGCAGTGAAACCAGTGATATCCGGGGAAATTGAGACAATTCCGGAGTTAATGGATGCAGATTCAGGTATAAGGAATGTAATGGTCTCCGAATTTGTACCATCCAAGCTCAAAGATATGCTTCTGGAACTGGTATCGGCTGATGTTATCATAGATTGCCAACCTAGATGCCCGAAACCGGAACCCGAGGAGTCGCTCGCTGGGAATGACCACTCGTCAGACCCATCGTTGAGAACGTCGATTTTCGGATCGAGAGCGGGGTTAGAGAATGTTGCTACAACCCTCAAAACATCTATCCAGCCGTTCGTAGGCAGGCTCACCGATAGAGAGTATCCGATCTCTTGATTGGGGAATTGTATTGTCCCTCCCTTGGAAGCCGTTCCAAGTGAGTTGCCCCACACGTCGTGAGCCGTAATGCTAACTGAGCTCGAAATGTTTCCAAGCATCTTTATGCTCTTTATCGGCCTAGATGAGTAAACGAAGTCAGAAGTAATTGTTCCGGTCACAGCAGTTGCGTTGAGGAGACCATTAACCACCTCGACTCCGGGGCTAAGGTCCCAGCCGTTGCTACCTGAATCGGCATTTAGGACTCTCTTACCGCCTATGTGAATTCTCTCTATTATGGGTGTCTGCTCTGGATCATCAGATCCGGCATGGATCTTGAGTCTAACTTTTGGATACTGGGCCGAATCTATTCCAGCAAGGCTGAATGGGAAGGAAATGTTCGAGAATCCTGGAATTTCAACACCAGTGGTGGCTTCCAATATCGATCCTGTTAACCAGCCTTCTTCATGCATCTTCCCTTCAATATCGATAAAACCATGATTGAATCTGTCCCCAAGATCAAGGGAAATCAAAGGACTAATCCAATCACCTGGTACACCGTAGTTGGATATCTTTACGCCTGCATTGTCGATGAACCAGCCAGAGTATACGACAAAGGAGTCTGACCCAAAGGCGAATTTGAATCTGACCGAGTCACCCTTGTAAGAATCAAGGTTAGCCTCTAAATTTGTCATCCCGCTAGTCGAGGTTGCTCCTGTCCAAGAGCTACCAGTGCAATGATCCATCGAGAATATTGCCTTGTTTGCGAGGTTATGCCCCGCACTTGAGTAGGCAGTGCTAGAATACCATCCTGGATCGAAGTGTTGCCAAGACGCGCCATTAACTGAAATGAATACCGCACCCCCATCCCAAGATGGCTCTGAGCATGACCAGTGGTCAAAGGTAAGGTATGATGTTCCATTAAGTGGGATATCGTAAATCGGCGAGAGCAATCGAGCCTCGTTTATACCGGCTTCATAATTGCCTGAGAAGCCGATTCCGTAGGCATATGGAAACGAAGAGACATCAGGTGGTCCCGAATTAGTGTTAACCTTGTTCAGAGTGAATCGACACCTATCACTACTACAAGTCCCTGCAGTTGATCTTGACCAACCGGGGGCGTCTGATACTCCGGGTGAGGATGCTGTAGAGTCCTCGAACCCTATGGAGTTAGTTTGGCTACCCATAAGTATTGTCCGATGTGCCCAATCATCCGGCAATGGAGTCCCCTGGGAGTCATTCATCCCGTAATGAGTAATCGTGTTGGATGAGTCGAAGTTGTCTATGAAAAGAGTGCTTCCATTGTAATCAACCACCCTTATGTGGTCTATGGCAATCCCCTCCATTGAATCTGCGGGAGAGCTTCCTCCGAAGTTTGTTGATGGGCTTGTATCTACCACTACTCGAAGATACACATTGGACTTATCCTGGAATCCGTTGGGTATTTCGAATGAAACACGCCTAAAATCTTTCAAGGTTGTGTCATAATATGTTTGATTATTGTCAGCCGTATATCCGTTTCCGGGGATAGGGCCTGACCTTGATGAGCAATCGGAAGATGTGCTACTTGTGCTGGAAGATATATCCGCCCATGTGTTCCCATTCAACGAAATTTCGACACAAGCATTGTCATTGCTAGCCCCTTCCAAGTCCCATTCCAAGTTCATCTCAATTTTTGATGTGGAATTTGTCCCGCTGAGGTCAATAGTCCGCTGTAACACGCCGTAAGCATTGGGGCTGTAGGTGCAGGAAGACGATGAAGTAGTATAGCATCCGTGATGCCAAACATCCAAATTAACGCCATAATTTGATACATCTATGTTGTCTATGAACCATCCAGGCCTTTCATTTGAAGCATTTGGATGGGTCCAGATGAGGAATCTAAATTGTATCTTCTCCGAATCAGAGATACCATCCAACGAGGACAGAGTGAAGTTACTGCTTACCCAGCCACTGTGGGATGGGGATGCGAAAACAGGCACTGGTGAGCTTGCCCCAGTTGGAATTGGTGCCTCAATAGACATCGTACTAGGATAGCCTCCTTGTGGCTCCATGTAGGTCCAATTGCTCCAATCTCCTTCAGTTCTAAGTCTGTATTCCACCCATGTACCATCCCCCTGTCCTGAAGAGGTGCTATCAACGTGGTACCAGTGATCAAAGGTCAGGTAAAATGAGCTTGAATAATCGGCAGAGGGGACATTCATCTCAGGAATAATCAGATGACCGAATGTGCCCGCAGGCACAGGGTTGCCCGGCAATGTTCCTGCCGAAACTATTCCCTGTGATGAGGAAGATGGGACCACTCCATGAGGAAGAGTCTGTTCATCCGCATATGAAGTTCCATTGAGATCCATGAAAGTGGTTGCTTGCCATAGTTTGTGATTGTTGCAAATGAACGTTGTTTCATTTATTTCAGAGCTATCTAGGTCCCTGTCCTCGTCCAGATCCAATCCGGACTCAATCTTGTATCCGCCGTGTTGGCAGTTTTCCCCCAGTGCTTCTGTAGTTACATCCACCTCGTAGTCGTAATATCCTCCCAGAGAGGCAGAGATTGCGCCACCATTGCCCCCGGTATCGCTGATTAATATTGTCGGAGCAGATGAGAAATTTTCACCACCATCTGTAATTTCTGCCGAGTGGATTTTTCCGGTCGAGAAGAGGTTTGCAGTTAGTGAAGCACCGGTCCCATTGGCCGGGAAAACGGCAATTATGTCACTCGACTGATAGCCTGATCCGGATTGAACGATGTTGACTGTGAGAATTGAGCCATTGCTGTCCACGGAACCTATCGAAGCGATCGCGCCCTCTCCATCACATTGGCACTGAATAGTGATCTCATCATCTGTCCCGTAATTGGAACCACCTGAGTTTACAGTAATACTTTGTATCCCTGAGCTGATTGAGTAAGTGCCAGCAAATCCAGATCCCCCTCCTCCGCTGGCAGTTAGGTTGCCACCAACATATCCAGTCCCTCGATTGGTAATGTTGAGCGAGGTCACTACGTCTTCGTTCCCATAAGACTCGCAGAAGTAAAGAGTTTCTTCTATCTCGCCCGTGTCTAATATCTGATCAAAATCGCTATCCATTCCATGCTCGAGAAATATCCCGTATGACCCCCCACAGGCCGAAATGTTTGTTGATGTTGATTTCAAAAAGAGTCTTTTCCATCCCGGCGAGTAGGTGTAATCTGAATTCAGGGTTACCTCGATTTCGCCGACATCGAATGTGCTTACATTTGACCTAGTGCCATCGTCTTTTAGGACCATAGCCCCATCATCATTTATTTCCATGCCCAGCAGGTTGCCGCTTGTGAAGTCGTCCTCATCCCAAACAATCCCAAAATCCGTTGATGAAGGTAAAGGGGAATTCGACACATGGAGCCATCCATCCAGAATTGTAGAATTTGAGGGAACTGAGAAACCGTTCACGACAGTGGAGTCCCCTTCGCTATTGATCACGGAGGGTCCTGCCCAACTAGAAACGCCTGCTGAACTTAATGGGGCTGCGATCATTAAGAAGACAATTGAGAATGCTAGCCTAGTGCGGCTGCTTGGCATGGTTCAGCACGCCATTAATTCAGTTATGAACCAATCTGCTAACATCTCATATTCTCACTCTGGAGCCACTGGGGGGAATTGAACCCCCGACCTTCGCCTTACCAAGGCGACGCTATACCTCTAAGCCACAGTGGCGGTGACTCCACGTCTGAAGTGGTTGGTTTAATCGTGGCGGATTGAATAGGGAAGTTTGAAACATACGTCACTGTGAAAACCACCTAGCGTTTGCGGTGGAATAGCCGAGGTCGCATAGCCCGGTATTGCGCGGGCCTGGAAAGCCCGTGGGATTTTTCCCTCGCGAGTTCAAATCTCGCCCTCGGCGCCAAAATGCACAAAATACTCTGAATGATGAACAGTCGACGAGTGTATTATTCAATGCCGGTGCTCTCAGGGCCCCATGGAGGACAGGCAAGAGCCTGAATCTGTAGAGTCGGATTCAATGGCTAGACTGAGCGATTTACCTGTTAGCGGTCGATTTCGTGATATCAATGATCGACTTGCTCCAGTTGACTCGATCATTGCTGAGTTGCGCTACATGGCTTACCTTGTCGGAAAGTTTTGGGGAAGTAAAGAGGCTACAATGATTCTACTTTGTCTATCTGGCTTAGTTCTAGGCTCTTGGGACATAGGTATTGGCGAGCTATCTAGCGGCGGAGATTACAACAGGTGGGGACTAATTGGAGGGGAGGATAGTGGAATACTGCATATGGAAGATATGGCACTGATTCTGACTCTACTCTCAGTGATATGCTGGATAGCTTTCATCTTCCTTTTGTGGACTAGTTACCCAATTATGAGAGAAAATATGACCTACATGGTAATTGGGATGATATTCGTCCAAATGGGGTATATCAGAGCCCATTCTGAGTATCCTGATTTCCCTACAGGTGCTGGCCTATCGGGGTGGGTTTGGATAATTGTTGTCAATCTAGTTATGCTATTCTTGTCGGTATTTGTTGTGAGGAGGGCGGTTGTGGAGACTAGGGACATACATGTTCAACAACGTCACTTCCACCCTGATCCACGGGTTATTGAGAGGGCTTGGAAAGATCATAGCCTCGTAGCATGGAGTCTAGCGATAGGAGTGTGGGCGGTTTTCATTAATCTCAGCTTCTGGAGTAGCACCCATGCTGTAGCTCCCAGCCCAGGAGATTTGCAATTTAGCAATTTATTGGTTATTTTACACGTACTTACAGGACTGCTTTCATCGGGCCTTCTACTAACAATAATTTGGTTTCCAGATTTTATGCTTGGTTCAACTGGTGTTCGTATTCAGTCGACGAGGGCCAGAGAAGTTGCTGGAGAGACTATCCAACAAAGGAATAGTGAACAAGGGAGGTGTCCAGTTTGCAATCATCAGACATCTGCCATAATGGAATCAACGGGTGGCATAAGTATCCCATGTTCAAAGGAGGGTTGCGTCGGCAAGGGAGCGGCAGGATCAAAGTGCGAGCTGTGCGAAACAAAAATTCCCTCCAGAATAGTTTGTGTAAACTGTGGTTCAAGCACACCTGTTGGAAGTCACTTCGGAAGGGTTGAGGCTTGGTGATGGAAACCAATCCCACAAAGTCTGGCGAGGATCAGAAGTCCGTCATTGAGGGAGGGACTAACCAGAAAGACGCAATTGGGGGCATAATCGCAATAAGTATGTCTTTGTTACTTGTATTGGCGTCTTCATTGACGGTAATTTATTTCTGGAAGGGTGAGGATAGTTTCATCATTTTAGGGCCCTCTTCCGCATTGTCATCTTGGGAGTGGGAGTACAGGGAGATAGTGGGAGTCAACAATCAGTCACTAGCAGATCTAGATGGGGCAGGAGTGATCGTGTGCGTAATAGACTCAGGTATTGACATGGCTCATCCAGATCTACGCAAGGTGAATCTAATAGGGTGGAGGGACTCAATTAACGGCCTTGAGGAGCCATATGACGACGAAGGTCATGGGACCGCTATGTCTGGAATAATCGTAGCTGACGGTGGATTGAATGGCTTATCTAAAGGTGTAGATCTGCTGGTGGCCAAGGCGATTGACGAAAATGGAGTAGGTAGTGATGAAAGTGTTGCCGACTCAGTAGATTGGTGTAATCAGAACGATGCGGATATCATATCAATGAGTCTTGGCGGGAGCCAGAGCTTTGCCTCTGGTATTCTTGCAACTGACCAGTTAGAGCAATCAGTTAACGAAGCTCTGGATAGCGGCGTCTTCGTGATTGCGTCTGCGGGTAACGACGGCGAAGATGATGATGGGGATGTTGGTTCACCGGGATCAGTAGAAGATGTAATATGTGTCGGAGGCATAACTAGAACTGGAGATATATGGTCAGGGAGCTCTAAGGGAGACAATGACGGGAGACTCTGGCCGAATCCCATTTGGATAAGGGGGGACCCGGACAAGAAACCGGAGATAGTAGCCCCCGGACATGAGGTTCCAGTCATTTTCGCTGGAGGGACGGGGAGTAATGACTGGTGGGGCTGGTCAAGTGGGACATCGGCCGCTACGGCCTGGGTAACAGGCTCGCTAGCCATTTTGCTGGAGGCAAATCCAGACCTCCAGAGGGAGAATTCCCAAGCCAGGCAGTCTATTGATGCTGTAAAGATCGCAATATCCGATAACTCCGAAATGAAGGAGGGGCAGAGCGATCATGATGACTACTACGGGTATGGGCACTTGAGAGTGGATCTCTTGGTAGGGCATTTCGAGGGCTAGCGTCCTATTTGCGCTTGAGGAGCCCGACCAAAGTTCCACCTGATAGTTCTGCAAATCCTATAGAGTGGCTTGAATTAGCCATTTTTACAAGCTCGATCCATTCATTGAATGATTGAACCTTAGACTGGGCTGGAGTTGGACCTTCATCCCCGATGACCCCGACATCTCCCGTGGGAACTGTCGGCTCCAAGACAAGAATTAGTCCACCTGGAGCAATCAACTGGAAAGCGTTCTTGGCGGCCACGACCCGTTCTTCTTCCTGTAAATCGATAATTATCAAATCTACAGGCATTGGTAGCAAGGAATCCAATGCCGTTTCTGGAAGAGCTATGTTGGAGGCGAGTGAGGGGAGTGACTCGGCGATTACTTCCTGCCATTTCCTTGAAATCACCTTGGACCACGAATCTGCCTGATATCGGCGGATTAGTCTATCGATTATCACCCCAAACCTACTTCCTGGTTCAATTATTGTGAAGGTCTCAGGTCGGGCGGCGATTTCCGTCTCGCCCTTCTCACCCTCCGCTCTCCAGAGGTCGAAAAGCCACGCCGAAAGATGGCCTATCCCCCCTCCCAATAAAACTACATTCGTAGGTGACAGCCGTGAGCAAACGTCCCTAATCCTGGTTCTAACTGATTTAGGCAGCAGAGTAATGTCCATGTGAAGCATCTGCTCTCCAATACTTGCAGCGACCTCAGGTTCATTCTGGCTTCTCGCTTCATCCTGTGAAAGGAGCTTTCGCATAACTTCTGCCTCTGACATTTGAGGCAATCCCCCACCCAATCCTTCTCGGCTCACGGTTGTGTCTGTCATGACTTACACTTCAACCATACCACCGGATGGGTTGAAAACGATACTGCAAAGCGAATATCATGGACGAAGTGACCTACGAATGTCCGGAATGCGGGATAGATACCTTTCACGAGATTATCAAGAGGACTGAAAAGGGAGATGGGGAGGACGTCCTCATTAGGTGCTCTGAGTGCGAGAAAGTCCACACTGTTATGCTCAGGCCACCGAAAATTGTTATTGTAAAAACTACACTGTCTGATGGTAGAGAAAGTCGAAACGTGGAGATAGAAGTGGACGAGGATGAGGAAATCTCCCGAGGAGACGTCTTCGAACATGGCGGAAATTATTGGACGGTCACCAGATTAGATGACCCTTCCTCTCGATCGCAAGAGAGCCTGTTAGCCTCGAATATCCTATCAATGTGGGCGACTAGGTCGGACAAGACTGTGGTTGGTATTACCATGACCGATGGAGAATTTAGCGAATCTTCCAAAATAGATTGCGAACCTGAGAAAATCTTCTCATGTGGGTCGATTATTTTTGTTGCTGGGAATAAGTGGAGAATCAGGGCAATTCACACTGGAAAGGGGAGAACCCTAACAGGTAGCAGGTACGCTCATGAAATTCGTAGAATCTACCTGCATCCCCCGGACAAAATTTACGATACTTAGGTCTGGTGCCGGACTATCTTCTATTAGTCCAAGGCATAAGAAGAGACTTTGTTATGTGCACGGCTACATCTGGATTTTCTCTCAGCCTCCGCATGCCGTACTCGTACCACTTAGTACCATAGGGAATGTAAATCCTAGTTCTATGCCCAATTCTTGAGAGGTTCCTGCGGATATTTCCTCTTACCCCCAATAGGAACTGGAATTCGTAGCCCGGTCCCTTGCCCCTGTTTCTGGTTACTGGTTGATCATGGCGAGGGTCTGAGATACCCGGCCCTAGACCCCTCAACTCGAGGGCTTTTAGGGAATGCTCGATCACAGGACTGTCGTGGGAAGCTATAGCTGTGTATGCACCTGAATCGAGCATTTCGTCTATTGCCCTGTTAGTAGCATCCACTATGTCCTGGTAACTCGTATATGCTATGTCGGAGGGTTCCAGATATATGCCCTTGCAGATTCTGAAGTCAGTTCCCCTCTCAGTGGCCTTGCACACTTTCCGTATATCGTCGATTGTCCTGAACATCCTCCCCTGTAAAACAACTCCAACGTTAGATAAGCCCTTTGAGTGCATGGCGATCGAAGCATCGATTGTTGCCTGGGTGGCCCTGTGATCCTCCATATCAAGGCGGACAAATGTATCTGTCTCCGCTGCCTTTCTCACTATCCTCTCAATGTTGGAGTGGGCCTCCTGCTCGTCTATGAGCAAACCCAATGCTGTTGGCTTGATAGAGATGCTAGCATCAAGACTTCTTTCTGAAATTGCTTCGATTACCCTCTCGTATTCTTCTATGAACCAAGAGGATTCTTCCAAGGACTTGATTTCCTCGCCCAAAACGTCAACAGTAAAGCAGGCCCCCTCAGAAGATAGCGATTCCATTACATCGATGGCCTGTTCAAGGCTTTCTCCGGCCATGTATCTTTTAGCTACCAATCTAATTACAAATCTTGGAGCGAAAGGAAGGAAGGTGACCATTAGTCGCCCGAATAGGCCCATTGCACCTGAGAGAGCATCCAGAGTCTTGACGATTACGGGGGGAGGATTTGCTTACCCCTCATCACAGGAACGCCCAACTCATGGAGGAATTCGATCATAGCGCTTCTTTGCCAACCCTTGAATGATTTTCTATCTAAGTGTGCAAAGACCCTTCCTCCTGGAAATGCTTCCTGTGTCGATGCAATGGCTACTGAGACAGAGTGCTTCCATACCTCTTCTGGGTCCTCTTCTCCAACCATTTTATCGAATGGAATCGCATAATTCGCTATTAGGTGGCCCACCCAAACATCGGACTGTGCGATAATTGCCTTGTGCCTGGGTGCATAATGGCCTCCTCCGAAGCCTACCATGACATCTCCTGAGCCCTGCCAAGATCTGGGATTTCCACCATCTAATCCAATGCACTCCGAGATGGTCTCTGCCCATACTCTGGCTGCGATTCTGTCCGACCATCTATCTTCAGTAGAGCCTATTTCCACATACAAAGTTGGCTTTTGCAGGACTGGGCCATGATGTGTGGTCTCCAGTGTGATATCATAATCTGACTCCAGGCCTTTTTCAATGGAGATTCTACTCATTGTTCGGAAAAGATCACCAAACATAGTTGAAGGTGGAACTACCTTGCCTGTAATTCCTCCTGATCTAGCGATTTCCCCATGAGGAGTTTCTCCGGGAACTCCGATGGCATGCAATGTCATAGCAGGTGTTTCCGAAGCAGAGACGTGCCTAGACAGAACGAGGACTTCATCGACTTCTCTGCCTGTTTTTGACTGGTGCTCAGTGTCTATGCCATCTGCCCAAATATGGAGGTCTTCTATCAATAGAGCCTCAGCAAGTCCGGAATGGTGCCTTGATACCATTCCGTGATTCATGTTCACTTCTTCCCCCCAGCCCTCCGTATCCATTAATTCGGAGTAGATGTTTAGTGAGGCTGAGTCCATTCTAGAGGCCAGCAGCAAGATGCTCATAGCTCCTGATGGTGGTTTATGCTTCAAGTTTCCCGGCACACTTTCAAATCTGACACCGGTACGGGCACCATGGCGAGAACCCAAGTTGATTTTACACCAACTAGGATTGACTATGGTGGTGAATTTCATGTTATCTCAGGAACCCAGGGGGAGGTTTGCATAGTGGGGTCGAATGGATCCAGAATAGGGAGGTCCAGGGCCATACCATTCCCCGCCCCAGCGGTGGATGGAGTTGTGCTGGGTAAAAGTTGGATTGGAGTTTGGCTTGATAGGGAATTTCAGACATCGTGCATGGCATCGCTACCTCTAGAAAAGAGGCTAGAAGACGGCCCTAGCAGAGATAGCCTTAGATTATCCGTCGAAAAATCAAGAGGGATTAATCCTGCTAATTCAATATGGAGTAGGGAATTAGATTCAGAACCGATGAAGATTGGAAGTTCGGGCGAAAATGTGGTATTCGCAACATATTCCGGAATCTTCATGATTGACATTAACGCGGATTTGATTTGGGTATCTCCACTACCGAGTTGGCCCCCCATTTACAACCTTAGGCACTTCGATGCAGTTGCGAGCATCAACGAGTTCCCTTTGGGAATTGCAATTTGGTCTCAAGCGGGAGGAGTTTCCGTACTAGACCCCAGCAACGGGATTGAGCTACATAATTCCGTTATTAGCCTAAAACACAAGATCTCCAATGTCTACTTTTCAGAAGAAGGAGGTTGGCTAATTATTTTGCATGGCAACTCGGTTGCAGAGTTGGCTGATTGGGGGGCTGATCCCAAGATTCACAAGACCTTGGGGCCGGTCATGGAAGCAAAATTTGTGGATGGTAGGTGGTTGTGGACAGGTTGGAGGCATGATGGTGAATTAATGAATGGCGAAGTAAAATCTTACCCTCGTGAGGAGATTGGAGTAGGCATTCTTGATGGATTTGTTCTGTTGAACAATGGTTGCTGGGACAATTGGGGGCAATCTAGTCTGACTTGACTGTGTAGCCGCATTTTCCACATACCATTCGATCGCTATGAACTCCTAAAAATACGCCAGGACCACAAGTTGGGCACTCTATTCCCTTTCTAACTAGCTCACCGTTCTCAACGGAGTATTTCGAATGCTTCGAATTGGGGTTTGGCCCATCACCCATCAGGCCTCACCCCCTTCGTCGTTTTCTTCCTGTGCCTCTTCCTCGACCTTGTCTCCCTGTTCTTTCGCAGGAGATTCTTCCCCTTTGTGACGCTCGATGACATATTCTGGCTCTATAGAAGCGGATTCTTGGGAACCATACACCAGGGCAATTCCAGATGTCCTTGACATTCCAAACCGAGTGTCTACATCCTTTACGAATACCAGTTTTCTATCCGATCCGGGCTCAGCCTTGGCTGCAGCATCAACCATCTGTGCCCTGGAGGGAGTAGGCTCGTTGGGGTGGTCCCATTGGAAGTTAAGTTCTACCCTGTTTAGCAGAGGATTCTCTTTTCTATCTATTATTTCCATAATCACACCTACCTAATGTTAACTTTGAGCGCGTAGCTACCGGGTCTGGAAATCTGAAGCCTCTTTGCAACCTCGGATCTGTCCGGATGCATTACAACCACGAATCCCTGCCAATCGGTGGTAACCGGGGAGTTTGGGCAATGATTGCACTGAGGTGGATCTGACTTCTTCTCTGGGTCGGGCAGGATCAAATTACATTCGCCACAGGCAAAGGGTTGTCTTACCACCTCAGTCATCCTCCCCAATCCAATCGAAGGAACCTAATCCATCCATCTTGCAGTTCAGCCCGATCTTACTGGACCTAGGATCGTTGTGGTTTATGGACTTAGAAACTATCCTCGACCGTACAAATGATCCCTCCTCAAGATTTCTACCACTCTGAGACCCTTCGATCCTCTTAACTCCGAGATTTACTTGAATGGGCTCGTCCAGTATCTGAGATTTGTGAAGTAGGGCCTCCATGGGACCTATCCTGACGAAAGCCCCGTATTCCGAGACTTCGGATACAGCCCCATCAACAACTTCGTTATTGTCCATGGAGAAAACTAGTGCCTTGAATCTGACGTTTTGATAAATGGCACCATCGCCATGGATTATCTTACCCCTACCTACAGCTTCGTGATCAAAGGTAAGTAGTGTAAAGTTCTCGTTTTCGTCAAATCTACATTCGAAGGCGTCATGTGCGAGTTCATCTATGTGGTCCTCTAGCCTTCTACCCCTTCTGATGTACTCGGCGGGTATTCTAATAGTGTCCTCTCTTGTTTCAAGGGTGTACATCCTTTTTCCTCCTGTGCGGACCTATCCGAAGCCGGACGTTAGGGGGGAGTCGCCTCCCGTCCCTCATCGGCCAAGCCTCTGGAGGAGAGGTCCGTTCGACTCGGCGACCGACCCCTCCTGTATAAGCGCAACGGAGTTAGTTTGAGCTTCGGCGTTAAGGATTGACGCTCAGACCGTAGGTCTGAATGAGGGTTTCGTGCGAATGTTCAAGTGGGCTAGGAATCTCATATTCTATTCTGATGGTAGAGGCAGCTTTGGGAAGAGGTCTTTTCCGCAAGGTGAAAAGTTTGGTCGCTATTGCGATGTTGATGTCAATGCCCCTAGTGGGAATTTTGAATATTGATGATCTGGAAAAGGGTTTTCAATCACTTCAAAATAGTGAAATGTCCTCACAGGGAGAATCTTCAGATATTTGGGTCGATGGTGGTCAGCCGTGGCCGCAGTTTGGAAGAACAGCCTCGAGAATCGCAGAGCCCCCTGCGCATGGACCGGATGGCGGAGCTGGATTTGATGAGCCTCAAAACTCGAGCTCTTACATGTCGATAGTCAAACCATCTTTGAACTGGGTGTATGGCTCTTATTCAATTGGGACTGACTCTTTAGCAACTCCAATCGCCGATTTGAGCGGCTCGATAGAAGTTGGCCCCGGTGCACAAGAAAGGTGCGGAGGCAGTTCTTTGTTCTCTGTTCTAGTGCAAACTCAAGATGTATCGGGGTCGGATCACAGCATGCTAAGATTGATCGAAGGGGAGGATTCTGAACTAGCTTGGCAAGTCGACTTAGGAGCTACAGAGAAGGTTAAAGCTGCACCGGTAATTATCGACATAGATCAAGATGGTAAAACAGAAATCGTAGTAGCATATGATGCAGGTGGTTCCCTCAATGTTGATGTTTGGTCTCCAAGACTAACTTGTTCGGTTACTGGTTGGTCATACAGTGGCCATTCGGATGAGAAACTCTGGAATTGGGTTGATGAGAGCTTGATGATAAGTAGTGATGAGGGACCATACACGAGCGGCATTTTTGGAGGACATAAACCGACAACACAGCCATTACTTGCGGACATTGACCTTGATGGGGATGCCGAATTAGTAATTTCTGTTCTTGACGAGATTTCAGAGAATCCAGTTGTACTGGCTTTGCCCCTACAGACAAATGGTACGCCAGATGAAATTTGGCAAGTGACTCTCAATAAGGGGAGTCATCCTTCTGATCCTGCGTTTGCACAAGCAGATGAGAATACTGGATACGTGGTTTTGACGACCATCGAGGCTAACAATGGCGCGATGTGGGCGTGGAAAATTGACTCTTCTTCTGGAAGCTCTGTGTGGCAGGGCGGCCTGTCATTGAACAATCTAGATGGAGACACAAACGCACCACACATTAGGCTTCCAGGCCCAGTTATAGCAAACCTTGACTCAGACTCGGACCCGGAAATAATTATCACAATACCTACTGATGCAGATGGGTCAAACGCTGTTGATGGAGCGGAGTTCAGAGGAATTGAGTTATCTGATGGATCAGAGATTTGGGATTTTGAGGCATCCAATGGCTTCGCTGATGCCCCTCCTGTCGCAATCGACACTGATGGGGATGGGGAGCATGATCGGGTTTGTTGGGTCACTTGGTGGCAAACCACGACCGATAGACATGGGGCATCGGGTTGCCATGACGTAGGGGGCTCTGTTCCTAACCAGGAGTGGGTGCAAGATCTAGAACAAAGCAGCGGCAACCCAAATGATGAGATCGCGGTCTCCGCTCCAACTTGGATGGATATAGACTCCGAGGATGAGCCAGAGCTCCTAGTTGCTTACGGGAGGTCTCTTTGGGCCTTTGATGGATCATCTGGATCACCGGCCGGAGTGAATTCTGAATGGTCAGATGATTTCGAACTAGACCATAGGGTCTGGTCATCCCCTTCATTGGCCGACATAGATGGAGACGCAACTTTGGACATTGTAATTGGAAGCATGGCATTATCAATGGCTATGGCTGATGTCAGGCCTTTAACCGATAACAGGGGAATAGAGTTCAACCCTAGTTCACCCGATCCGGGGGAACAAGTCACAGTTACTGCATATCTGGAGAATGCTGGTACTTCTCGCACAAATGAGATACTGGATGTCGAGCTATTTGCGAACGGCGAAAAAATCGGAGGGACTGGGATTTCCTCGCTGGATCCGGTTGAGCCAAGTGGATCGGGATCATTCTCGTCATTCAGCGTCGAGTGGAGCGGAGGCCTTGGTGATCATGAGTTTGAGCTAAGACTCGATCCGTACAGGAACATATCCCAAACCAGATACGATAATGATTATCAGACTCATAGATTGTCTATAGTACCACCTTACAATGCATCATTTGAGATTCCCACAGAACCGTTGAGAATAGACCCGGGAGGTAGTGACTATGCCTCAATTGGAATCCGTTCAACAGGGAGGCTAGCAGGATCTTGGACCCTCGGTGTCGACGACTCATACCTTCCTGAAGGATGGACTTGGGGCGATCAGACTCCAGGTGGAATTTCAAGTGTACAGATAGGCCCAGGAGAACTTTGGTCTCCCGTTTTAAGGGTTTATGCACCATCCAATGCTCTTGGTTCGGATACGGGCTATCTTGGTTTGACCCTTACCCATGATGGTGGCGAGTCACAGGTCTCAGCTAACCTGCCAATAGAAGCCAATCGGACTCGAGGGCTTTCGATTAGGGGGCCAGACGGAACCTCACAGAGTACTGGTTATGGGCTAATTTCAGGAGAAGCAATGGCTTGGTTATTGATTGAAAATGTGGGCAATGCAGCGGAGGAGCAGATAGCAGTTTCATGGGACAGTACGGAATGGGGGTCTGATCTCAGGATATTTGATTCAGAAGGAGAGGAGGTTCCTGCACTCTCTCTTGGACCTGGAGAAGAAAAAGAGGTGACTGCAAGAATACAGGTGCCTTCTGGAGCCAACCTAGGTGAGAATGTTAGTACCCCACTTAGCATGTGTGTGGGAATGGGCGATGAGCAGGAATGTAGCGATGTTGAGCTAAAATTCGTAGCCTCCGGTTCAGTGGTTCAACCAAGCCACATTAGATCGGTACCAGCCGATGGACTAACTTGGAGTATACACGTAGACCTACCAGTAGATTCTGGAATATTGAATTGGTCATTGACGGAATCTGGGATGATGATGCAGGGTTGGTCATGGGAAGGAACTGACCAAGTGTCGGTTTTGGGAGATGTTGTTTCCATATCTGGATCGCCCGGGTCGAGAGTTAGCGGAAATCTAAACCTAAACCTCCCAATGGACACTCGCCCAGCCTTCCATTTATTTGAGGATGGATCGGATTCAGAATCTTTCTTCCCACTTTCAATGTCATTGGAAGTAATGCAGATACATAGAGCAGCGCTAGAGATTAATTCACCGACAACACAGCCATACATAGTCAACGTAGATGAAGAAAGTCTCGTGGTGCTTAGACTAGAGAATCCGGGCAACGGAGATGACTCATATTCACTTTCTCACGAGGTAATGACAGATGAGAATATAACATCTGATCTGGGAATAGAAGTGCATTTTTCGAGCAATCCAGTTATCCTTGGTGCTGGCAGCCTGAGAACCATCCCTTTGGGAGTCACCATTCCCGAGGAAACTCCTGCTAGGGTGCCAATACGAGTATTATTCACAATGACCTCTGAGGGTAATAGAAGTGTTAGGGACCTTGTGGAAGTGATTTTCGAGGTAAGGCAGGATCATAGATGGCAAATAGACTCAAGATCTGGGGACAGGGAAATTAACGGTTCTACATATCTGGTCGAACCCGGGGGTTCCGTTGAATTCGTAGTCAATGCAACCAATTTGGGAAACCTGATGGACGACATCATGCTTAACGTCGAAGTAGAGGTGACCCTAGAAGGGTCTGATGACTCACAGGAATGGGTAGCAAACGGTAGTACGGCAGAGGGTATTGGCGTAAACGACTCTGTTTTATTACCGATTTCTGCTTTCACCCCTCAAGACGCATGGAATGGGTCCAGAATGACTGTGATCGTAACTGCAATGGCTAGAGATACGCATGTTGAGGAGTTTTCCTTCGATTTGGAGATTACGCACGTGCCGGGATGGGGAGTATCATCTTCCATGGCAGATTTGGAGATTGAACCGGAGGGATCCGAAGTTTCCCTTGAGATTTTACAGAGGGGCAATTCCCCAACCATACCATATGTTTCGGTATACGTGACCGGGCAAAAGGGGTGGGAGATAAATCAGCCCAATCAGCTCGAGGAAGTCCAACCCGGCGAGTCTCTGTCACTAAATCTGAATATTACTCCCCCTGAAACGGCGAAGCATGGTCTGTCTGTGGAGCTACACGTGAGAGTAAGGGAAGGGGACTCATCTGGATTGACGGAAATCACCCTGCCACTTCGAGTCTCTATTGTTCAAGATTTCACAATGTTAGGAATGGGTCCTTGGGTGATATCGGAATACGGAGGATTTCCAAATGTTTTACTAGAAAACACTGGTAATGCTCCAAACACGATTATCCTGCAGGTCGTAGGCCTCCCCCCCCGGATGGGGAGTTAAGGGGGACTCTCAAGCAGTTCTAGGGGTTGGGGAAGAAAGGGGGGTGCCAATAGAGGTCATACCACCGAGCGACTGGAGTGGGGAGGAGCCAACCCTTAGGATTCAAGCAGAAGATTCTAGTGGTAATCTGAAAGAAATTATCCTCAGCACTAATTCTTCAGAGTACTCGTGGGGTTCTTCCCCCTATATCTTTGTGGAAAGTGGAGATGACGCTTTGATTGACATTCATGGAACAGATGCGACCTCTTCTGTTGTAGATACTTTCAGCGGGCAGCTTGTTTGGACTGAGTCTGGTTGGCTTTTGCCATCCTCAATTAGCTCCCCTGGTGAGATTTCAGTTGATTTGGCAAGCACCCTAAGGTACAATATGTCTGTGCGCGAGTCTTCATCTAGGAGTGTAGTTTGCTCCATCCCCGGGAGCTTGGAGAATCTGATTAGCACTTGCTCGATAAGCAATGGGAGCTATGATTTCACCTATCAAGCTCTTCTGATAGGTGATGATGGCAATGTTATAGATGCCTTGTTTGGCATGATCGGAGAGAATTCTACAGGGGTGATAAATCTCAGCGCTGAAACATGGAATCCAGAACCGGGTAAGAGGAGTTTGATCATCAGGGTTCTTGACGATAAGGGAATGTTAGTCGCCGGGGGGTCATCAGAGAGATCTTTCGACATCAGAAGAACTGACTGGAACGTGGGGATTGGAGAGTTAGAGTTGGTGGGCGAGGGACCTAATCAACGAGTTAACGTACCAACGAAAAGGTTGAATGAGAATCTTCTAGAAGATGCTGACTGCATAATTACTATGCGGGCAGGCAGCCATTACTCCGAGCATCTGGTTGACATGACTCAGGCTTTCGTGCCTGCTCCCAAATTCGAACGCCCGGATGTGGAGGACGAAACGGAATTGGTAGTCACAATTGGGTGCTCCTTCCCCTGGGATCAAGATTCTGACCCAAGTGATGATGAGGCAGTATTGGTACTCAGTGGAAGAAATTCAATAGAAGACAACATTGATCAGTTTGGGACTGGCCTATTGACGGCAATTCTGGTAGTTGGGCTGTATCTCGGTGTGGCTTGGATAGTCAGGAATTATAAGGAACGAGAAATGATGATGGAAATAGCCCAATCCGTAATAGATGAGAAGATCTCGAAGATGGGAGATAAGCACGAAAACGAGGAAAATATTGTTCCTACGGATAATAATGAAGACGAAGAGGATGATGAATTGGAAATTATAGATGATACCCCTAGTGATGAAGACAGTGATCTAGACGAATATGAGAAGAGGCTCAGAAGGCTTCTTGACAGGTAGCCGGCGGATGTGTGCATGAGGAGTTACATCCCGCCACCCGCATTCCATACATTCGACCCCATAGGGAGAGTTCCCCCGGACCTCATCGGTGCAATTGAATCATCAATGGAAGGAAGGCACAGTGACTTGATTTCTCTAATTGGAGTACAAAGGGGGCTAGATCTTGAGGAAGGGAAAGAACCCAGTATAGATCGGCCAAATCTACTCTTTATCTCACTTATACTCTGGCAAGAGGATGGAAGCTCTCCAAGACCCCTAGATGGCGGCCACTCGAAGGAAAAATTAGGAAGGTTTCCGACGAATGATGGGAACGCGATTGAATATCTCGTGGAAAATACTCGTGAGGAAGCCGGCAATAGTTTTCTTCATAAACTACTGACTAAACTGTCTAGGGGGCTCACTGAAGAGTGTCTTGGACTGCCAGGTTTCAGCAAAGGACTAGGGGGTATCGAGCTTCTGGGTTGGTTGGATTCTCAGGAAGTAAATGACTTGAGGAAAGAAATAGAGAGAGGGAGGTGGACAGTTATGTCGAGCGAACCCCTCGACGGAGGGGTTCAAGATGCTTTCAGGCATCTACTAGTTTACTTGAGGGCAGCCGGTAGGAGCAAATGTGGGCTCCTAATGAGGAGGCACTCCTAGGTTTTATGGATCAAACCCTTTAGTTTTTCATAGAGGGGTATTGCCTCATCCAAAACAAGCTCGGTTTCCCTGTCTAGCTCCCCTTCTGGAGGCGAGTAGGATTCGAAACCGGAGCTATTCCACACTGATTCGTACCAATACTTTGCCCAAACTCCGTCACATTTCCTTGGCCCAGGATCCCAAGAGAGCATTTTTTCTGAAAAATCAATTCCCAGCAAACGGCAAAGAGAGGATAAAACTGATCTTGGATCCTCCAGAACTGACTTAGAATCGATTACAATAGGATTTGAGTTAGAAATGGCATTAACGTACTCAAATATTCTAATTTGTTGTGGTAGGCCAGTGGCTTCCAGATTAATCGCATTCGTGATTTTCCTCAAGGAAAGGAGTACCTCCCTAGGGTCTCTAATCAGGAAGCAGTTATGGAATCCATCCATCCAAGTCAAGTCTGACCAATCAATTACATGATGGCACATATGCTTCTGATACCATATTGATTTCCCCCCGGGTATGGGTCCATTTAGCTCCGAAATGACCTTTTTTTCATCGTTTTCATACGTTTCAATCACTTTTCTGGCAACCGGGTGTGGGGTTTTAGTCTCAGAGAGAAAGCTTGCGTAAAGGGGCTCATCGGTGACGTGACAGTCTTGCCGATTATCAAATGAATACATCATAGCAGTGGAGATGTTACGCGGGCCTGACCACATAGCAATTCTTGTTTCTTGCCCCATTTCATCCCCCTCTAACAAGACTCATGTAAAGATCTTGCAACCTCTCGCAAATTGGTCCTCTTGACCCATCATTGATTGGAATTCCGTCGAAAGAAATCACAGGGGTTAGTCCAGCGAATGTTCCCGTCACAAATGCCTCATCGGCAGTTCTCACATCCTCGAATGAGAAGTTTCCAACATATGTTGGAATTCCATGTGACTCGCAAATTTCAAGCACCTTTCTTCTAGTTATTCCATCGAGACAATAATCCCCCGAAGAGGTCCAGACCTGTTCATCTTTCACCATGAAGAAATGTGTCGAGTTGCACGTCGAAACATATCCGTTGGGATCCAGCATTAGCCCCTCTTCCCCACCTTTCTCCGCAGCTTGTATGCATGCCGCTATGCAGTTATGCTTCGATAGACTATTTATCGTTGGATCCTGAAATTCTCGGCCCCCTCTTCTAACGCTCACAGAAACGAGATCTATTCCTTCAATGGACCTAGTGTGGTTCGCTTTCTTGTATTCTGGAATTATTACCATTGTCGGGGGTGAAGAAATGACCCATGGTGCTTGATATGGGGTTGGTTTCAGGCCTCTAGTCAGAATTAGTCTAATATGCACGTCATCGTACATTTTGTTAGCTTCGATGACCCTCTCTATCTCATTTCTTATTTCATCCCTCGACCTCTGTGGATCGAGTGATATTACTTCAGCACCTCGAAGCAGTCTATCCAAGTGGTCTTCGATAAAAACTAGTACGCCACGATGCAATCTGAAGGATTCCCATATTCCATCTCCCAATAGGAATCCAGCATCAAAAACCGATACCTTAGCTTGCTTTCGCGAGAAGATGTCCCCATTAATGGAAATCATCACATTGTCATTTCTTGGGTCTTCATCATATTCGTGCGTGCCCATCAGAGACTCTCCCCAGTAAGACGCTCGAACATGCTGGCGTATAGTTCGGCCGTACTGGAGATGATCTCCCCTGGTAGAGCAGGAATAGGCGGTTCATCGGTTCCTGCCTGTCTAGCTTCGTACAATTCTGAATGATGGCCTGTGTCTATGTAATGCTGCCTGACGGCTTCCTTAGACAACTGAACTATTTCGCCTCGTTCGTAAGCTTCAGCGTCCCACCATCTGTCTTCGTCCAGTGTACCGAATGAGTCTATCAAAACTGGCTCCCTTCCCGGACCAAGGGCGAACTCTTTTTTTCCATCAACATGGATTAGGCCCCTCTTTGAAGTCTCTCTGTCGATAATTGAATCAACCTCTAGGACAATTGAAAGAATGGAGTCCAACTCTTCTGGATCCAAGTTGGAGATCTCAAGTGCCTCCTCCCTCCCTAGGTTCCGGTCAAATTTTTCAAACTTAGTAGAGACCTCCAAGAACGGTTCCGGAAGCTTGACCCCTTCCTTTAATTCATTATTTGAGCTAAATCCTAAGTCAATTGGTGTAACTTCCCCTCTCTGGTACCTCCTCCACGCAGTTCCCGCCAAATAGTGCCTGCAGATTACCTCTAGAGGAACAAAGAAGTTCTCCGCATCCTTGGAAATGGCTCCGGGCTCCCTTATTACGTCAAACCTCCTAGCAAGGACTCGATCGGGGGCATTCATCTCCAAAACGTGTGTTTTGCAAATCCCTTCATTCTCCACCAGACTGAACCAATGGCAAGATGCCCGGTTCAGAGATTCTCCCTTCCTCGGAATCAGGCTAGGAATAATTTGATCAAAAACCGAAATCTGGTCAGTATACCTGAACTCGATGATATCCTCGTCTTCCGTACTCCATACCTGCTTCACCTTTCCACTGTAAAGTAATTCTCCCATATGACCTCCCGACTGAAGTTCCAACATCAACATTACCAATGGAAGGCCTCTATCCAAAGAAGCATGTTATTTCGTTAGCAGCAACTATCATCGATACTTTCCTGAGCGCAAAAGCACGTTTTGGCGGGTAAGATATCGGCTCTAGAGCTTCTATCCAAGAACTTTTGAGATATCTCTGCTAACTCCCCCGTATCATCCCCTCTTTCCTCCAAGCATAGCTTGAGGCCTAGCAAGCCCCACATGTTATCCTTCCATAACTCGATGTCGGCACGGTATACCTCCTCGGCCTCATCCAATTCTCCCTGCTCTAGGAGAAGTGCCCCCAGGATATGGCGAACAGGCTGCATTTGGCCCCATGGCTCATTATATGCTAGATTAAGAGAAAGATCGACCCCCTTCCTCAGGTGATCGAAAGCGGCAGAGAAATCGGCTTTCTCTCCTCTTTGCTGAGCTAGAAACTGCCTCCTGTACTCAATTTCCCCTTCAAGTATTGCTGCATTTACTAGTAGTATACAGGGGCCTTCTTCTGGATCTTGGTACATCAGGTTGTTATGCAGCACCCTGCCCTCCAATGCTGGGTTTCTCAGGGCTTCAAGGAAAAGGGACTGCTCTGCCTCGGCCTCTGGAACCATTCCCTTTGAAGCGTATGCCACACCTCTGGCATAATGTTGGGTGGCGATAGCTGCCGGGAATACATCTTTGTCACTATGCAACGGTTCTTTCAATATGTCATCCCACTTTCCGAACCTTATCATCACGTGCCAAGGCATTGTCACGTATGACTCAAGGAAAATTGCACCCATAGGTATTATGCCGGCCAGCATGAAGTTGACGCCCGAATCTTCGTCACCGGCTGGAAGTGTATCAACTGCCTTTCTTGCATATTTCAATGCTGTTTTGTACTGGCCATCGAACATAGCGCACCAAACAACGAAATGATGGTTGTGCATCCGATAAAACTTGTAGAACTGGGACTCGTTTCCACTCTTCTCGACATACCTATCATCCGCTTCTACTGCAGCTATGTTACAGTCAATGGCCTCCTTCCACTGTCCCACCCACGCGTCGATATGAGATGGCATGTGCACAAGGTGGCCACAATCAGGCATTAGATCCCGAAGAACATCGGCTGCCGGGAGGGCCCTTTCTGGAAATGGTGACAACTCGAGGGCATGGCAATACAGGTGGCATAGTGCAGGATGTTCTTTGGCACCCTCCACGTTCTCAAATGCATCTTCCAT
>CACGIM010000013.1 GCA_902573115.1 uncultured Candidatus Poseidoniales archaeon
GGAAGGATGTAGGCCCCAGACCAGAGAGTCTCTGAGGATACTAAAACAGTCTAAGACTCCTTTCGTGGTAGCTGCTAACAAAGTAGACAGGATTCATGGTTGGAATTGCAAAAAAGGACGTGCTATGGCTATTTCAATGCCAACTCAGACAAAGGAGGCATCGGGAATTTTCGATCAGAAATATTGGGAGCTTGTTGGTCAATTTGCTGAGGAAGGGTTCAACATAGAGAGATATGACCGAATTAAGGATTTCACCAAGGACATAGCGATAGTACCAGTTTCTGCGAGGGAAGGAGAAGGTATTCAGGACCTACTAGCAGTGGTTATCGGGCTCGCTGAGAGGTATTTGGAGGATCAATTGACCGATGTGACTGGATCCGGAGAGGCTACAGTTCTTGAAATGAAAGAGGAGAGGGGGCTCGGGAAGACATTAGACCTGATTCTTCATAGGGGCGCGATCAAGAAGGGAGACGATATTGTACTCGTCGGAGACAGGGGAGCGATCAGTACTCGAGTCAAGGGCCTATTCTCACCACGGGGAATGAGCGAGATGAGAGACGCTGGTGACAGGTGGGACGATACAGAGTCCGTATACGCGGCTGCAGGCATAAAGATCAGTGCCCCATCATTGGAGGGTGTCCTTGTAGGAACTACACTAAGAGTCGTCGGAAATGATGATGAGAGGAAAGCAGCAATGGAAGCTGCGAGCGCTGAGGCTAACCTATCGATAGAACTAGATGAGGAGGGGATCTGCATCAAATCCGACACCGTTGGCGGCCTCGAGGCATTGGCCAAAGAGCTGCGGCAGATTGAGGTACCGATTAGAGAAGCTACGATAGGAAAGGTAAGTAGGAGAGACGTTAGAAGTGCTGAGTCGTCTTCAGAACCACTACACAGAATTATACTCGCTTTCAGTACAGATATTCTAGAAGAGGCGGAAGAAGAGATAGGGTCCTCTGAGGAGGGGGTCAAGCACATAGGATCGGACATCATTTACAGAATTCTAGAGGAACATGAGCAATGGATGGAAGACAGAAAGGCAGAGCTAGAGGAGGAAAGTAGGGAATTAGTGGTTTATCCGGGCAGGGTCATGTTTCTCCCGGATCATACATTCAGAGTATCGAAACCCGCCGTAATCGGGGTAAGAGTTCTCGCAGGGAGGATCCATATCGGACAAGGATTGCTGAAGGATGGTCGTAAGGTTGGTCGCATCAAATCGATAAGATCCGGGCAAGAGAGTATGAAGGAGGCTAGACAGGGTGAAGAGGTGGCAATCTCGGTAGATGGCATAACAGTAGGAAGGCAAATAGAAGAGAGTGACGTACTACTCGTAGACATCCCTGAATCCCACGCCAGGAAGCTTAGAAAATTGGAGATGACCCAAGTAGAAAAGGAGGTCTATGAAGAGCTATTGGCAATACACCGTAAAGACGACCACTTCTGGGGGAGATGAGGGCAGAGCAATAGATGTTCAAGCGCACCGAACACTCAAGTAGTCATCTGAGCGGCCTTTAGGACAAGAGGCCTCAGTATGACGATTGCACAGGGGGGCGGATCCAGCTCAAAAGATCTAATCAGGTCTGTCTCTGGGCATTCAAACAACCTCATGAGCGAGGTTTCAAAAGTAATTATTGGGAAACCGGAAAACATCCGCAAGGTAGCAATAGGAATTCTAGCCAACGGTAATATTCTGATTGAGGACAATCCTGGCCTCGCCAAGACTCTGATGTCCAATACCTTTGCAAAGGCACTTGGATGCAAATTCAAGAGAGTTCAATTCACTCCTGACCTGCTCCCTGCCGATATTATCGGGACATACATGTATGACCAACAATCAGGGGAGTTTCGACCGAGGTTTGGCCCGCTATTCACAAATATATTGCTAGCAGATGAAATCAACAGAGCACCACCCAAGACACAAGCGGCTCTACTTGAAGCGATGGAAGAAAAGCAGGTCACAATAGAGGGCATAACACACAAGCTTCCGGCTCCATTCGTTACGATGGCCACGCAGAACCCAATAGAGCAGGAGGGGACATACCCGCTTCCAGAGGCACAAATGGACAGATTCCTGATGAAGATGAGCATGGGATATCCCTCAATGGATGAAGAAAAAGCTATTCTCCAAAGAAGGAAGCTTAGGGGCAAGGACTCATACGATGTGGAGCAGATCGTGGAGCCTAGGAAGGTGGTTGCAATGCAGAAGGCGCTTGAAACGGTCCACATCGATCCGCAAATTCTAGGCTACATTGTACAAGTGGTACAAAGGACAAGGGCTGATCCAAGAATCGAAGCGGGCGCGTCTCCCAGAGCTAGTCAAGGTCTGTTCAAAGCATCAAGAGCGTCAGCAGCTATAGATGGTAGAGATTATGTCATCCCTGACGACGTGAAAGGTGTTGCATTGGATGTTGTAAGCCACAGAATTGTCCTCAAGCCAGAATCAAAAATCAGAGGAGTCACAGGAAGGAGGGTCGTAAACAAGATCCTCAACGAAGTGAACGTGCCAGTTATCCAGTAGCCGGGCAATCCCAATTAACCGGGTTACATGTTCAACCTATGTGGCGATAGTGATTGCGTGTGTGAATCACAAGGGGGGATGCTCCAGAACCACTACTGCGGTCAACCTAGCCTCATCTTTGGCAATGGGAAACGGAGAATACGGAATTCGGAAGAGGAGGGTTCTGATCGTCGATATGGATCCGAAGGGGAATGTTGCAACCACTTTCGGTGTTGACAAACGAAAGGTTGGTCACACTATGAATGACCTATTCGCTCGAGGAATTGATGATACATTACTCAAACTAGAGGATTGCACTATAGGTCCAGACTTCCTTTCTAGGTCTATGAGATCATCGTGGAAGAGACATAACCCGGATAGGAAGAGAGGTCCACCGAACCACATCTCGATCGAAAATCTCTGGATACTTCCTGCCGATCTTGATCTATCTGGAATAGAAGTTGATCTGGCAACCAGAGTAGGAAGAGAGAATAGGCTCAGATTGGCTCTCAAAGAGGCTATGGGAAGATTTGACGTGATAATAATCGACACACCAGCTTCCCTTGGTCTGCTGACAGTTAACTCACTATCTGCGGCTAATTGGGTCCTAATTCCAATACAAGCTGAGTTCTATGCGCTGGAGGGAATGGGACAATTGATGACTGCGATTAGGGACGTACAGAATTCAGTTAATCCTAGGTTAGGGTTATTTGGCATACTCATGACAATGGTGCAAGCAAGAAGCAACCTTTGCGAGGCCGTGACAGAGCAGGCAAGGAGTCACTTTGGCGATAGGGTTTTCGAGACTCAAATTCCAAGGTCGGTAGCAATCGCAGAGTCGCCTTTGGAAGGAGCGCCGATAGTAATTGCACAGAAGCCGAACAACTCGAATCCTGCAAGTCTAGCCTACTGGAACTTTGCAAAAGAGGCTGATTATAGAATTAAAGCAATAGCTGACGAATAGTCCAATTTGAAATACGGACCTTCGCTCGGGAGGCCACTGTTTGGGGGCCGATTACTACATGAAGAGAGGTTCCCGTGCTTGGAAGAAGCAGGGGAAGCAACGCTGGAAGTGGAGAAAGAAGAAGCTCCGAAGGCGTAAGGCAGCAAGAAAGAGGGCCAAGCAGCGATGACCAATTGTGATTAATTTTGCACAAAAATAATTGTTCATTGAGCCAATAACCGTCTTATTCAAGAATCACCCCCCGTCGGGCATATTGTGAAACCAGCATTTACCACGATACTAGTTCTATTGATTTCTATACCTTTGTCCTCTTCAAGTGTCGCTACAACAGATCAAGAAGATACCCCCCCATGGTGGGTGACCACAAGTATGGATCTGGACAGAGATGGAGTCCATGATGCAATTTGGAAGGCAATCTCTAGTGATATATACGACTGGGTAGATGAATCAGACACCATCAGCGTAATTGTTGACTTCGACCATCAACCTACTGAAACAGATCAAGAAATGTTGGAGAGAGAGGTCAATTTTCAGACTCAATATCGATATCATCTGATAGACAGTATTGCAGGGAGAGTTGGAGTCAATGACATAGTTGAGCTATCAGAGCTCCCTGGTGTAGTTATGGTCGAGTTGGACGGAATACTTACGATTCAAATGAACGACGTAAATGACATTCACGGGATTCCCATGATTTGGGAAGACACTGGATATACTGGAAGGGGCAGTGTTGTCTCTATCATCGATACAGGAATAGACTCAGAGCATGTAGGACTGGATGATCTTGACGACGACAACTCCACAAATGACTCCAAGGTGATAGCTTTCTATGACCCTGTGAACAATCCTGATAAGACCAATGGGACAGAAATTAAGGCTTACGACGACCAAGGTCACGGTACGCATTGTGCTGGTATAACCGCGGGTACTGGGGCCCCCACATACGAACATATTGGAGTTGCCCCTGAAGCACAACTAGTAGGAGTGAAAGTACTCGACGAAGGGGGCTCGGGATCTTTTGCAACAGTGATGGCTGGTATGGAATGGACAGTAGACAAGAGGCATGAATTCAACATAAGAGCTGCTAGCATGAGCCTTGGAGGATTTGGTTTGATTGAATGGACCTCAAGCGAGGAGGAGTCGGTGAACAGGATGGCAAACGAGATGGTGCGTTCGGGAGTAGCTCTATTTATCGCGGCTGGAAATAACGGTGTAACCGCACAAATTGGAACCCCTGGTTCATCTGAGGACGCCATAACGGTTGGTGCTCTCGATAAGGACACTACGATAGCTGTGTACTCAAGTCAAGGACCCACTGAGGAAGGAAGGGTCAAGCCGAACATAGCGTTCGTAGGATCTAGCGTCAATGCCCCTGAGGCCAACTCAGGAGACGGTTATGTGGCATATTCCGGAACTAGCATGGCTACCCCTGGAGCTGCGGGTCTCGCGGCACTGATGTACCAAGCAAATCCCGATCTATCGCCCTTCGACATACGTAATATCATGCAGGAGACTGCTACCTACAGGCAATGCCACTATATGCTGGATAACGAGCCTTGCCCGGAAGACCTGATTCCAAAGAATAGGCAAAACAACGTATATGGTCATGGCCATGTTGAGGGTCTGCCTGCACTTCTGGAGGCCGCGAATTACGTCTACGGGCTGAATACAGAAATCAATCTTAGTACCAACACAAAAACGGCTGCGGACAATAGGATTCACCTCTCATCTGGAGAGTCAGTAGAGGTGGGAGTATCGGGAGGACCGGTTGAGCTTCAGTGGAGGACATGGGATATGAGGGACAATTGGATGACGTTGTCAGAGTTTACTCCTGGTGACCAAATAGTCGAGATATCCCATACCATGCTTGTAGAACGACTTCGGTACCTTCCAGGTAATGAAATAGAAGGAAATCAGACTTTGATGGTTAGAGGAATACTGGAAGACGAGGCCTCTACTAACCTTGTCGCTCATCTCCGTATTATGGGCTCTGAACCAGCTATTGAGGAGGTTGAGCAGACTTCACTTGTTGGAGTTGCTCTTGTGGTGCTTGTTCTGTTAGTAGCAGTACTAATTTCGATCCTAGCCATGGTTCTAATTAGGAATAGAGATGAAGATGAAGAAAAAGAGAATTTATCGGATGAAGAAGTGTTGTCTACAGAGTCTTGAGCTCTCTAGTACCAGCACCACCAGGGCCCATCCAAGAGTCCGGTTTATTTCCTAGGATTTCGTCTAACTTTGACATGTCTTCGTCAGTAAGACGCTTTGCAACACCTATGCAATCTATGTTGTCCTCTATCTGACTTTGGGTGGTTGCTCCCATGAGTATTGTAGAAACATTCGGGTTCTTTAGGCACCATGCCAATGCAAGCTGAGCAGGAGAGCAGCCCAGATTTGAGGCGAAGTGCACTAGTTTAGCAACTATTTCGAATTCACCCCTCTCCCTTCTATCCTCAAGATCCTCTATTAGCCACTCATATCCTTCTTGAGTGGCTCTTGAATCTTCAGGGACTCCATCCAGATACTTACCAGTTAGGAATCCAGACCTCAATGGGCTCCAAATTGTAGATCCGAGATTATAGGGTGAGTTGAATAATGGGAAGTACTCTCTTTCGAATCGTTCTCTGTGTAGCATGTTATATTGAGGCTGCTCAAACTGTGGGGGTTCCAACCCCTCCGTTCTAGCTATCCAAAATGCCTCGGTAATCTGCTGAGCCGACCACTCGCTCGTACCCCAAGACGTGGCCCTTCCTGATCGAACCATCTGGGTCATCGACCTCACCACAGTTGAGGTAGGAGTGTGAGGGTCTGGCCTATGGCAAAATAGAAGATCCACATATTCTAGCTGCAGTCTGGAGAGGGAAGCATCTAGACCTTCCATGCAGTGTTTCATAGAAAGGCCTGACTCATTAACGCCAGAACCCCCCCAGAAGACCTTCGTTGTGATAACCATGTCAGACCTCCTCCAAAGGTCTGCATCCTCTTCCTGTAGTTCTTTAAGTGCGATCCCAAATATTCTCTCTGCCTCTCCATTCGGGTTTCCATAGGCCTCTGCGTGGTCAAAGCAATTCACCCCCGCTTCGCGTACCATTCTCATGAGATCCTTAGCTGTCCTAACTCCTTCCTCTCCTGACAGTCTGTCCTTGATACCATATGTGGCCCAGAAACCGTAAGACAAGACCGATACTTGTATTCCGGTGTTTCCCATCATTCTGTAATACATTTCTTGTTGAGTCATATACCAATCGGAGCGGGTGACCCTTTGAGAACCCTCTGAGTAACTATGCTCGCACACTATGCTGAATGGTGAAAATAAATTTCTACGAATCAAGTACCTTTTGTCGAGCTTCCAAGAAAGCTGTCTCCATTTTTACTTTTATTTCAGACTTCATAGTCTTTATCATCTCTGTAACTTCCTTCTTGGACAGGTCACCTTTCTTTGAGATCTGCTTTTCTAGGTTGGATATCATCTCTTTTTCTCTCTTATTCACGAAATCAGATACTCTCTGCTCCATCTCAACCTCCATTTCAAGCGTCATCTCCTGTTTTCTTAGTGCAAGAGCGGTTTCCATAGTATCCCTCTCTGCCCTGAACCTACGGTCCAATTCCGATAAAGCGGCCCTTTCTGATTCTTCCTCGAGGCCCCTTGTCCTGACCTCGATATCTGAAATCATCTCCTTTTCTCGTGATTCTCTCTCGTTTTCAAGCTGCTTCTCAAGCTTAGACTCGTGCTTCCGCCTCTTCTTTGCAATGTTCTCCCTCATCTTGATCTCTTGATCGAGCCTGAATGTTTCCGACTTCCTATGTACCTCTGACTCCATTGCCTCCCTTAGGTCCATCTCAACCCTCCTTTCCATTCTCTCTATAGCCTGAGATGCCTCTAGCTCCAGCCTTTCTTCCAAGAAAGCCTTCCTTCGAGAAAATTCCAGTTCCATTTCCTCCCTCAGTCTTTTTCTGATCCTAGAGGTATGAGCCTCTATCCTACGATCTCTTTCTAGATCCAATTGGTCCCGCAATCTGTTCTCCTCCCTTCTGAGCCTGTGAAGCATCTCTTCTCTCAGAAGTCTCTCTTCCCTCTCAAGCGATTCCTTCTCTAATCTCTCTAACTCGTCTTCGAGTTCATCCCTCAGATCAGCCTCTATTTGCTGTAGCTTCTCTTCGAATACTATTTCGTTCGCCTTTCTCATAGCTCCGTGCATTCCAGAGACCCTCTCAGTCATCTCCGCTATTCGCATCCTTCTTTCTCTTCTAATTCCAGATCGTAAAGTCGACTCCTCGTCGAGCCTATTTTGTGCTCTCCTTGCTGCACCCATGGAAGAAGACGAGAGAGCGTGCTCCTCTCTGAGTGCTTCAAGTTCATCCATAGCCTCGGACTCACCGGCCTCTGTCCTCTTGCTCTCACTCACGTGCCCATCCCCATGCTCACGCTCTTTTTGTGGTATTTGAGACAAGAGGGTTCTATTTGTCCTCAAAACGTTGTTTTTAGACTCCTAAAGCATCTCGGAGCTAAAAACTAACATTGAATGGATTATTGCACGCTGGGCAGTTCAGCTCTCTCTTTCCTGGCCTGGGACGAATCCTGAGATTAGCCTCACATGAGGGGCATTGAATCTCTACTTTGACAAGTTTCCTCGAGAGAGTGAATGAGCCAGAACACGCTTCGCAGTTTAGACTTACAGGCCTTTGATCAGTTCCAGCCTCAACTGCAATCATACAGTGGGGGCACTGCACAGTTTCTTTTGTGAGAGCATCGACAGTAGGCTGGTGGGATACCCGGCATAGAGCGCCGCAGAGAACACACTCTATCTCTCCCAATCCCTGTGGTAGCATACCTCCGCATTGGACGCAATTGACAAGAGGAGGAGCGAACTTAGACTCTACTTGTGGTTCGACCATAGGTTGGCGAGGTCACCTCGGTTAATCAAGCGGTCGCTGATGTGTCTTCGCTGGCCTTTCCGAGCATTATGACCCAAATCTCCCTAAGATCAGAAATTATATCTCGAGATAATTCAACTAAGCTAGAAAGTCTCTGAGCACCTGTACCGGAGACCCACATTCCATTGAGAATGATTAGTATCGCACTTGCCTCGTGAAGTGCTATTCCAGCAGCGAGGTTTATCTCGATCCCCATTAATACAGCTGTCACAAGAGCTAGAGTTACAGCCACGGATATTGCTATATTGGCATAAACAATCCTTCTGGTTCTCTTTGCTAATGCTACCATTCTAGAGAGCACTCTTGGATCCTGACCAGGAATTAAGACGTCTGCTGCGTCTAAGTTGACCTGGTCTCCACTACCAACCGCTACTCCTATGTCAGCTGCAGCAAGGGCACCGGCATCGTTGAACCCGTCACCTGCCATCATTGTCCGAACATTAGAAGATCTTTGCCTAACGTATTCGGCCTTTTGCTCGGGATCAAAACCTCCCTTGCACATTGATGAGTCCATGCCTATTTCTCTAGCAAACGCCTCAACACTTGCCTGCTCATCACCGCTAAGTATCTCGGTCGATACTCCGTGGGCTTCCAAATCCCTGATTGCCTCGACTACACCTTCCCTAGCGTCATCATGAGCGAAACTAATCGAAGCGATGGCCTCTCCGTCGAGCGAAAGAATGCTCGTACCAGAACCTGCGGCCCTGGACTCAATGAGAGAATTTTCAATCGTTTCAGAGAATTTGGCCCCTTCTGAACGGATCCAATCTGCCCTCCCTAGCATTACTGTCTTTCCTCTGAGTGACCCAGAGACTCCGGCATCGCCATCACTAAACTTAGTGATTCTCATGGGTTTTAGCGACCTTCTTTCCGCCTCTTCGATTATTGTCTTGGCATATGGATGGTTAGAACGAGATTCCAATCCAGCAGCTATCCTTAGTATCCTTGATTCATCCTCATCCTCTGCTATGAAAATCCTAGAGATTGTCGGACGACCACTTGTGAGGGTCCCGGTCTTGTCCAAAAGTGCAAGCTGAACCTCTGCTGCAGATTCTAGGATGTCGCCCCCTCTTGCTATAAGACCGAACGATGAAGCAGTAGTTAGTGCAGCTGCATGGGGAACAGGAGAGGCAAGAAGTAGTGAACACGGGCATGAAACAACCCAAAGCAGAAGGGTTGTGATGATCGCTTGCTCTGTTGATGAGGAAGACAGGAATGCAATAATTGGCGAGGTGAGAACCACTAGTGGGGTCCAGACCAAGGTAAACCGTTCGATAGCGGACTGAGTTCTGGTCGGTTGGTCCTTGTAGTGCCTAACCAGTTCGATTAGGCTTGAAAGCCGTGTTTCTCCTCCCGTCGCCTCCGATTTGATTACTACAGGTCCACGGGCTAAGACTAGTCCTGCCTCTACTATGTCACCCTGCTTAACGGGGACTGGTATTGGTTCTCCCGTTAATGGGGCCCTGTCAATAGTCCCCTTACCTTCGATTATTCGTCCATCAACTGGGACTGTTTCACCGGACCTCACCTCTACTGCCTCTCCTATTTCTAATGCCTCAACTGGGATGAGGTTGTCATCATGATGATTGCTCAAAGATGAGGATGCTGAAATTGCTGCTACAATGTCCAAAGATCCTAACTCCCTCTTCTGGTCTTTCTCTCTGTCCAAAGCTAATCTGGCCATTCTCGGTAATCTATCTAGTCCTCCTTGCATTGATTCTCTAGCTCTAATGAGTGCTCTGTTCTCCAGATGTGACGCAAATGCCACTAGAGATACCACCATGATAGCCTCAACTAGCTCTCCTAGCAGAATAGCACCCAAAATTGCAAGCGATGTAAGCACCTGAAAACCGACCACTCTGTTTTTTAGACTTGAGTAGGCCTCTAGGAAAAGCTGATTTCCGGCAAATGCAATTCCAGATAAAGCGAGTAACCATGAAATTACACTCGGGATATCTGGGTTTGATTCTAAGCCAGCTACCAAGAAAATCAGTGGGATCGACAGAACTGAAGATAGTAGCTGGACCTGATCCTTCCTAAATCCAGAATCTATAATTGGAGAAAGTCTTCTTCCGTTGGCCAAGGCAGAATACATCTTTCTCTCAGAGGCTTCCCTAAGCTCAGGATCTTGAATCCACACTTTTTTCACGTCTATGTTTCCTTTGTCTATCCTTACATCAAGTATTCCAGGAATGTTAAGAAACCAGTTTCTCAGACCATTATCATCTACTCCAAGTCTAGAGGAGACCCTATCAGAAGTTGTTCCAACTGCCCTCAGCCAACCTAAATCCGGATCGTGGCCTAGACTGGAAAGAACAGAGCAGGATCTGGAAATAGCACCTCTTGAAATATCCTGAGAAACCTCTACGGTACCTCCAGCTATTGAAATTCTGCACGAATCTACGCCAGGGAGTCTATTGAGGGCTCTGGTAGCCTTCATCGCGCAATCAGGACAATCCATACCCCTGATGGGCCAGTCAAAACTGTGGATTCCATCCATTGAAATTTCAAAAAAGTCATCATCATGGTCTTCCATTTGTTCCATTTCGTTCGAGTTGTCGATGAGTAAACTCGGCCGTGGAATTGCTATCTTGGGAAATGAGAATCTTCTGGAATCTGGTTTGATTGGATTTGACTCACCTTCATCTTCTTCCAATATTAAGAAGTCCTCAGAATCTTCAGGCATGGCGCTCCCAATGTCTCATGTCGCTTCAACGTGATGCCTTGATGTCGGTGGTATCTTGAATGTGAGACATTCCGTTAAGGCATGATAGAGGTCCCGAACCCAAATGAATGGGATATGATAGTCTTTGATGTGGATGGTACGCTTCTTGATTCAGATGGATTCCACGATGAGCTAGTACAGCTGGCAAGGAGGGTGGATAGGGAGGTGATGACTGTTTCACTAGCTACAGGTCGAACTCTCCCTAACGCAACTCCGATAAGTCAAGCGATAGGGGCTTCTGGTTTCATCGTAGCCGAAAACGGGGGCATGATATGGGATAGTTACCAAGGTCACGAAATATTGGCCCTGTCCGATGGTAAAAGGGCTAAAGAGGCTGCTAAATGGCTGGCGAGCCAGATAGAAGATTTGGATCCAGAGGGTATAGAATCGAACAGATGGAGGGAGACTGAATGGTGCATGAGAGAAACTGGTCAGCACGAATTGATGGCGAAGCTAATCTCAGAAAGCGAGTGGTCAGATCTGAAGGTAGTCCCAACTGGATTCGCCGTACACATAGTCAAGCCTGGTATCAACAAAGCTAGCGCTCTAAAATTGGCTCTCAAAAGGAGGGGGGTAGATCCTGCAAGGGTAATCGCATGTGGTGACGCCCAGAATGACATTTCCATGTTCGGCCTAGTTGGGTTTTCCGTAGCTGTAAGCGATGAGTTTCCTGATGTCGTAAAGGCTGCGGATTGTATCACGGATAGTCGAGGTAAGGAGGGCTCTATTGAGCTTCTCAAGGCTCTGCTAAGATAAGGTCTGATGGTGCAGGCGGCAGGATTCGAACCTGCGAAGCGCTATGCAGAGGATCTTGAGCCCTCCCCCTTTGACCACTCGGGTACACCTGCAGCTCTCCGAGAGGTGTCACTGATTTGATTCTCCCGCAAGGTTTCATGTCCCATTAGGTTAGGAATTGTTGATGTATCTCCTCTGTTCGATTAGTGACAGGTCGTTCTCATGACAGTAGACTCAGGTGCTCGCAGGCTCTCCAAAAAAGAGCTAGAAGGTATTCACAAGTCTCTGATTGAGATTACTAGGAAACAAAAGAGTCAGAACACTCCTGTCGAAATTGCTATGCCTGAAGGTATGGGGTTTTGGGATGCAGTTGGTCAGCTCCTTCAGAATATGGAAATTGAGTTATCTGAGACGGTCAGAGATGAGGGTATGACCGCGAAGGCTCAACTGCTATCAAGGAGATTAGGTGTTGCTAGAACCTGCGTGACGGACCTTACTAGAATGCGGCTGACGGCATTTACCACTCATGCGGTTATGACAAATCTTCTCACACACTCTAATCTTCAAGCACCATCTAACGGATTCCAGAGGCTCGAATGGAGCAAGCATGACCCATCAGAGAGAGTTTTCTATAACGGAGTCAGAGAACAAACAGAGAAGTATAAGACAGCCAATTCTTGGTCGGCAATGCTTGGAGCTTCCGATAGTCACTCCGAGAAGATAGTCGGTGACATTCGAGAGACACTGAAGGAATATACCGAAGAGGAAGATGCAAAGATCCTAGCTAAACCTTCACCTCCAACCGATGATCACTGGGAAGAGCCTGATTTTGACGAGGAGGATCGTATAAGAGAAATGGATGTTTTCCCAGAACATGCTTCTTCGACTGCAGAGTCTAGAAGTATTGATAATGAGGCAGAAGATGATTCGTTGCAGTTGGTAAGAATCAAAGTTCTCAGAGACATGGAAGATCCAATATTGATGGAGGATGGCTCGGAGGTTTCATTGGAAGAAGGAGATGTGGAGTTTTGCCAACCAATGATAGCGGAGATACTCATTTCGGCAGGTTTCGCAGAGGCAGCGCCGGTTTAGGTAGGCAACTTCTAACGCCTAGCCCAACTGGTGCAACAGAATAGTAAGATGACTGGCGAAATTACTAATTCTCAAATTGAAGCTTTCAGAGAGCAATTCAACTCTGATCCATCAGCTAAGGTCGCTCAGAACGCTATAAGCAATACTGAGTTGTCAACCGTTACTCTTAGCAGGGACCTACTCCAAAACATGGATTTTTCATTCAGCACGAAATTAGACGACTGGTCTGTGACAAACCAAAAGAGAAGTGGAAGATGCTGGTTGTTCGCCACACTAAACCTATTTCGAGTTGGGGCAATGGAGAAAATGAAACTAAAAGACTTCGAATTTAGCCAATCTCATCTACATTTCTGGGACAAGTTTGAGAGGTCAAATCACTTTTTAGAAGCTGTAATCGAAACTTCCGACCGGCCAGTTGACGATAGGACTACCCATTTCCTACTTAGCGACCCTATCGGCGACGGTGGGCAGTGGAACATGGCGATGAATCTCATCAGAAAGCATGGTCTGGTACCGATGTCCGCTTATCCAGAGTCAAACAGCAGCAGCAGTACTCGGCCAATGAATAACGTTCTGAAGGAAGTTCTGAGGACCTCTGCCAGTGAGATTCGAAGTATTCTAGAAAAAGGAGGGACAAAGGAAGAGTCCCGGAGTCACAAGGAGTCTAGGATGTCCGACATATGGAAGATTCTGTGTATCCACCTCGGTACACCGCCGGAAAATTTCGACTGGCAATGGAGAGACAAGGATGGAAAATTCCACAGGAAGGGAGAGATGACTCCCTTAGAATTCGCGGAGGAATACGTAGATATCGACTGGGAGGACTACGTGTGTGTAGTTAATGATCCTAGAAATGAATACTACAAAACATACACAGTCGATTACTTGCAGAACGTATCTGGAGGGCCTCCTGTGGTTTATCTGAACGTTCCAGCTGAGGAGATGAAAGAGGTGACTCAAAGGCTTCTTGAAAATGGAACACCAGTTTGGATGGGGTGCGATGTGGGAAAGCAGATGGAGAGGAAGAGGGGCCTTTGGGATGCGAATCTCTACAAATTAGAGGAGCTCTATGGCGTCGAGTTCGGTATGGAAAAGGCTGACAGACTGAAGTTTGGACAAACGATGATGACGCATGCGATGCTTTTTACAGGGGTAGACGTAGTTAATGGAAAACCTAGGAGATGGAGAGTGGAAAACTCGTGGGGAGCTGATAACTCTGGTGAGAAGGGCTTCTTCACCATGAATGATAACTGGTTTGACGAGCATATGTTTGAGATAGCAGCTCCAAAGGAATTTCTGACAGATGATATGCTATCAGGACTAGATACCGAGCCAATAGTACTTCCAGCATGGGACCCTATGGGGTCACTTGCAAGTCAAGAGGCCCTCAGCTAGGGAATTATTAGTTTAGGTTTCTCAGAGAGAGTTCGATAGTAACCGAGTCGGGTATAGGGATTCTGAGAACCTTCCGCAGGGACTTCTCGTCCTTCGCTGTGTTTGTAACTAGCTCAAGTAGCCTCTTGTGAACTCTCATTTCCCAGTGGTCCCACGTCTCAGAACCTTCTCCATCAGGGCTCTTCCTGCAGGGCACCACCAGTCTTTTCGTAGGAAGGGGTATTGGTCCCCTCAGATCTACTCCCGTCTCGTCAGAAATTGCTTTGATTTGCTGGCAGACCATGTCAACGTCTTCGTGATTGTCGCCGGTTAACTTTATTGTCGTGACAACCGGCATTTCCTTCACCAGTGTCGAATCACTTCTTCTCGATCTTCATGCAGACGCCAGCTGCCACGGTCTTGCCCATGTCCCGGATAGCGAAGCGCGAGAGCTCGGGGAAGTTGGACATCTCCTCTATTGCCATTGGCTTTGTAGGAGCGAATCGGACCAAAGCAGCATCTCCGGTCTTTAGGAATGCTGGGTTGGCTTCCTTGGTTTTTGCATTCTCAAGGAGATCGACAAACCTCACAGCTACCTGAGCTGTGTGGGCGTGGAATACTGGAGTGTATCCTGTTCCGATAGCCTTTGGGATGTCCATAAGCTGGATTTGGCCTACGAAGGTCTCGTCGTGTCGGACAAATGATGGCTCACTGTCTGAGTATCCGGCTACATCGCCTCTTCGGATGTCCGTTGCCGCTAGACCTCGAACGTTGAATCCAACGTTGTCACCAGGCTCTGCCTTGGCATGGCTTGTGTGATGCATCTCGATATCCTTGACCTCTGCAGACTTCTGGCTTGGATTGAATACAACCGTCTTTCCCCTCTCCAAAACACCTGTCTCTACCTTGCCTACTGGCACTGTTCCGATACCGCTGATCTTGTAGACATCCTGTATTGGAAGCCTTAGGGGTCTGTCTGTTGGCTTGGGCGGCATTTCCACTGCATCGATAGCCTCGAACAGTGTTGGTCCGCTGTACCAAGGTGAATTTTCACTCTTGTTGAAGATGTTGTCCCCGTCGAACGCGCTGCAAGGAATGAATGGTATGTCTGTTGGGTTGAAGCCCGCCATTTTCAGTAGATTCGATACCTCTTCCTTCACGCTGTTAAACTTGTCCTCCGACCAATCGACTCCGCTGATGTCCATTTTGTTGACGTTGACAATCAACTCCTTGACACCCAGAACTTTGGCCAAGAAGGCATGTTCCTTAGTTTGGGCGTTGACACCGTCGTTTGCCGCCACGTTTAGAACGGCTGCGTCAGCTTGGCTAGTTCCAGTAATCATGTTCTTCACGAAATCTCGGTGACCAGGTGCATCGATGACTGTGAAGTAGTACTTGGGGGTGAAGAATTCCTTATGAGCTACGTCAATTGTGATTCCTCGCTCTCTCTCTTCCTTCAGACCGTCCATGACATAGGCGAATCCGAACCCGGCCTTACCTCTCTCAGCTGCTTCCTTCTCGAACTTCTCGATTACGTGCTCCTCTATGTGGCCACTATCCAACAATAATCTCCCGACAGTCGTCGACTTTCCATGATCGACGTGCCCGACGAAAACGATATTCAGGTGCGGCTTACTCTTATCTTCCCATTGTGAACTCATTGTTTACACCTCTAAGGTGCCCCGGCGACCGAAGAGGTGTTTATGAATCGTTCCCTACGGTTTTCGGTATACTATGCCTAGATTCTGATAAATCTGTCTTCCGAAGGAGTCTCACCTATACTGTAGTTCTATCACGAAATGGTTGACATTAGTGTTATGAGTCTCTGCGTTCTCTAAATCAACAGTCCATTCTCCAGGTTGGAACCCTCTTACAGTGGAGCCACCAATTACCATCCAAACACAATAGTCGTCACTGTTGCAATCTCCTGCATCCCTGTTGTCGTTTTCTATTCCTGTAGTGTTGGCCACTTCTTCCTCGGTACTATTGTGCATATACATATCCAACCTGTTGCTTGTGGTCTGGCCAACAATCCCCCCTCCGGGCTGATCGTCATCCTCCTGCGGGTAAGACAACTTGGCCCTCATGTAGCGTATTCTATCCTTCGACTCCTGGTCGTAAGTCACGGGATATTCCCAAGTCATGATAACAGCGTTTGGAGTCGCCCTGTCAATAACAAAATCTTTCCATATACCTTGATAATTGACGTATACGACGGAATCTGTGCTATCCTCGAATCCATTGTTGTCGACAACAGTCAGTTTTACCTCCCAAGCACCCGCAGGTCTATCTTCCCAATTGTAAGTCTCCCCAGTGGCATCTATGTCATTGTCCGTTATGCCATCATTGTCAGAGTCAATGTAGGTGTCTAAGTCCCATCTCCACTCGACCAGATACTCTTCTGCATAACAGTTCGAATTTTCGGGATCACAGCCCGCCCATGATCCTGATCCATCAAGGGTCACAGTTGTAGATACCTGCACTTGACGGTCGTTAATGTCCTTATCGTCTTCACAAACCCAAACGATCACAAAGTCCCCATTTGGAGGTTCCCCGTCGTCGCAATCATCATCCTTGTCAGAAGAAATCACTGCCTTTGGCTCACTTGCTGAAGAGTCTAAAACAGTTATCGATGTGCTAGTCTTTGCCTCGTGTGTCCCATCTCCAACTGCTAGCTGTACTGTGTATTCACCCGGCTGATTATAGGTGTGGCTGGTTGTTAGGCCATTTCCCGTGTTGCCGTCTCCAAACCTCCATTCGAAGGTCATGGCATCCCCATCGGGATCAGATGATCCAGCCGCATTAAAAGTAACAGATTCGCCTGTCTTTATGGTCCCGCTTGGGTCTACGTTGATTGTAGCTGTGGGTGGACTATTGTTGCTAAGCAAGTCCGTACATCCTGCGAACATGGGTGCTAGGAACACCAATGCCATCAGACATGCAAGCTCACGAGGCTTCGCCATGGTATATGGGCACAGGGGAGATGAAATCAATCCTGCGGCTATTTGATAACTTAGAAATCTAGTAAATTGCTCTGTCTATTACCCTTCAATAAGTTCTTTTCATCCCATCCAAAGGCTTCAGTGACTCTTCCCAGTGACTTGGCTAGTCTACCAGCATAGTAGTCCCTATCGTACTCTGGTGGTTCCCCTCCAATCTCATCGACTAGCCAAGCTCTAACACCCAACTTCTTCTCACCCTCATCGGGTTTAGTAACTACATAGCCCACTTTCATCCCTGGTGTGAACTGGAGTCCTTCAGCTATTCTTTGCTTTGCCGCTCTGACATAGGGAAGGCCATCCTCGTTCTTGTAAACACTAAAGTCCCACTCTTCTTTTTTCGAGTTCCATTTACCCTTGCAAGATCTACTAATTACTAGCTGGGAAGGTTCCACATCGCCAGCCTTAACCCTATCAATTACAGACTTGGTCATGTCCACGGCATCAATTGTATTTCCATCCAATATCATCTCAAACATCTCGGTCATAGTGTCCGATAATAATTGAAAAGTGTCGGTACGTCTTACCTCATATCCCCTGATTAACATCTCCTCCCTAGGCCATACTACCCTTCCCACATATCTCTTCTTGGCTCCATGGCTGAAGAAAGATGAGAGAGCCGTCTCAAACTCTAATTCGGCGCCTTCTCGGGTAAATCTCTCTGCAAGTGACTGCCCGAAATCTAGTGTGTCGCTCTTAGCCTTCTCCCAGATTTCCAGATCATCCCCCCTCGGAGGCCTATTCATAGGAGCCCCCTCAACAGGTGCGATAACAAATATCGAGTCGGTATCGGAGTAGACAACGTCATCTCCGTCATCCTCCACCTTGGAGATTATCTCCTTGATATTGTGGCGGGCCCACTCAGTTATACTGGCCCCCAAACTCGGGTGGGTGAATCGATAGAAATTAGATGCGAAAACCCCATAGAACGAATTCATTAGTATTTTCACTGCATATTGGAGTTGGTCCTGCAGGAAGGCCTCTTGTTCATCTCCTTCCTTGTTTGCCTTTACCAATGCAGCTTTGTGACGGTCCCGACTGTTCATGAGATCTTGCAGTAGTTGTGGTACCAGACCAAATCTCTCCTCCTTTGAAATATATCTCGTGTTGGTCACCGGAGAGGCGAAGTGAGAATCATCCTCACTCCCATCTCTAACTAGGGTAGTTGAGCAGATGTTATTGGATATCATTATCGATGGATACATGGATTTGAAGTCGAGGACTACGACCCATGGTTTGACTCCTGGTTCTACTTCGTGAACGTAACCTCCAGCTATCTTATCCTGTTTTCTAGGACCCTGATTTGTATTTGGGACAGCTACCCCACTCCTATCTGCTAATCGTATAACTAACGAGTCTATCCATCGACTGGTGGTGCTGGTAGCGGCTATGTCGACAGTGGTCAGGGAAACAGAGGCCAAGGCCTCTTTTCTAGCCACTGATTTCATCTTCTCCAGTATATCCAGAGGTAGTACTGTGTCGCGTACACAATACTCGAGGACCTCGTCTGGTCTCTCAGCCCACTCTTCATCCATCCTGCTGGCGTCAATGTCCATTTTCTGCATCTCTTTATTTTCCGGCCACAAAAGACGTGAGACGTATCGGAGTGATTCCCTCTGTGGTCTGAGGGTCTGCCTTGCCTGCCACCATGCGTCCAAGGGTATTCTCCCTTTTATTGTCCAGACCCTATTCTGCTCTCTGTTTGGGAATACTCTGCCGGGTTTCCTCCACCCTCGTTTGGTCTCTGTTTCATTAATAGGCACTCGCCCCCATCCTAGGAATAGTGCTCTTTCCATCTCGGAGCGTGTATCAATATACTCGGATCTCTCTACCATCCTTGGGAGGTCAAAGTTGTCGATATTGTATCCAGTAATGAAATCGGGGTCCTCTAAGCGTACCACTTCTGTTAGTTTTTGTAGTATCTCAGCCTCCTCGCCTGTAATAGGGTACTCTGTCCTCTTTCCAGCCCTATCGATGACCGCTGCTGCACAAAGTATCGTGTTTTTGGTAATGCTGGTCTCTAAGTCGAATGACATGGTCACGAACGGCGCTGGGAATGGCTCGGTTCTGCTGAGGCCATCAATATCACAGGAGACAATCAAATCAAGAGGATAAATTCCTGAGCCCCCGATCTCTTGAATTCTCTTCTCAGCTATCTCGGGATTTGTGTTTTCTTGGGTTTGAGTGTTCTTCGGTGCCTTTTCGCTTGCCCAGAGCACCTCACCTCTCGCCAATATGTGAGGTCCCAGATCTAGATCCAGCAAGAGTCGCTGAAAGAACAGTATATCGGCGCTTGTGACGGTCCAACCTTGATCTGAAAGTGATTTCCTGACTCCTCTAACTTTAGTCGTATCTCTGACATAAACGCGAAAGTGTGGCCTTATGACCCCGTCTTGACAGAGCTTCATACCACTGGGTTCAGGATCTCCCTGAACCCCCTTCACAGTAGCTACTCCGGACAAAAATCCCGAATCCGGTTGCATATCTGGTGAATTTGGAGCAGAGATTTCGACGTATGGCCTTAGTCCGTTCACTAGAAGAAGTACCGAGTATCCCTCCTTTGAACGACACCATAACTCTACTACTGTCTTAGGCTCTTCCGACCAGGCCCTGTTATCGCCCGAGACGATGCAAACCTCTTCTTCAAACTGCAATAAATCACCCCTATGGCACATACAGACCGATTGTCTTACCCTACGTCACCGCTAGGGGCCATAACCATGCCGGGGGGGCTTCCAGCGCAATCGTTGAAAGCCGAGGCGGCTCCCTCTGAGGTAAAAGGGGTGCGAGAGGTGCTTGAAGAGTCGGGGCCAGAGATTGATTGGGACTCGCTTACTTTCAGTTTCACCGAGACTGACCGGATGTACATTGCATACTGCAAACAGGGTGAAGAATGGCAGCCTGGATCAATGCAGGACTTCCAGAATCTGAGCATATCGCCAGCTGCGGGAGTGATAAATTACGGCCAGGGTTTGTTTGAGGGAATGAAGGCTCAGCATGCTGCAGATGGTAGTATTGTTCTATTTCGACCCCAAGACAACGCGAGAAGATCCCGTGAAGGGGCAAGGAGGCTTGGTATGCCTCCGGTTCCAGAAAAAATGTTTCTTGACGCTATCAAGAAAACTGTGAGTGAAAATTCTAGATGGGTCCCTCCAATGGGCAAGGGCGCTCTTTACGTTAGACCACTAATATTTGGAAGTGGAGCTATTCTTGGAGTAGCACCGGCTCCGGAGTACACATTTCTCGTATACGTATCTCCAGTTGGGCCTTATTTCAAAGGAGGAATAACGCCCACCTCTCTGAGAGTATCAGATGAATTCCACAGGGCCGCCCCCGGAGGGTCTGGAGGAGTGAAGGCGATAGGAAATTATGCGCCCGGGATGGTTCCATCTCAGATGGCCAAAAAAGAGGGGTATTCGGAGATAATTTACCTAGATGCAGTGAATCATAGGTACATCGAAGAGGTGGGGGCTGCAAACTTCTTCTGCGTAAAGGACAGAGTGATCTCAACACCCGAATTGACTGGAACAATTCTTCCAGGTGTCACTAGGTCCTCAGTGATGGAGCTCGCTAAGTCCAAGGGCTATGAGGTGATTGAGGAAAAGGTGGATGTGGATTATGCCCTAGAAGCAGACGAGTGCTTCTGCGTGGGCACTGCCGCCGTTATTTCCTCGATAGGGAGGATAGAGCACGGGACCAAAGTTGTCGAGTACTGTGGAGGGGATGTGGGTCCTGTAGCGTTAGAGCTCTACGAGACCCTAACTTCGATACAACAAAGGCGTTCTCCTGACGAATTCGGATGGACAATGTCCGTTGAGTGATCTCTAATCTGTGTTGAGTACCATTCCTCTTGACCGAGGGAGGGAGGGTACGAAACCCCATCGCTCATAGAACCCGTCGATATCGGCCATCAGGTTGACATATGACTTTGGTGGGGCTTCTCGTAGAATGAATTCCATTAGTGCTTCCATGATCATAGTGCCTCCCCCTTTCCTTTGCCAATTCTCGAGCACGGCCATGTCGCAAATCACGAATATTGTCCCCCCATCCCCAACCACACGTCCCATTCCTACTGGCTCAAGGGTCTCCTTTAATCTCAGTACCACAGAATAGAGCTCTTTTCCCAATCCCTTCTCAATCCCCTCTTTGGAGCGAGACCTCATGCCTGCTCCCGATCTTAGGGCCAAAAAAGTCTGAGGATCTGGAACTTCCTCTTTAATACTAAACAAAACTAAGCTCTCCTGTTAAACGCAATACGGGCAGTGCTGTCCTATAACGTAGTCATTGGACATTTGCTCGTCTAATGATAGTGGTTCCCTACACTTGAAGCACATTTCGAATTCAGTCTCTTCTAGGTTAGGATTCAGAGCAACTCTCTGATCGAAGACAAAGCAGTCCCCTTCCCAGTAAGTCCCCCCGCATTGTTCGAAGTAGCCCAGAATTCCGCCCTCGAGTTGCCTGACATCCTCAAAACCTGCCTTCATCATCACAGCAGAAGCTTTCTCGCAGCGAATACCTCCGGTACAATACATTACTAATGTCATGGATTTGTACTCTTCTGGAAGGGACTCGATTGCTTGAGGAAATTGCCTGAAAGAAGAAATGTCTAGATTTATTGCACCCTCGAAGTTTCCAACTCTTGTCTCGTAGTCGTTCCGAGTGTCGAGTAGCAGGACCTCTTGTCCCTCATCGAGCATGACTTGAAGTTCTTTTGGGGCTATGTAGGGCCCAGTCAGCTCCGATGGCCTGATGTCATCCATGCCTAGGGAGATAATTTCCCTCTTACACTTCACAAGCATCCTCCTGAAAGGCTGGTAGTCAGACTGACTCACCTTCAAAGGTATTCCAGCTAGTCTAGTATCCAAGTCAAAGTACTCGATTAGAGAGTCTGTTGACTCCTTGGTCCCTGAAACGAATAAGTTAATTCCATTATGGCTCAGAAGTATTGTTCCTTTTAGTTCCAGACTTAGGCACAGATCCAGTAAAGGGGCCTTCAACTGATCCCTATCCGGAAGATCAACGAACCTGTAACCAGACAAATTTATGATCATACATTCACTTCTTCTTTCCGAACTTAGAACGTCGCTTAGAGGCCCCCCTGTGCTTGAAGGACTTTCTCTGAGCCCTCTGCCTCCGGTCCCCCTTTGCAGGCCCCCTTGTCCCGATTTCACCCTGTTCCTTTGCTTCTAGTGACCTTTTTCGAAGAGTCTTGCCAATAGTCTTCATTACCCCTTCTTTGCTTTTTGATCCGGTTATCTCTAATGCATGACCCGGTGGCATTACCAGTCTTCCTTCTTTGGCATAGGGTCTTGATGGGTGGCTGGAATCTGGCTCCTGCCTCATCTTTCGAAGTCCAGTGCTGCGTGCTGCCCAGACTAGGGCCTCAAGTGTGGGCTTAGGAATACTGGCATCCTTGGGAACCCTTCGACCCTCTGAACGACTCAACCTAAGGTCAAAATAACCAGTCCACAGGATCATCTCGTCACGCTTGGGGGGCATGCTATCGCTCTAACCCCGGAAGATGTGAGTCTTGAGGGCTTCGTGGACTTACTCATCGACAGGAACGCCACTGACAACCCCGTGCATACCCGGTCTGCTGGTGACTCGGACCATTCCTGCATCCGTTTCGAGGATCGCCCCCTTGGTTACAATGTTCCTCCTAACGTAGTTAGGGTCTGCATCGTTACCAGCCACATTCTTCACTGTAGCTCTGATGGTTTTACCATCCTTTTTGTTGATGTTAACCTGATTAACTGAGAGAGCTCTAACAGTTTGTGATCCGGATCTCTTTCGATAGTTCTTGCGTGCGTCTTTTTCGCCAACGAATGCTAGTTGCTCTTCGCTCGCGACCTCGGTTCTTCTCTTCCCCCTATACCGGTTTGGACGCTTCAAGCGACCGCCTGTAGGCTTCCTGCGAGAAATGCCATGCCACTTCGCCATTCAACTCGCCGACCTGCCAGCCTTATTTCAATGGATTGCATCCACTGAAGATTACCAGCGCTCACCTAGATCCATTGCGGCTGACTCTATTTCACCCATCAATTGAGAGTAGTCCGTCGTCACAGGGAACTGTGGAAACTCTGCGATAACATTGTCCGGCGGTCGGTAAAGGACCCCAATGCTTGCTGAAGCGAGCATGGTAGTATCATTGTACGAGTCGCCTGCTGCGATTACGTTATAGTTCATTTGCTTGAGTGACTCGACCGTTTTGCGCTTGTGATCCTGGCACCTAATCTCCCAATCTTCGATCCTTCCGGAATCATCAATCACCAGACTGTGGCAAAGTAAAGTCGGATGGCCAAGCTTTGCCATCATAGGTTTGGCAAACTGAGAAAACGTATCAGAGAGAATAAATGTGGGCCACCTAGACTGGAGTGACGAGAGGAATTCCCTTGCTCCTTGGAGTGGCTCCATGCTTTCAATTACGGAAGTAATATCGCCTATCTTGATGTCTTTGTCATCCAGAATGCCGAGTCTATAGTTCATCAAGCGGTTGTAGTCTGGCTCATCCCTTGTTGTCCTCGTCAATTGTTTGATTCCAGTTCTTTCGGCTACATTAATCCAAATTTCGGGTACTAAAACCCCTTCTAAGTCCAAGCATATGGCTAGCATGCTTTGCGATGGGGATCAGGGCTTCAAGTACACGGCTTCGGCAGGTTCTTGCACTTTGGTTCAGACCGAGGCACGTGGTAGAGAAGAGGCTTAGGAGGCGAACACCTGTCAGACTAAAGCAAATCAAGGGAGTCGCAGAGGAGCTTGGCAACTGGATAGGTCACGAAGTTGATCTTACTGGTTTTCTCGAACAGGCCCACTTTCAGGAGACTGATTTGATTCTCGTCGATAAGGTTCCTCTGGCGATGAGGATTGAGGTTGGAGGTGGTATGCAGTGGTATCCGACGCTAAAGGGAATTATGGCCTGGAAAGTAGAAAGGTCTTGGGTAGCGGTAGATGATGGTGCGATACCATTTCTCAGGAATGGAGCAGACTGTATGGGTGCAGGAATTCATATCGCTGATCCGACTTTAGCAATTGGGGACTTTGTCTGGATACGGGACCAGGAGACTGGGGAGCCTATCGCCACTGGTACAGCGATGGTGGAAGGGGATGAAATGATGAGCATGACCAAGGGTAAGGCAATATCAACCATCCACTGGGTTGGAGACGATCTTTGGGAGCTCGAAGTCTGAGTGGTTAGCATTCATTTGCTATGAGTCACGCGACAGAACATGCGCGGGCTATTTGCCATCCTTTTGGTTGGGATGTTGATGCTGCCGGCCAGTGCATCAGCGGGAGGTGTAAACGAGGCGTCTTCTCTTGATGGCACGGGAATCAAGTCGCTCGATTACGAGGATATATTGAGAGCTAGCTCTGGTGGCAATTTCGAGATTAGTCTCGAAATTGAGGATGACACAAACATCTCCGAAGTAAGTTGGGTAACACAAGTTTGCGTCAACACAGGAGTATGCTACCCCCCAGAGGAGAGACAGATGGAGAAGAACCACAACGGTTTGTCCTTTGCAAATTCACTCGAAGTCCAGCCCGGTTATTCTTATGTCAATTGGAAATTCATTCTGAAGACGGATGACGGATCTGAGTCTCTGGTACCAGAGGTTGGTTTTGGTTGGAAGGTCTGGTCTGACTGCTGGTTTGACAATGGGACTTGGGGGGGGTCAGAGACCTCGTGTAAGGATGATGATAGCATGATGCCGGGTTTCACGATTTCATTGGCAATGGTCTCTGTAGGCATGGCAGCCTTGATGTTAGGTCGCGACTGAGCCAACTCATGGGCGAGGCCGCCGGCGAACCTGACTTTGTGCCCCTCGATCATTCAGAAATTGAACAAAGTGAGATGCTAAGTAGGGCTAACTCGCTCTACAGTCAAATGAAATCTCGCCGAACTACTAGGCACTTTTCTTCAAGGAAAGTCCCTAAGAAATTGATAGAGCTGGCAATAAAAACGGCTAGTACCGCACCTTCTGGTGCACACCTTCAGCCTTGGACTTTCGTAGCAATTTCAGATTATAGCCTCAAGACCAAGATAAGGCAGGCCGCCGAGGAAGAAGAAAGGCGGTTCTATGAAGAGAGGATTCCAGAAGCATGGCAAGAGGTTTTAGCTCCACTGGGCACTGACCACGTTAAGGACCACATCACAGACGCGCCTTGGCTGGTTGTTCTTTTTAGACACTCACAGAGAAGAAGGTCCAACGGGGAGATGTCTCCGACTTACTACTCCCAGGAGTCATGTGGAATTGCTGCTGGTATATTCATCTCTGCCATTCACAACATGGGTTTGGTTACATTGACACATACCCCTTCTCCGATGGGTTTTCTCCGAGAGATTCTGGAAAGACCGGAACATGAGAATGCGATGTTGCTGATGCCGGTAGGATACCCCGCTGAGGATGCAAAGGTACCAAATCTCACTCGGAAATCATTTGAAGAGGTGTCAGAATTCAAAGAAGGATGATTATTCATGACGCCACATTAAGTATCCGTGTAGCCCAGCATATTGTATGAAGAGAATTGGAAAAGACGCAATGGCGACTCTCCTAGCCCTAATGATGACTTTGACGGCTCTTTCGGGATGTTCTGGGACAGATGATGAGCTTGACAAGAATGATCCGAACGAGCTTGAAGACTGGAATGTATTCCTTGTCCAAAGCGAAGCTGAGTTGCCTGAATGCGACTCATCGACAAACGGAAGGTTGTACTATTTGTCATCTGATAGTGGTTTCAAAGCATGTTCGGGAGGTTCATGGTCCAACATCGACCTAACTGGTCCAGCTGGGTCAGATGGGCTGGACGGAGAGGATGGGGCACAAGGTCCAGCTGGTGCTGACGGCCAGGATGGCTCAGACGGGGAGCAGGGGCCACAAGGTCCAGCTGGTGCTGACGGCCAGGATGGTTCAGACGGGGAGCAGGGGCCACAAGGTCCAGCTGGGTCAGATGGGCTGGACGGAGAGGATGGGACCTCATTCACAATAGTAGGGACCGTAGAAGAAACCTCAGATTTAGGTGAAATCTACATAGGAAATGTCGGTGATGCTTTCTATGTCAATTCAACATCACACATTCATGTCTGGGATGGAAATTACTGGATCGACCTCGGTAATATTTCCGGGCCTTTGGGGCCTCAAGGGGAAACTGGGCCGGAGGGGCCAATTGGGCCGTCAGGATTGGATGGGGTCAACGGTACTGAGGGCCCATCGGGTGCTGACGGAGATGACGGACTAAACGCATTAGTCACAACTAGTGCGTTGTCGGTTGGCAGCAGCGGCTGCCCAATGGGAGGGAACGTAGTGCGAATCGGAATGGACGATGACGGTGACGGTATACTCTCAACCATGGAGGTCGACCAGACCATGTACGTTTGTAATGGGGTAAACGGTATAGACGGATCGGATGGCGCTGATGGCGCTGATGGCGCTGATGGCGCTGATGGCGCTGATGGCGTGATGCCTACGGTTATGGAAATGGACGTTACAGTCACGAGCATGGACTTCTATATCGATAACATTCAACAAGCCGATATTACTCTGTACAGGGGTTTTACCTATACTTTCATCCAATCGGACACTAGCAACTCCTACCATCCCATTCGTCTATCAACAACCAGCGATGGGACGCATGGAGGAGGTAGCTCCTACACCGACGGAGTAACCTACACAGGCACCCAAGGTTCCAGTGGCATCCTTACGTTTACCGTGCCATTGGATGCGCCTGCAACGTTATATTATTACTGTCAGAACCATGCTAATATGGGTGGAACAATAACCATACAGTCCCTTGGGAGTGTATCCTAAGTCTTTTCATCAGGAGGGGGGATGAAAACTAGAGCTATGCCAGACCCCACGATCAATATTCCTCCCAACCAGTCAGCAAGGCCCAGAGACTCATTGAATAGGACAAATCCGTAAAATGTAGCAACCAATACTGTCAGGTAGGAAAAGGCGCTGACCCAAGCAGCATTTGCCTTATGGTATGCCATCGTAATTCCAACTTGGCCACCTCCAGCTCCTATTCCAACACCTACTAGTGCGGCGATTGTCTTTGAGTCCAAGGTCAATAAGTCCGGAGCGGACTGAAGCAAACTACCAGCAACAGAGAACAAAGCAAACCAGAAAACTACCGTTGCCGGCGAGTCAGTCTTTCTGAGTTCTCTAACATACATGTAGGCGAGCGCAGCGAAAAATCCCGATCCCAGCGCTAGCAAGGCATCGGGCTCTACGGTACCTACTTCGGGAGATATAATCAGAACTATGCCTGCGAAAGATGTCAACACAAGGACTGCTACAGATGGTGAGACTCTCTCTGAGATAATCCTTCCAGAGAGCAATGCCACAAAGATAGGCCCAGTGTACTGAAGAGTTACTGCTTGTCCTATCGGAATTCTACCGAGAGCCGTGAAGTAAAGGATCATCGCGAGAAGCCCCACCGAGCATCTCAATAGCATCGTTTTAGGATCGTTTACCTTGAGTGATACGCCCGTAGATACTGCGAAAGCAGCAACTGCGAAGGCAATAACAGCCGACCTAACCATGATTATCATCCAGACATCGGCATAGTCACTGGTCCACTTCACCAATGCGTTCATAGTTCCGAAGCATATGCTTCCGAAAATCATCCAGAATACTGCTAAACGAGGAGAGTCTGGCATTTCCTTTTCCGTGACGAAGGAAGACAAATTGGGCCTATTGGTTCTGGAAGTTAATTCTCCAAGACCCCGGCCGAGTCCTCGATTCACCATCTAGGCAAGACCCCAACGACGTTCTAGAACTGTTGCCACTCCCTGGTAGTCCTTACCACCTCGGCTAGAGGGGTCGTGCAAGTGAATGGGTACTCCGTGACTGGGTGCCTCTGCTAGTCTAACATTCCGTCTGATAGCCGGCTTTACGATAAGATCTGGGAAGCTCTCCAAGAGCTCTCCCGCGACCTGTTGATTCAGCAGTGTTTGTGAATGCATGGTCAGAAGGACTCCATCAACTCCAAGTCTGTCGTTAAGGAGGGAACGAACCTCTCTGATGGTTCCAGCTAGAAGTGCTAGGCCCTCCAAAGCGAAGTACTCGGTTTGAACTGGAATAAGAAGGGCGTCGGAAGCAACCAGTGCGTTAATTGTTACTAATCCCAAAGAGGGAGGAGTGTCGATTAGAACTATGTCATAGTGCGATAGTAGAGGTTCTAGTGCCTCCTTCATCCTTCTCTCTCGGCCCAGTTGTCTCATCATCTCCTGCTCGAGTCCAATCAGAGTCCTATCTCCCACAATAATGTGTAAATTATCAACTGCTGTAGCGTGTCTGGAGCCTATTGCTGTCTCCGGACTAAGGATTAGGTCCCTAGTTGTGTACCTTACTTTGCTCTTATCCACTCCAAGTCCTGTAGCGCAATTACCCTGAGAATCTGAGTCCACAACCAAAACCCTGTGCCCCCTAAGCGCCAATTGGGATGCAATGTTGATCACAGTAGTCGTCTTCCCCACGCCACCCTTCTGATTTGTCACGGTGATTACCCTGGCGCGGCCTTCAGGAGTTGGCAGAGAGTCAGGAAGCTCCATCGGACTTCTAGGCCTTGCCACGCTAATCTCATCTGCAAAATCAAGAGGTCCTGTGGGATTATCATTGATTTCCTCTACGAAATCCACATCAATTATTAGCGGAGATTCAGAGACTTCCGGAAGGCCATCATCTTCTTTCGGAGCAGACATTGGCACTAACGGGGCTCGAAGCAGTGTTGAATATGACGCCTTGAATAACGTGTTGTATGCCAGTTTTTTTATCTAAGCGATCCCATCAATATGGTACCAAAGGATCATTTCCCCTGTCTCGGAGTCCATTGCCATTTCTACTGAGTTGCTCCTATCTCCTGAGTTCCAATCCCTGCTCGCGATCATTGCAACCTTCCCATCACCAACGTCTCCTGGAATTAGTGATAAGTAGTCATTATCTTCTATTGCCGAAAGCCTGTAGCCAACGGTTGTATCGACATGCCAAAGGTCACCCGATTTGATATATTCAGCGAGTCCCGGATATCTGCCCTCTGTTAGGATTCTTTCTTCAAGTAATGAAATAGTCTGAGTACTGGGTCTTGAATCGCTCCACTTGACATCGCCATTGTCATTGGATCCAGATGATATTATGGAACAACCTTCCGAGGATCTCTGAAGCACCAGCCAGCCCGAATTATCGCCTTCGTCGACCCAAGATAGGTTCCACTCTGGTTCGCTGGTCGGCCTTGACCACTTGGCATCCCAAACGTACCCACCTGAATCTAGTGCCTGGGTGGCCTGACTGTCAGGATAGCTTGCTTTTAGACAGGAGACCGCTATCTGCAGATCAAACTCCCTAATTTCCGATTCATCCCACATCGAATCGACCCAGTTCTTCTTTGTTGAGCTCCTAGGTCTATCTTCGCTATCTGTTGGCCCTCCGAGGTAATTCCTCTCCCAATCTATTTCTTTATTGCCACTAAGATAGTCTGAGCTGGAATACGTCATGCTGATCGAAAGTGTACCTTCTGGCAGAATCTCATCTGAGAGGGCGCTGACGATAAAATCACAATTTCCAGTCTGAAGGTCCTTGTCTAGTAGTATGTTTGACTCTTGGTTAACCGGCCATGGAGTCCCTTTCTTAATCATCAGAGAAATTTGTGCATGACCGTAGCACCTGCCAATGTCCTCGTGCTCCATGTCCACTTTGTAGACTAGTCCGTGTA